>NZ_JAGKWP010000102.1 GCF_021151785.1 Flavobacterium sp.
AGGTAATCCTTATATAGAAGAAAGCAAACATTTTCATTATTAATATTTAAAGTAATAAACAAATGAACAGTTTATTGGTACTTATAATTGTAGTTTTATTAGGGGTTGCTATTTGGCAATTATCTAAAATATTTAATCTTACAACTGAAAAATCTATTGATAATTCAGAGATTGCTAATGATAAAGATAATAATGTAAATGGCTACCTAATGTTTGCTTTTGTTGGGTTTATATATATATTTACTATTTATTCATTAGTAAAATGGGGTCATTTTGTACTTGGAACACCTGCATCTGAGCATGGTAAAGATTATGATAACTTGATGTATATCTCAATGGTTATTATTTTTATTGTACAAACAATCACTCAGTTTCTTTTGCATTATTTCGCATTCAAATACAGAGGTAAGGATGGTCAAAAAGCTCTTTACTTTGCAGATAACAACAAGTTAGAAATGATTTGGACAGTTATTCCTGTAATCGTTTTAGCCGGATTGATTTTATACGGTTTATATACTTGGAACAGTATTATGAATGTTGAAAAAGGTGAGGAAGTAATCAATATAGAATTGTATGCTAAACAGTTTGGTTGGGAAGCAAGATATTCTGGTGATGATAACACTCTAGGTAAGGCAAATGTTAGATACATTAAAGACGTTAATACTTTAGGTGTTGATATGTCTGATCCTGCTGCTCAAGACGATAAAGTTGTTACTGAATTACACTTACCTGTTGGTAAAAAAATTCATTTCAGAATGCGTTCTCAAGATGTATTACACTCGGCATATATGCCTCACTTTAGAGCACAAATGAACTGTGTTCCAGGTATGGTTACTGAATTTTCATTCACTCCAACTGTAACAACTGCAGAGATGAGAAATGATCCTAAGATCATTGAAAAGGTTGCTAACATTAATAAAATTAGAGCTAAGAAAAGTGTTGAGTTAGTAGCTAAAGGTCAAACTGCTCTTGAACCATATACTTTTGATTATTTATTATTATGTAATAAAATATGTGGTGCATCTCATTACAACATGCAAATTAAAATCATTGTTGAGTCTGAAGCAGATTATAAGAAGTGGGTTAAAGAGCAAAAAACAATTGCTGCTCAAGTGAAGGAAGCATCTGCTCCTAAAGCTGATCCAGCTTCAAATACGGTAGTATTAGATTCTACTAAAACTATGGCTCAAGTAATTAAATAATTTAGATTAGATTAAATTTATAATATAAATAGTATGTCACACGATCACGGTCATCATAAAGAAACTTTCATTACTAAATACATTTTTAGTATTGACCACAAAATGATTGCTAAGCAATACCTTATCTCAGGTTTATTGATGGGGATAGTTGGGATTGTCTTATCGTTATTCTTCCGAATGCAAATTGCATGGCCAGAGGAATCTTTTGAAATATTTAAAATTTTCTTAGGCGAAAAACTGGCTCCAGGTGGTGTAATGAGAAATGATATTTACCTTGCTTTAGTTACTATTCACGGAACCATAATGGTTTTCTTTGTACTTACTGCTGGTTTATCAGGTACTTTTAGTAACTTGTTAATTCCATTACAAATTGGTGCACGTGATATGGCTTCAGGATTTATGAACATGCTATCTTTTTGGATGTTCTTCGTTTCTTGTGTTATCATGATTATTTCTCTTTTCGTTGAATCAGGTCCTGCTTCAGCAGGTTGGACAATTTATCCTCCACTATCTGCTTTACCTGAAGCTATTCCAGGTTCTGGTTTAGGTATGACATTGTGGTTAGTTTCAATGGCTATCTTTATTGCATCATCTTTGATGGGTTCATTAAATTATATTGTAACGGTTATTAATATGAGAACAAAAGGGATGTCGATGACTCGCCTTCCTCTAACTGTATGGGCGTTCTTTGTTACAGCTATTATTGGTGTCATTTCTTTCCCAGTATTATTTTCTGCTGCATTATTATTAATTTTTGACAGAAGCTTTGGAACGTCATTCTATTTGTCTGATATCTTTATTAAAGGTGAAGTTTTACATTATCAAGGAGGTTCTCCGGTATTATTTGAACATTTATTTTGGTTTTTAGGTCACCCAGAGGTATATATTGTATTATTACCTGCTTTAGGTATTACATCTGAAATAATTGCCACTAATGCTAGAAAGCCTATATTTGGTTATAGAGCTATGGTTACTTCAATCATTGCTATTGCATTCTTATCTACAATTGTATGGGGTCACCATATGTTCGTGTCAGGAATGAATCCTTTCTTGGGTTCAGTATTTACCTTTACAACTTTGTTAATTGCAATTCCATCTGCTGTTAAAGCGTTCAACTATATTACAACATTATGGAAAGGTAATTTGCAGTTAAATCCAGCTATGTTATTCTCTATAGGTTTAGTTTCAACATTTATTACTGGTGGTTTAACTGGTATCATTTTAGGTGATTCAACTTTAGATATTAATGTGCATGATACTTATTTCGTTGTGGCTCACTTCCACTTAGTAATGGGTATTTCTGCCTTGTACGGGTTCTTTGCTGGTGTATACCATTGGTTCCCTAGAATGTTTGGTAGAATGATGAATAAAACATTAGGGTATGTTCACTTTTGGGTAACTGCTGTTTGTGCTTATGGAGTATTTTTCCCAATGCATTTTATCGGTATGGCAGGTTTACCAAGAAGATATTACACGAACTCTGCGTTTCCTTTATTTGATGAATTAGCTGATGTTAATGTGTTAATTACTGTATTTGCTCTTGTAGGTGCTGCTTTCCAAATTGTTTTCTTCTGGAATTTCTTTTATAGTATCTTTAAAGGTAAAAAAGCAGTTATGAATCCATGGAAATCTAATACATTAGAATGGACAGCCCCTGTAGAACATATTCACGGTAACTGGCCTGGTGAAATTCCTGAAGTGCACAGATGGGCATATGATTACAGTAAGCCTGGTCACGATGAGGATTTTGTGCCACAAAATGTTCCAATGAAAGATGGTGAAGAACAACTGCACCACTAAAATATATAGGCCTCTAATTTAGAGGTCTTTTTTTTGTCTTTTTTTTACATACGCACTAGCTTATTATTAAGTATCTTTGCATAAAATAAGAGATAATGATAATATATAATGTTACTATCAATATTGACGATAGTGTTCGTGATGCATGGCTTAATTGGATGAAAACGAAACATATTGATGATGTACTTTCAACTGGACTATTTCATAAAGCTAAAATGATAAAAGTTTTAGTGGAAGAAGAAATGGGAGGTACAACTTATTCTATTCAATATTTTACAGATTCAAAAGAAAAGTTAGAAAATTATTATCTAAATCATGCGCCTCGTTTACGTGAGGAAGGCGCACGTATGTTTGGAGATAAAATGTTAGCATTTAGAACGGAATTAGAAGTTTTAGATGAATTTTTCACACGCAAAAACTAGTTCATGTCTGTAAAAGCAAAAAAACATTTAGGACAACATTTTTTAACTGACGAAAGTATCGCTAAAGATATTGCAGATAGTTTATCTTTAACTGGATATAAAAAAGTATTGGAAATTGGTCCTGGAATGGGTGTTTTAACTAAATATGTGTTAGAAAAACCTATTGAAACTTTTGTAATCGAGATTGATACGGAATCCGTAGAATATTTACAAACACATTATCTTAATTTAGCTCCAAATATCATTTCTAAAGATTTTTTAAAGTATAATCTAAAAGAAGTTTTTGCAGAGGAACCTTTTGCTATAATTGGTAATTTTCCTTATAATATTTCTACTCAAATTGTTTTTAAAACTTTAGAAATGCGTGATCAAGTTCCTGAGTTTTCCGGAATGTTTCAAAAAGAAGTGGCACAACGTATTTGTTCTAAAAAAGGGAGTAAAGTGTATGGTATTTTATCGGTATTAGCACAAGCGTTTTATGATTGTGAATATTTGTTTACAGTGCCACCAACCGTTTTTAATCCTCCTCCAAAGGTGGATTCAGGAGTAATGATTATGCGTCGTAAAGAAAATTATAAATTGGATTGCGACGAAAAATTACTATTTACTGTTGTTAAAACAGCTTTCAATCAACGAAGAAAAACACTGCGTAATAGTTTAAAAAGCTTGAATTTATCGGATAAATTACAAGAAGATACTATCTTTGCACTGCGTCCGGAACAATTATCCGTTGAAGATTTCATTTCGTTAACTCAAAAAATAGCTGCCGATGGAGTTCAAAATCAGTAAAGAATTTTTCGAACAAATAGAATCCTTAATTCAAGAGAATAAAGCTCAAGAGTTGGAAACACTATTACAAGATGTTCACTTTGCTGATATTGCAGAAATTATGAATGACTTGCAAGATGAACAAGCCATTTATATTTTCAATTTATTAGACTCTGAAAAGACAGCTGAAATTCTTCTTGAATTAGACGAAGAGGTTAGGGAAGCTATTTTGCGAACGCTTTCGGCAAAAGAAATTGCTGAAGAGCTTGACGAACTCGACACAGATGATGCAGCTGATATTATCGCTGAACTACCTCAAAAGAAAAAAGCCGAAGTAATTTCTGAGTTAGAAGACGTTGAACACGCTAAAGATATTGTCGATCTATTACGCTATGACGAAAATACTGCGGGTGGAATCATGGCAAAAGAGTTAGTTAAAGTCAATGAAAATTGGAATGTATTAACTTGTGTAAAAGAAATGCGCCTTCAGGCAGAAAATGTTACCCGTGTGCATTCTATTTATGTCGTTGACGATGAAGATCGATTAAAAGGTCGTTTATCATTGAAAGACTTATTGACCACATCAACTAAAACCCAAATTAGCGAAGTTTTTATTAAAAAAGTCGATTACGTTAAAGTCGACACAAAAGATGTAGAGGTGGCGCGTATTATGCAAAAATATGATCTTGAAGCCATTCCTGTTGTAGACGAACTAGGTCGTTTAGTTGGCCGTATTACTATTGATGACATCGTAGATATTATTAAAGAAGAAGCAGATAAAGATTACCAGTTAGCAGCCGGTATCTCTCAAGACGTTGAAGCTGATGATAGCATTCTAGAATTAACCAAAGCGCGTTTACCTTGGTTGGTGTTGGCATTATTTGGTGGTTTTATTTCAGTGCGTGTATTGGGTATTTTTGAACCAGCTATGGCAAATCATCCTACCTTATTTTTGTTCACTCCATTAATTGCTGCTATGGGTGGTAATGTTGGGGTTCAGTCAAGCGCTATTATTGTTCAAGGTTTGGCAAATAATACCATCACAGGAAGTATCATCAATCGCTTAATTAAAGAATTCAGTTTGAGTTTAATGAACGGTGCCTTCTTATCTGGAATTCTTATTTTAGTTAGTCATTTTGTTTTCGGATTCGAATATACCATTGGCATTACTGTTTCAATTGCTTTACTAAGTGTCATTATTTTTGCTTCACTTATCGGGACGTTTATTCCAATTATTTTAGACAAATACGGCGTCGATCCTGCATTAGCAACGGGGCCTTTCATTACAACTAGTAATGACATTATGGGGATATTAATTTATTTCACCATTGCTAAAGCAATACTTGGTTTTTAATCCGAAGCACATATTTATCGCCTCATACAAAAGCAATCCCGTTTTCTGTTTTATTTTTTTGTCCCATTCCGTTTCTTAATAATAAAAAAGATACCACTCCAACCTGGGCTATACTTCACTACTATTTTTCAATTCATAAATTGGTAAATAGATAAATACATCGAACTTTATTTATCTTTGTCCTATGAACGAAAATTTAAATCCAAATAAAGATAAATTCACACCGCAAGATATGGATATCGAGCGGGCACTTCGTCCGTTAAGTTTTGATGACTTTGCCGGACAAGATCATGTGTTAGAGAATTTAAAAATATTTGTGGCAGCAGCCAATCAACGTGGTGAAGCGTTGGATCATGCCTTGTTTCACGGACCTCCAGGTTTAGGAAAAACAACCTTGGCAAATATTTTGGCTAATGAATTGGGGGTAGGAATTAAAATTACATCTGGACCCGTGCTGGATAAACCTGGCGATTTAGCGGGTTTGTTGACGAATTTGGAAGAACGTGATGTGTTGTTTATAGATGAAATTCATCGATTATCACCAGTAGTGGAAGAATATTTGTATTCTGCTATGGAGGATTATAAAATCGATATCATGATAGAAAGCGGACCCAATGCGCGAACGGTTCAAAT
The DNA here is from genome assembly GCF_021151785.1 of Flavobacterium sp. Taxonomy (GTDB): domain Bacteria; phylum Bacteroidota; class Bacteroidia; order Flavobacteriales; family Flavobacteriaceae; genus Flavobacterium. The sequence goes on from NZ_JAGKWP010000102.1 coordinate 6,180, forward strand.
CAATCTAAATCCGTTTACCTTGGTTGGGGCTACCACACGTTCCGGATTATTAACCGCGCCTATGCGTGCCCGTTTCGGTATTCAAAGCCGATTGCAATATTATAACACCGAATTGCTGGCCACCATCATCGAACGAAGTGCATCCATTTTAAATGTGCCGATCGATTTAGAAGCGGCTATCGAAATTGCTGGTAGAAGTCGAGGAACGCCACGTATTGCGAATGCCTTGTTGCGTAGGGTGCGCGATTTTGCTCAGATTAAAGGAAACGGTCGTATCGATACCGAAATCGCACAATTTGCCTTGAAAGCATTAAATGTGGATGCGCATGGATTAGATGAAATGGATAATAAAATTTTATCTACGATAATTGATAAATTTAAAGGTGGTCCAGTCGGAATTACGACTCTAGCCACCGCTGTTGCTGAAAATGCAGAAACTTTAGAAGAAGTATATGAGCCTTTTTTAATTCAAGAAGGGTTTTTAATGCGTACACCTCGTGGAAGAGAAGCAACTGATAAAGCCTATAAGCATTTAGGTCGATTGAAATTAGGAAACCAAGGAGAGCTTTTTTAATTTAGAATTCAGAATTTAGAAAAAAACATGAATTATAAAGATAATGACTTAAAAGATCGAACTAAAAATTTCATTTTACGTGTTTTAAATTTTGTTGAGACTATTGAATATTCTATTGTAAAAAAAATAATTGTAAATCAATTGGCAAAATCATGTTCTTCAGTAGGTGCAAATTACAGATCAGCTTGTAGAGGGAGAAGTGATGCAGAGTTTATTTCAAAACTTAATATTGTTTTGGAAGAAGCAGATGAAACTTTATTTTGGTTAGAAATAATAAAAGAAATGAAATGGAAAGATACTTCTGAATTAGATTTTTTAATGAACGAAGCAAACCAATTAACCTCAATATTCGTTACTATATTAAAAAATACCAAAAGTAGAATGAATTTAAAATCTAATTAGTAGCCATTATTCTAACTTCTAACTTCTAACTTCTAACTTCTAAATTCTGACTTCTAAATCCACATATACCAATTTAATAAAAGAAAAGGCTTTGACATTGGGCTTTCTTTCTTGCGGAATTTCCCGAGCGGACTTTCTCGAGCAAGAAGCGCCACGTTTAGAAAAATGGCTCAATAAAAATTACCACGGGCAAATGGCCTACATGGAAAATCATTTCGACAAACGGTTAGATCCACGTTTGTTAGTTGATGGAGCAAAAAGCGTGGTGTCTCTACTACTCAATTATTATCCTTCCGAAATTCAAAATCCAGCGAGTTACAAGATTTCTAAATATGCCTATGGCGAAGATTATCATTTCGTCATTAAAGAGAAATTAAAGCAATTATTACAATTCATTCAGGAAGAAATTGGCGAAGTAAACGGACGAGTTTTTGTGGATTCGGCTCCCGTTTTAGATAAGGCTTGGGCTGCAAAGAGCGGCTTGGGTTGGATTGGAAAAAATGCCAATTTAATTACCCAAAAAGTAGGTTCGTTTTATTTTATAGCCGAATTAATTATAGACCTTGAATTAGAATATGACCTTCCTACTACAGATCATTGCGGTACCTGTACGGCTTGTATCGATGCTTGTCCAACACAAGCCATTATTCAACCCTATGTGGTAGACGGAAGCAAATGTATTTCTTATTTTACGATTGAGTTAAAAGACAATTTGCCGCAAGAAATGAAAGGTCAATTTAACGATTGGGTTTTTGGATGCGACGTATGTCAAGAGGTATGTCCTTGGAACCGATTTGCAAAACCCCATCAAGAACCACTTTTTGAGCCAAAAGCAGAACTACTTCAGTTTTCTAAACGCGATTGGCAAGAACTTACCAAAGAAACTTTCAATAAAGTATTTAAAAATTCTGCTGTCAAACGAACCAAGTTTGAAGGATTAATGCGAAATATTGATTTTGTAAAAGAATAAAATTGTATTTATT
>NZ_JAGKWP010000103.1 GCF_021151785.1 Flavobacterium sp.
GAAATATTCAAAGCTTTCTAAATCATTTGTTTCAGAGAAGTTAAATTCTTTTTCAGAATCATCCATAGGCTCATCCATAGGGATTCCAATTAAAAAAGCACCGTTTGATTCTAAATGTTCATAAGCTAAACGTAATGCTTTAGTTAAAACTGGATTTTGATCATCAAAAGAATATTCACGTAATTTTTTTAAATATTCAATCGTAGTATCACAATTAAATTTATCTAACAATAATTCTTTCTGAATTTTTTCAATTAACGATAGGGCGTATTTATTTTTCAAAATATGTAATTTTAGTGATGCAAAAATAATTCAATATTTATGTATACACAACTTTTTATTGATTTCTATTAAATATTTTTGAACTATAATATACATTATGTAAAATAAAATATTTTAAAATCTATATATATTATATTATGTATTTATTGTTGTATTTTTGATGAGTCTAATCCTATTCTATCATGAAGAATACTTTTGCAGAAAATATTGTTGATTTTTTGAGAAAACATAATCCTTTCAAAACCATTGCTTATTCAGATTTATTAGAAATTGCTAGTCAAAGTGAAATCATATATTTAGAAAAAAACAAAAGACTGTTTAAAATTAATGATGCGCTTCATACCAATTTTTACATTGTGAATTCAGGAATTGTGCACTTAACAAAGATTATAGATGCGCAAGAAACATTAATTACTAAATGTTATACTGGTTCTATTTTTGGATTAAGACCTTTTTTTGCTAAAAATAATTATGCCCTAAATTCGATAGCTAATGAAGATGCAATCATATATGCTATACCCATAGCACTTTTTAAACCAATATTATCTAAATATGCTGATGTATTAGATTATTTTTTAGAGCATTTTTCTGATCAATCTAAATCTACAGGTGAAAATTATCAGAATTTAAAATCTATTTCTGAAATAAGTGCTGATTCTGAAACTACTGATTTTTCTTATTTTCAAGAGTTAGAGTTTGATAATGAACCACTTACAGTACCCTTAACTGCAACTATCTCATCTACAGCAAAAAAGATGGTCGATTTTAATAAAAGTTACGCAATTGTAACTAACAATGCTAGAATCACGGGAATTATTAGAGATGAAGATTTTAGAAAAAAGATAGCTTATGGTTTTATCAATTTAGAAGCTGATGTAACTAATATAATGCAAACACGTTTTACTGTTGTAGATGCTTCTATTTCAGTTGCTGAAGCTCAGTTATTATTACTAAAAAATGACACTTCATTATTATGTGTTACAGAAGATGGTACAGAAAACACTAGAATAAAGGGAATCATTTCTGAACGCGACATTATTAAATCACAGTCTAATAATCCTGGTGTGTTAATTGATGAAATTAGGAATTCAAGAAACTTTGAAGAATTAAAATATGTTCATTCAAAATACTTATTTATTATTCAAAATTCATTTACTAAAAACATTCCTATTTTTCATATTAACAATACCGCTGGTGAAATTCTTCATTCAATAATTCATCAATGTATTCAATTAGCATTAGAGCAACATGGAACACCTCCTGCCCGTTTTGTATGGTTGGCTTTAGGTAGTCAAGGAAGAAAAGAGCAACTCGTTCTCAGTGACCAAGATAATATGATTGTTTATGAAGATGTGGTACCAGAAAAGCATAGGGATGTTAAATTTTATTTTGTGCAATTAGCCAAAACAGTTATTCAAAAAATGGAAAATCTTGGTTATAAACCTTGTCCTAATGAACATTTAGCTAGTAATATTAAATGGTGTAAATCATTGTCTGATTTCACAAGTATTTATACACATTGGATAAAATCTCCGGGTGAAAATATGTCTGATTTTAGTGGTATATTTTTTGACTTTGAATATATATATGGGGAAACCAAACTAAAAGACAGTTTAGAAATTGCTATTTATCAAAGCTTAAGTAATAACAAATTATTTTTTGATTACATTGGTAACCAAATTCTAAAAACACCTCCTCCTCTTTCATTCTTTAAAAAATTTAACTTGGATGAAAGTGGTATACATAAAGATGCTTTTAATCTTAAACTAAAAGGAGTTCAATTTTTTGTTGATGCTGCAAGAATGTTTGCTTTAAGCCATAATTTAAAAGGTGTTAATTCTACCTATTTACGTTTTAAACAAATGGCTATGACTGATTTAAAAAATAAAGAGCTATATCTTGACTTTGCAGAAAGCTACTTGAAATTACAACATTTTAGAACACAAGAAGGAGTATTAAACGATAATGATGGAGCTTTTATAGAGACTAAAAAATTAACAAAAGTTGATAAAGAAGACTTAAAGGAAGCATTAGAAACTATTGATGATATAACACAATTAATAAAAGACAAATACCAATTAACTAGATTCTCATAAACAATGTTAGGAATTAGCAATATATTCAATAAAGACTATCCAGAATTTTGGAAAAAATATACAGATTCTTTTAAATTCAAGGCCAAAAAATACGTTGTTCTTAGTATTGAAACTTCTGGTATTGACCCTGATAAAGATGTTATTATGGCCATTGCAGCTACTTCAGTTATTGGAAATCGAATAATAATTAAAGATTCCTTTGAAATTTTCATTCAACGAAATCATGATCAAATTAATCCAATTGTTGATTCTTTCAATATTAATTTGGAACAACGCATTTCAGAACAAGAAGCTATTGTTACTCTTTTAGAATATTTATCTAACTCAATTATTATAGGCCATAGAATTAATTTTGATATTGAAATGTTAGATAAATGTCTTAGCAGAATGAAATTAGGGAAAATTAGGAATGAAGCTTTTGATATTGAAGCGATGTATAATAAACTAAAAGAAACTAATGAAAAAAGCTATTCACTTGAAGAAATGGGTAATGGACTGAAAATGCAATTGAGTAATCGTAATTCAGTTGCAGATGACGCCTATTCAATTGCATTATTATTTTTAAAGTTAAAAGAAAAATTAGGAATTGAATAAAAAGACAAAGCCTATCAGTATATTAGACTGACAGGCTTTTTGTTTAAAAAAACATAACCAAAAGTAAATTTAAACTAAATTTTACCTTCTTTAATTTCATCCACAATTTCTGGATTTAGCAAGGTTGATGTATCACCAAAATTAGAGAAATCACCTTCAGCAATTTTTCTCAAAATTCTACGCATGATTTTACCAGAACGAGTTTTAGGTAATCCATTAACAAATTGAATTTTATCCAATTTTGCTATTGGTCCCACTTGATCAGAAATTAATTGATTAATTTCTTTTCTTAAATTATCATGATTACGATATTCACCACTTTCTTTTAAAATTACATAGCCATAAAGTGCATTTCCTTTAATATCATGAGGGAATCCAACAATAGCACTTTCAGCAACCGCAGGATGTTCATTAATTGCATCTTCAATTGGTGCAGTACCGAGGTTGTGTCCAGAAACAATAATAACATCATCTACTCTACCGGTTATTCTATAATATCCTACTTCATCTCTTAATGCTCCATCACCTGTAAAATATTTTCCTGGGAAAGCTTTAAAATAAGTATCAATATAACGTTGATGGTCTCCCCAAATAGTTCTTGCAATAGAAGGCCAAGGGAATTTAATACAAAGACTACCAGTAACTTGATTCCCTTCAATTTCATTGCGTAATTCATCCATCAAAACAGGTTGAATTCCCGGTAATGGTAAAGAAGCATATGTTGGTTTAGTAGGTGTAATAAATGGTAATGGTGAGATCATTATACCACCAGTTTCTGTTTGCCACCATGAATCTACTAATGGACATCGCTTCCCTCCTACGTGATCATTGTACCAGTGCCAAGCTTCTTCATTAATTGGTTCACCCACAGATCCTATAACTTTTAATGAACTCAATGGAAACTTTTGTACATAATCAAGACTTTCTTTTGCTAAAGCTCTAATCGCAGTTGGAGCTGTATAAAACTGATTTACTTGATGTTTTTCTATTACTTCCCAAAAACGACTAAAATCTGGATATGAAGGAACTCCTTCAAAAATAACAGTTGTAGCACCATTTAATAATGGTCCGTAAAGAATATAAGAATGTCCTGTGATCCAACCAATATCAGCAGTACACCAATACACATCATTCTCTTCATAGTTAAACACATTTTTAAAAGTATAAGCTGTATATACCATGTAACCAGCTGTAGTATGTACCATTCCTTTAGGTTTTCCAGTTGATCCAGAAGTATATAGAATAAATAAAGGATCTTCTGCATCCATAATTTCAGCAACATTATTATCTAAAGCAGCATCTAACAAAGGTTGAGCCCAAATATCACGTCCTTCTTTCATAGGAACATTTTCATTGGTTCTTTTAACTACAAGTACATTTTGAACAGATGGACATTTTTCTAATGCTTCATCAACAATCCCTTTTAAATTTATTGTTTTATCTCCTCTGTATGCACCATCTGAGGTAATAACCATTTTGCAATCACTGTCGTTAATTCGTGCTTCTAAAGCTCCAGCTGAAAATCCAGCAAAAACAACGGAATGAATAGCTCCAATTCTAGCACAAGCTAAAACAGCAATAGCTAAATCTGGAATCATGGGTAAATAAATACAAACTCTGTCTCCTTTTTTAATTCCTAAGTCGCGTAACACATTCGCCATTTTAGAAACTCGCACATACAATTCGTTATAACTAATATGTTGTGCAGATTCATCTGGATTATTAGGTTCAAAAATGATAGCTGTTTTATCTCCTCTTTTTGCTAAATGTCTGTCAATACAGTTTTTGGTAATATTTACTTTAGCATTTAAAAACCACTTAAATTGTGCTTCTTGCATATCATACTCAAAAACTTTATCCCATCTTTGGTACCATATAAAATTTTCATCAGCAATTCGATCCCAAAATTTTCTTGGTTCTCTTACTGATTTTTTATACATTTTAAAGTAATTTTCTAAATCCTTAACTTTATAGTAACTCATTTTGTTAATTTTTTAATAATGTAAATATAGGCAAAGAAAGTATTCCTTTTTCTAAAAACGTGCTAAATTGATATATACAACATTATTTCTTTCCAAATCCGTAATGTTCTAAATCAGCTTGAATTTCATCAATTATAGCCACATCATCGATAGTTGATGGTATTTGAAACTCAGTTTTATCAGCTATACTTCTTAGCAATTTTCTTAAAATTTTTCCTGATCTAGTTTTTGGTAATCGCTGAACTATAACAACATTTCTTAAACTTGCCACTGCTCCAATTTGTTCTCTAACTAACTGCACAATTTCGTGCTCCAATTGAAAATGTTCTCTATCCACTCCAGATTTCATGACTGCAAAAGCTAATGGAATTTGTCCTTTCAATTCATCATGAGCTCCAACCACTGCACACTCTGCGACGTCAGAATGAGAAGCGACAATTTCTTCCATTTCTGCTGTTGATAAGCGGTGACCTGCAACATTAATAACATCGTCTACTCGACCAGTAATAAAAATATAACCTTCATCATCTTTAAAACCACCATCACCTGAAAAATAATAACCTTCAAATTTATTTAAATAACCAGACTTAAACCTTTCATTATCATTCCATAAATCTAATAATGTTCCAGGAGGTAATGGTAACTTAATTACCACATATCCTTCCTCATTTGGTCCGAGCTCTTGTCCATTTTCACCTAAAATTTGAATATTGTAGCCAGTTACAGCTTTTCCTGCTGAGCCTGGTTTTACAGGCAAATATTCAACACCCATCATATTAGAAATCATTGGCCAACCGGATTCCGTTTGCCACCAATGATCAATGGCTGGAACAGGAATATGAGCATTGTACCATTCTAAAGTAGCTACATCACAACGCTCACCTGCTAGAAATTGAGTTCTAAGACACGACAAATCATATTGTTTAATAAACGTTCCATCAGGATCTTCTTTTTTTATAGCACGAATAGCCGTTGGAGCTGTAAACATTGTGCTCACTTGATGTTCCGAAATAATTCTCCAGAAGGTAGAAGCATCAGGTGTTTTTATTGGTTTGCCTTCAAAAATAATAGTTGTATTTCTATTAATTAATGGTCCATAAGTTATAAAACTGTGTCCAACAACCCAACCTACATCAGACGCAGCCCAAAATACTTCACCTGGTTGAACTCCATAAATATGGGTCATTGAAAATTTCAAAGCAGTTACATATCCTCCAGTGTCTCGAACAATTCCTTTAGGTTTTCCTGTTGTACCTGAGGTATATAAGACATAAAGTGGATGAGTTGCATTTACTGGAATGCAATTTACTTCTTCTGAACCGTAAATTAAGGCATCATAATCGATATCGTATTTTTTAAATGGAATTTTAGCCCCTAATTTTCTATTTAATACAACAACATTTTGAGGTTGATGCTCTGCTAAAGAAATTGCTTCATCTACTAAGGGTTTGTATGCTATCAAGCGATCAACTTCTATTCCTGAAGAAGCGGTAATAATTACTTTAGGTTGACAATCATCAATTCTAATGGCTAATTCATGAGGTGCAAATCCTCCAAAAACTACAGAATGAGTAACACCAATTCTTGCACAAGCTAACATAGCAAACACTGCTTGTGGAATCATTGGCATATAAATAACAACCGTATCACCTTTTTGCAAACCTAACGAAAGTAGTCCTCCAGCTAGTTTAGCTACTTCAGTTTTTACTTCATTAAAAGTATATTTCTTTATTGTTTGAGTTACAGGCGAATCATAAATCACTGCAAAGTCATCTCCAAAACCATCTTGTATATGTTTATCTAATGCTAAATAACAAGCATTCAATTCTCCATCTTCAAACCATAACGGATAATCATTTTTATCCTTAGATAAAATAGTATTGGGCTTCGAAAACCATTCAATTTGTTGAGCTTGTTCTTCCCAAAATGCTTGGGGATTTTCAATACTTTTTAAATATAAATCATTATATTTCATTTTGCTTTAATAGTTATGTGTTAATATAAATTTACTCTTCTACTAGTTCATTAATCTTATCAACTAATTTTTTAATTGAAAAAGGCTTTGTCATGTATGCATTGGCCCCTAAACTCAATCCTTTTTCTATATCACTTTCTTTATTTTTTGCTGAAAGAAATACAATTTTACAATGTTGTAATTTTTCATCTTTCTTTATTTCCGTAATTGTGGCATATCCATCAACGTTTGGCATCATAACATCAAGAATAATAGCATCTGGTGTTTCATTTTGTAAAATGTCTAGTGCTTCTTGACCGTCACGAGCAATAAAAACTTCGAAATTACTTTTCTTAAAAGTATATTCTAATGACATAATGATGTTAGGTTCGTCGTCTACAATTAAAATTTTCTTCATACTCCTCTTAAGTCTTAATATTCATTTTTAGGTAATGTGAAATAAAAGCAAGCGCCTCCATTTACTGCATTTTCAGCCCATATTTTTCCTTTATGATGTTCAATAATTTGTTTACAGATGGCCAAACCTAATCCGCTACCAACAGGTTTTTTGATATTTTGATTGTTTGATTGATAGAATTTATCAAAGATGATTTCAAAATCATTCGGATTAATCCCTTTACCATTATCTTGTATAGAAGTTAAAATATATTCATCTTTTTCAATAATCTGAATAGTAATTAACCCTTCAAAATCAGGACAGAATTTAATGGCATTTGAAATGAGATTTGTAATAACCTGAACAATTCTATCCTCGTCATAAAAAGCATAAATATTTTTATTATTTTCTACATATAAAGTAATGTGTTTATTTTTGATGAGCTGTTGCAAAGGCTCAATAGTCTTATCAATTGTTTGTATTAAATTATTTTTAGCTGGATAAATTTTTTGTTTCCCTGTTTCAAATTTTTCTAAATCTAAAATTTTATCTATTAATCTATTAAGACGATCTGATTCAGATATAATATTTTGCAAAAATTGTTTTCGCATTCCTTCCGGAATATCATCATCATCAAATAATATTTCACTAGCTGCTCTAATAGCTGTGATTGGAGTTCTCAACTCATGGGTAACTGTATCTAAAAATTCGTCTTTTTGTTTGTCTTTTATAATCAGATTTTCATTTGCTTCTTGTAATTGTGTTGTAATTTTTTTTAATTCATTTGAAGTCTCAGTCAACTTTTTATTAATTAAAATATTTTCATTGGATT
>NZ_JAGKWP010000203.1 GCF_021151785.1 Flavobacterium sp.
CCCTAACGTCTCCAGTTTTCACTGAAAAATGATAGGATCCAGAACAGAAAAGGCTAGATGTTACCGATTCACTTATCCAGGGAATTATTCCAATTTGCTTCACATAAATAGGTAGTTCAATGTCTGCTATCAAACTCAGCAATCCCCAAAGAAATTAATGAATATATAAATTTCTTACCGGAATCCCCTAAGACCGTTAGAATTTCCGTTATTGCAAAACGTCTTTGTTCAACAAGGGCTTGAAAAATAAGGTATTCGCTCTCTGAAATTAAAATTTCCTCCTGAAAGTTGCTTACCCTGTATTTCGAATCCTTTTCTAAAAAATCGAAGTGCGCACGATCTACAAATTTAATAAACTCATAATGATTAATGTCACCATCTATAAAGCTCGCAGGCAGAAAAGAGACATCTTCAACCAACTTTCTTTTCATTTGGAACACTAATTCATTCTTTAGATCCTCATTGGAAAATGCCTCTTCAAGAACTTTCTGGATATCACTAAAAACTGCTGAAAAATCATCTAACTCCAACAGGCTTGGAGAAAAATTTTTTCGAAAAACCGGATTAACGTTTTGAATAATATCAACAAATTGCTTTAGTACATCACCACTGGTGTACGGCGCGAGAGAGAATGTTATATGCAATGAAGGTTGGTTTTGCGATACCGCTTTATGGGGAAAACCCCTAGGCAAATATAATGTTGATCCGACGTCAAAATCCAAATTGTGACTAAGTTTTGATTCTTCCAGACGTTCTGGCGTCAATGACCTATCGATAGATATCGGAAACAAAAGTCCATCTGGTTTATTATAAATATGCCAGCTTTTTCTTCCAACTAATTGGATAACTATTACATCATGCGCATCGTAGTGGGTAGCAAATGCTTGTCCGTTTGCAGGCGTCAAATATAAATTTGCCTGCACGGTACTAGCCAAAGATGCCCCTAACATTTCGGTAATCTTTTTTATTTCTTTATCAAACCTAAAAATAGAATTAAACACAATGGAATTTCCATTGTAATATTTATCCAATAGCGCCGAAATATTAAGTTTCCCGTTGCGCAGTCTGGGGGCGGGAAAAGTATTTCCCTTATCTGCGATGCGAACCAGTTCGGAGTGCTCAATATACCGGAACAAAATATTATCGAAATCTGAAAATCTTTCCATTTTTAAAAGCGAACCAACGCCAGGATTCTCTTTCTTAAATAAAGAGTTACTTTCGAAATGCTCACCTATGAACGTTG
>NZ_JAGKWP010000104.1 GCF_021151785.1 Flavobacterium sp.
GGTTTTTCCATACCAGCAGCTTCAAAAATATCCATTACTTTGTCTGAACTTATCGCTTCATCAACTATCTGTTTGATAGCTGTTTCAATTTCAATGTCCGATTTACCGCCTCCAGTACCTTCAAATTTTACAAGTCGAGCTTTCACGGCTTGGAAAAACGCAATGTCGTCTTTTATTTCCATTGCTCTTGGATGCGGAATTGATAATGCAAAGGCTTGACTTAACAAGGTTACTTCTCTTATGAATCTCGCTTTCCCATCTTCTAATCCTAAAATATGTTCTTCTGATTGTAGAATGATAGACATTTTTTCGTTGGCTTCTACATTGAAAAAACGCTTGTAATTAAATTTAAAACTGTTGGCATAATAGGCTTCGGGTTCTTCTGCTACAATGTCTTTTTGTGTTTTGGCTTCTTCGTTAAAGAATTGTTGAACGACTTCATATTTTTCATTCATCAATTCAATTGCCTTTTCTAAATCTAAAGTTGGGTCGCCTTTACCTCCTGCATCTGAATAAAAAGACAACGCTTTTTTAAGGTCTGTTGCTATTCCTAAATAATCAACAACTAAACCGCCTGGCTTGTCTTTGAAAACACGGTTTACCCTCGCAATAGCTTGCATTAAATTATGACCCCTCATTGGTTTGTCAATGTAAAGGGTATGCAAACAAGGTGCATCAAAACCAGTCAACCACATATCACGAACAATCACCAAACGCAAAGGGTCGGCAGGGTCTTTCATTCTTTCTGCTAAATTCTTACGCTGTTGTTTTGTGGTATTGTGGCGTTGCATTTCAGGACCATCAGCACTTGTTGAAGTCATTATAACTTTAATAACTCCTTTGTTTAAATCGTTATTGTGCCATTCTGGTCTTAGAGCGATAATTTCTTTGTATAAATTGGCTGCAATTCTTCGGCTCATTGCTACAATCATCCCTTTGCCATCAAACACTTTTTGGCGTTGTTCAGAATGGTTTACAATGTCTTTCGCTAAATTTTTGATGCGTTCTTCGTTTCCAACAATCGCTTCCAATTTGGTGTATTTGGCTTTTGCCTTTTGTTGGTCTGTGATTTCTTCGTCTTGTTCCAACTCCGCATCAAATTCTTCAATCAATCGTTTGCCTTCTTCATCTAAATTTACTTTTGCTAAACGGCTTTCGTAATATATTCGAACTGTTGCTCCATCAGCAACGGCTTGTGAAATATCATACACATCTACATACTGACCGAAAACTTGCGGAGTATTTACATCTGCGCCTTCAATGGGCGTTCCTGTAAAACCTATATAAGTAGCGTTTGGCAAAGCATCACGCATATATTTGGCGAAGCCATAAGCAATACGCTCTCCAATTTTTTCTTTGGTTTCCTTGTCTTTTACTTCTTTTATGGATGCTTCAAAGCCGTATTGTGTTCTGTGGGCTTCATCTGCTATTACAACAATGTTTCTACGTTCAGAAAGTTGCTCGTAAACCGATTTTTGGTCTTCGGGTAAAAATTTTTGAATGGTAGCAAACACAATTCCACCACTTGCCACTTTTAGCAATTCCTTCAAATGTTCTCTGTCTTTTGCTTGTACAGGCTCCTGCCTTAGTAACTGTTTAGAATTGGCAAAAGTGTCAAACAATTGGTCGTCCAAATCATTACGGTCGGTAATGACTAAAATGGTTGGGTTTTGCATTTCGGGTGCTGTTATCAGTTTGCCCGAATAAAATACCATACTCAAACTTTTGCCTGAACCTTGTGTATGCCAAACAACACCGCCTCTTTTATCTCCGTTTGTTCCTGATGCTATAATGGAAGATTGCACTGCTCTATTAACTGCGTAATATTGATGATAAGCCGCTAATTTCTTAACGGTTTCAATTTGAGTGATTCCCGTTTTTGCATCTTCTTTTTTACTTTTTTCAAATACAACGAAATTGCGAACCAAATCTAAAAGAGTAGAAGGGTTCAACATTCCTTTGAGTAATATTTCCAATTGTGGAACAAATCGGGATGCTTCTTTTTTGCCGTCTGCTGTTTTCCAAGTCATAAAACGGCTGAAACTTGCTGAAACACTTCCTGCCTTACATTCCATTCCGTCAGATATTACGCAAATTGCATTGTAAGTAAACAAACTTGGAATCGTGGCTTTGTAAGTTTGTATTTGGTCAAAGGCTTTCCGCATTGTAGCATTTTCATCTGCTGCATTTTTAAGTTCAATAACCACTAAAGGCAAACCATTTACAAACAGCAATACATCAGGTCTTTTGTTTTGGTTGTTCTCAACAATGGTGTATTGGTTGATACACAAAAATTCATTGTTCAAAAGATTTTCAAAATCAATCAATGCCACCTCATAACTTCTTTCAAATCCGTCTTGCTGATAAGGTATTTTTACTTTTTCTACTAATAGCTGATGAAATATTTCGTTGTTGTGCAGTAATTCAGGAGAGTATATTCGTAATACTTTCTGTATAGCTTGTTCCTGTGCATCTTGCGGAATGGTGGGATTTAAAACAGAAACCGATTTTCGTAAACGCTCAATTAAAACAATTTGCTCAAAATTTTCTCTTTCTGATTGTTCTGCACCGGGAGCAATAGCCAAGCCGTGAACATACTCCCAACCCATAGATTGTAGCACTTCTAAAGCAAAAGTTTCTATTTTATCTTCAGTAATTGGTTTCATTAATTCTTAAATGCTAATAATTGAATTTGCAACTCTTTTATCTCCCCCAATTGGAGTTGTGTAAAAGCGTTGCTCTATGCCCCACAATACAAATTTCAAATCATTATCTGATTCTATTTTAAACTTGCCATTCTCATATGTTACTTGACCGTATTGATTTGTGTAATTATATATTGCTTGCTTTTCATCTTCTGAAAAATTACTTAATGTTTCATTGACTAAAGCAATTCTTTTCCTGTTTGGTATAGTAACATTTCCAGTTTGAAAGTTTTCATCAACTTCAAGGAAGTCATTTTCTAAGAAATTTTGTGTTTCAGCATCTGTAGCAGCACGATATAACTGATCCATTCCTTTAAATATTTTTTGAGCAGATGCTAATTTTTTGAAATATAGCGTGTCATTATCCTTATTGTAAATTGCATCTGCAAATGGATTTATTGTTATTATAGGTCTATTGGTTTCAAGTGTCAATTCATCAATTGAAAACCATTTTTTACTAATGAAAAAACTAGAGTTTATAACCTGAAAAAAATAAAGATTCCCTTGTACGGTACAGATGAAGGATAACTTTTTTAAGTCTTCATTGGTAATTTGGTCGTAATTGACAGAATCTAAATCCCCTTGAAGAAAATCTAATACAAATTCTGATTCTGAAAAATTTGTTATTTGATAAAGTTCTTCATCTTCAATTAGAGTTGCAGGATTATAATCAACGCCAGTTAGCACTAAATCTGCTGTTTCATAAATTTCAGATTCAGTCTCAATCACTCTGAAAATATTCTGCTTTCTTTTCACTTTGCCATATATATAATTTGCCATATTTTAAGTTTTATAAATCAATGAATGTGTAGTTGTTAATCCTTCTTAGTTTTTCAAACCCAATCTCTCCAGGTGTTTTTAATTGCTTTCTCGTAATTAAAAATATTTTCACATTACCTGATGTTTTTATGAAATAAAAATGATACCCAAAAAGTAAAAAAATAGGATTGAAGTACAATGTTTGAGACAGGAAAGTAAAAACATAAATAATTAGAAATACTACTATTAAAGTAGGAACATCATTTACACCAAGTGAAACAAAAAAGTAGCCTAAATAGGTTGGTAGGAAGTTATTGTTAGCCAATTCAATTTCTCTTACTGAACTATTTTTTAAGCTATCCTTGGGCAATTTTATTGCAACCAAGAAACTTAAAGCAGTTAATATTATTGGGGTTAACACAAACAATATCCAAGAATAATAAATGCAATAATCATTCAAGAAATTAAAACGGTATTTTTCCTTTACAAGAAATACCACAACTATCAACCACGTTGAGTTAAATGCTAAAAAAAGTTGATATAGGTATTTCATCATAATTCTATATTATTACTCTCGTCTTTAGGAATTAGATTAAACGCTCTTAATTCATTCTTATACGCTTTAGGGTCATTACTAAACAATACCTCACTAGCAAAAAATGAATAATCGCCCATTTCAAACTCACCATATTGCTCATCCCAAAAATCATTGAAACTTTCGTTTTCATCATAATCAATTTCATCTTCAATTACTTTTAATGGTTGGTCTGTTTCAAATGCTTCAATCAAAAAACAACAAACAATTGAAGTTGCTTCAATCAGGAAATTACCAGTTAAATCGTGAATTGAACTTTGTCGTTTCTGTAGTTCTTCAATGGTTTTACCGTGTGCGGTTGTTCCAATTTCATTTCTGAAATTGCCCATTTGTTGCCCCACGTTTGCAATGGCTGTACCTATTTGTAAAATCGTAGATGTAGAAGGATAACCTAAAGATTTGAAGGCAGTTTTTAGCAATCCGCTCATTTTTGAATTTTTATCCAAGGCTACACCTTTCTTTACACAAACCTCTTTTGAAATGCCTTCAAGTAATGCTTTAGCATTTTCAATACACAAGGTGAAATCTGTAGAAGCGAAACCCTCAATCCTTACAATGTATTCATTGTAAGGTTCCCAATTACTGTGTTTGGATAATATGGATTTTAGTCTTTGCATTAAATCAACGAAAATAATTTGTTGGCATCAGCCGCATTTACAATTGGTTCTTGTGCAGGAGTAGGAGCGTAAGTTTTTTGCTCAAAGTGTGAAGTATAGCCAGTAAAATTATAGATAGCAGTATGAGTGCCTCCTGAAGTTCTGCAAGCACAAACACAAACATCACATTTTGCATTAATCAAATCCGTCAATCTATCGTGAACCAAATCATAAGTGTCCCCTGAGCTTGTTACACCAACTCTGTGTTTGCCGTTCTCAAATACATCTAAAAAGTCCCCACCGTGTTTTTGATACATTCCTGCAACACGGCTGTAGCCGTTTGCCAATAAAATACTTGGCAACATATTAATAGTGGTTGTCTTTCCTGAATTTCCTCTGCCTTTAAGGGCTATTATTCTATTCATAGTTAACGAAAATTTGTTTATTAAATATTTTGGGTGAAATCGAATTTCTAAGCTTTGTCAAATTTTCTATTTGATGCACGTTTGCATCAATTTTATTATTTAGAGAATTAATCTTTATTAGTTTTTCATCATAATCATTTTTAGGGAATGGAAACTTATAATCAGTAATCATTCCTTTAGTAAGAAAACTTATCACTGAACCTTGTGCACCCATTGTGATATCATTTAAAAAGTATTGCATTAGATAAAACAAGAATCCTACATATTTTTCTTCCTTTGGAATTAATACATAGGTTCTTTGGTAGGCATCAAACTTACCTTTATACCTTTTTACGCTAAAATCTCCGTTACCTGCTAATAATATTGAATGGCCATCAAATGAGTAACTATCACATTTAAAGGACTTTTGAGAACAAGTAAAAAATGGATATTTGCCATTTTCGGTAGCGAAGTTTGCATCCCTTTTTCCTGTGATTACAGGGAAAAACTCATCTAATTGTTTTATCTCCCAATCAGCTCTTGCTTCATCTACAAACCATTGCCTAAATAAAGTCCCTCCTAGTTTTTCTAAAGTATTAATTTGTCTTTCAAGCAATTCAATTTTTTTATGGAGAGCCATTAAGGTTTCCGAGATAGCCTTTTGCTCATTTATTGAAGGAACAGGTATTTTCAAATCTGCAAGCATTGAGTTATTCAAACTCGCCCTTGTTGTAATAGATGACATTCCAGAGACGGAAGCCCTAAACCTAGGAGAACGAAAATAAAAGCCTGCATATTCGGGTAGAATTTCAACATTGCCTTTTGGTCTCAATCTTTTTGTAAATCCATTGAAAGTTGCTTTAGGGTAATCTTTCAAAGCCACACAACTCATTCCCAAATCTTCATCTGTTTCGCTTGTTCTTGTCAGAAAAACATCACCTCTTTTTATGGAGCAACTTTCCTGTTCTTTTTCTGTTGAGTTAACTAAACTGGTAAGTTCATCAGGAGCAAAAAAGTTATGAAACACATCTTTAAAGCCAAGAAATCCGTGTCCAAAACCAAATTCAGAAGCTCCTTTTGAAAGTCCCGAAGCAAAGTCATACACTTCATTTAGATTATATTCTTTCCACTCACTCATTCTGCAATTTTGATTTTAGAAAGATTAGATATTATAGCTTTGTTGAGTTCTTCTTCTTCCGCAATCTGTTTTTCCAATTCTGCTTTCAAGAATAAAAATCGTTCTTCAAAATTGAAGTCGTCTTCTTCATCTGCTAAGCCAACATATCTGCCTGGGGTTAGCGTGTAGTTTAATTTCTTAACTTCTTCAATAGTTGCTGATTTACAAAAACCAGCTACATCTTCATAATTTCCTTCTTTATTTCGCCAATTGTGGTAAGTTCCAGCAATCAAGTCAACATCTTCATCAGTTAAGTCTCGGTTTCTTTTGTTTACTAAAAAACCAAGGTTTCGGGCATCAATAAACAAAATTTCATTTTCACGATTTCTAAAACCTCCATTTGTTTTGTTTCTTGACAAAAACCATAAGCAAGCGGGAATCTGTGTATTCAAAAATAATTTAGTCGGTAGATTAACAATACAGTCAACTAGTCCTTTTTCAACCAGTGCTTTTCTGATATCTCCTTCGCCTGTTGTATTGCTTGTTAGGGAACCTTTAGATAAAACAAATCCTGCTTGACCTGTGGGTGCTAAATGATATAGGAAATGTTGAATCCAAGCATAGTTTGCATTTCCTGTGGGTGGTGTTAGCTTTTCGCCAAGCACTTTCCATCTTGCATCATCACGCAATAATTCACCACTCCAATCACTATCGTTAAACGGTGGATTGGCAATTATATAATCTGCTTTTAAATCTTTGTGGGCATTATTTAAAAAAGAACCTTCGTTGTTCCATTTTACATTACTGCTGTCAATGCCACGAATAGACAAATTCATTTTTGCCAATCGCCAAGTTGTTTGATTGCTCTCTTGCCCGTAAATGGAAATTCGGTCTACTGGATTTAAACTTAAACCTGCTTTTCCTTTTTTCTTGTAATAGTCTTGATGTTTATTAATGAACTTCTCACTTTGCACAAACATTCCACCGCTACCACAACAAGGGTCAAATACTCGTCCTTCGTAAGGTTCAAGCATTTCTACTAATAATTTCACTACACTTTGCGGAGTGTAAAACTGTCCGCCTTTCTTGCCTTCTGCTAAGGCAAATTCACCTAAGAAGTATTCAAAAACTTGACCTAAAATATCTTTGCTTTGTGCTTCCTTTGTCCCTATAGTTGCAGAACCTACAAGGTTAACAAGACCGCCTAAACTCGTTTTGTCCAATTTTTCCTGTGCAAAGACTTTTGGTAAAACACCACGCAAAGAAGGGTTGTCTTTTTCAATAGCATCCATTGCATCATCAATGTCTTTGCCAATAGTAGGTTGTGTTGCTCTGCCTTGTATGTATGACCAACGAGCCGTTGCAGGAACAAAAAACACTTTCTCCGCTACATACTCGTTTTTGTCTTCGGGGTCAGCACCTTCACTTTTTTGAGCAACTAATTTTTGATATTGTTCTTCAAATGCGTCTGATATATATTTCAAGAAGATTAAACCTAAAGCAACGTGTTTGTATTCCGCAGCATCCATATTTTTACGGAGCTTGTCGGCAGCTTTCCAGAGTTTTTTCTCTAGTGGTTCTTCTTGTTCTGTCTTTGCTATTTTTGCCATTATATTGTCTTAAAATTTAATTCTTTAATTGGGTTGTAAAGTTACTTTTTATAATCCTGTTAAATTCAAAAATTGCCTTTAAACTGTCCTTTGTCCTCTTATCGGGTGGTGGGTGGGCTTGGGAGCGTTGGGGCAAAAGCAAATGTTTGGCATTTTGTCTTTCATTTTTCGGTTCATTTATTGTCGGTCGTGTCGGTCTTTTAGGGTGAGTGCTAACTAGTTGATACACGCACCTACTTGCAT
>NZ_JAGKWP010000105.1 GCF_021151785.1 Flavobacterium sp.
ATATGTTACAAAGAGTTCAAACACTTTATTTAGCTGTAGCCTTTTTATTAACGGGTATTTTACCACTGTTTTTGAATTTGTGGACAACAGTTGCTAAAGTTGATATTATGGCAATGGATTTTTTAATTTATATTGCTTTATTTGGATTTAGTAGTCTATTGGCTTTAATTAGCATATTTAGTTTTAAAAACCGACAAAACCAATTTGTTATTAACAGATTGAATATGATATTAAACTTTATTTTAATAGGATTGTTGGTATATAATTCACTAACTCTATCCGGAGAAGCGAAAGTTTCTGAGAAGGGTATTGGGATGCTTCTTCCCATTTTTTCTATCGTTTTACTTGTTTTAGCTAATAAGGCAATTAAAAAGGACGAAGATCTCGTAAAATCTGTGGATCGTATTCGATAAACCTATCATCTTAGTTTATTAGTGCGTTATAAAATCCGAACCCCGTGTTCGGATTTTGTGTTTTATACTAATTTCATTTAACATACTTCTACCCTTTCTTACCTATTTCTACAATTTCTAAATTTTGAATTTTATCGCCATCAATCTCAAAGCGTAGCATGGTTCTTACTTGATGAAATCCATGGATACCTGCTGCACCTGGATTCATATGCAATAAATTAAGTTTTTTATCAAATTGTACTTTTAATATATGTGAATGTCCACAAATAAATAATCTGGGAGGATTTTTTTTAATTTCTTCTCTTATTGCAACATTATATTTATCAGGATATCCACCAATATGAGTAATCCAAACATCGACACCTTCACACATAAATCGATTATGCAAGGGAAACTCTAAACGAGCTTCATTATTGTCAATATTACCAAAAACCGCACGAACTGGTTTTATTTTTTTTATGGTATCTGTAACTATTAAATCTCCAATATCACCTGCGTGCCACACTTCATCTGCCAAATTTACATATTTTAATATAGTTGCATCAATATGACTATGAGTATCGGATAAAAGTAGAATTTTTTTCATAGCTCAAATTTATGCTTTTATTAGGAAATGGCGAATTGAAATTGCCATTCATTTTTGTAAATTTGTCCATTCGTATTTAAAATTTAATTTTGAGATATTTCATAGAATTTGCATATAATGGTAAAAATTATTTTGGATTTCAAGTCCAACCCAATGCCATTTCAGTTCAAGAAACATTAGATAAAGCGTTGTCTTTACTTACTCGACAAACTATTGAAATTGTTGGTGCAGGAAGAACAGACAGTGGCGTACATGCCAAACAAATGTTTGCTCATTTTGATGCAAATGAACTTTCTAACATTCCAAAATTAATTCAACGCTTAAATTCTTTTCTTCCTCAAGACATTGTTATTTATAAAATCCAAATTGTCCATGATGAGGCTCATGCCCGATTTGATGCTATTTCAAGAACATATCAATACCACATACATACTTTTAAAGATGCTTTTATAAACGAAGGAAGTTGGTATGTACATCAAAAATTAGATATAGATCGTATGAACCAAGCTGCTGAAATTCTTCTTGAGTATACTGATTTTGAGTGTTTTTCTAAAGTACATACTGATGTGAAAACATTTAATTGTAAAATAACCGAAGCATTTTGGACTACTTATGAAAATCAATTGGTTTTTACTATTTCAGCTGATCGTTTTTTGAGAAATATGGTACGGGCAATAGTTGGAACCCTTATAAATGTTGGGATTCATAAATTTTCGATAGATGATTTTAGAAAAGTAATTGAAAGTAAAAACAGAGGAAAAGCTGGTTTTTCTGTTCCTGCACATGGTTTATATTTAGTAGCCGTTCAATATCCTTATATAAAATAAATACATTCATTTTAAATCTAATAAAATAAAAATTGAAAAAGCAATCATCATTCAATAAAGTTCTAGCTTATGCGAAACCATACAAAGGAAAACTATTCTTGGTTGGATTTTGGGCGTTTTTTTTAGCAATAGTTGCAGCATTACGACCTCTTTTATTGAACTTGACCGTTGACAATTATTTGATTGCTGCAAAAAAAGAATCTAATATTATTCAAGATACTTTTGCCCACTTTATGAATTATTTTTTTGCGGGTAATGACAAAACTACAAATCTACAAATTTTAGTAATAATTATGTTTGTGGTCTTATTACTAGAAGTGATTGCTCAATTTTATTTTGTTTACCTAGCTAGCTGGTTAGGTCAAGATATTGTAAAAGATATTCGTGAAAAATTATTCCATCATTTATCTAATTTCAAAATGAAATATTTTGATAATGAACCGGTGGGTAAATTAATTACACGTTGTGTATCTGACATGGAAAATATTGCTAGTATTTTTAGTCAAGGGCTTTTTATGATTGTGAGTGACATTTTAAAAATGATCATTGTGCTCTTATTTATGTTGGTAATAAATTGGAAAATCACTGGTATCGTTTTACTTATAATGCCTGTAATTCTTATAGCGACAAATATTTTCAATCGAAAAATGAAAGTAGCTTTCAATGAAGTAAGAAATGAAGTAGCTAACTTAAATACATTTATTCAAGAGCGATTAACTGGAATGAAAATTGTCCAACTTTTTAATCGTGAAGCTATTGAATACGAAAAATTTAAAGAAATCAATGAAAAACACAACAAAGCTTGGCTAAAAAATATTTTATATAATAGTATTTTTTTTCCTATTGCTGACATCATATCAAGTATTACTCTTGGTCTTGTGGTTTACTTTGGTGCCTTATTTATTCTTAATGGAGATACGGAAACTTCTGTAGGACAATTAATCTCTTTTAATATGTATATTTCAATGTTATATAATCCATTAAGACAAATTGCAGATAAGTTTAATGTTATGCAAATGGGAATTGTAGCAGCAGATAGGGTTTTTGAAGTTATGGAATCAAATGCACAAATTCAAGATTTTGGTACAATTGAGGCAAAACATTTCAAAGGAAATATACATTTACAGGATGTTAGATTTAGTTATTTGCAAGGTGAAGAAATTTTAAAGGGAATCAATTTAGAAATCAATGCAGGACAAACTATAGCCATTGTTGGTGCCACAGGTGCTGGTAAATCTACTATTATCAATTTGATTAACCGATTTTATGAGATTGATTCCGGAACAATAACAATAGATGGAATTGATATAAATAAATTTACTTTACAAAGTTTAAGAAAGCAAATCGCTATCGTTTTACAAGATGTCTTTTTATTTTCTGATTCTATTTACAATAATATTACATTATTTGATTATTCTATTACTAAAGAAGAAGTGATTACCGCTGCAAAGAAAATAGGAATACATGAATTTATTATGAGTTTACCAAATGATTATGAATATGATGTAAAAGAAAGAGGTGTTATGCTTTCTTCTGGTCAACGCCAATTGATTGCTTTTTTAAGAGCCTATTTAGCACAACCTAGCATTTTAATTTTAGATGAAGCCACATCATCAATTGATACCCATTCTGAAGAATTGATACAACAAGCAACAACTACTTTAACAAAAGATCGAACTTCAATTATCATAGCACATCGATTGGCTACTATTATTAATGCTGATTTAATCATTGTTATGGATAAAGGACAAATTGTAGAAAAAGGAAAACACATAGATTTAATTCAGTTAGAAAATGGTTATTATAAAAAATTATACCAAGCTCAATTTGAAAATGAAATAGTGAACTAAATCGATTGAAATTTAAATTATTTATTATTTTAGTTCAAAACAATAAAAATCTAACAATTCTATTCCCTTTAAATTCAAAAAAATTACTATTTTCGCAAGAATTAAAATTGACAAATTTTTACAAAATGAAATATGATATCATAGTTTTAGGAAGTGGTCCTGGTGGTTATGTAACTGCAATTAGAGCTTCACAATTAGGTTTTAAAGTAGCTGTTATTGAAAAAGAAAATTTGGGTGGGATTTGCTTAAATTGGGGGTGTATTCCAACAAAAGCATTATTGAAATCTGCTCAAGTATTTGACTATTTAAAACATGCTGGAGATTACGGATTAAAAGTAGACAATGTTGACAAGGATTTTGGCGCTGTTATTGCTCGTTCAAGAGGTGTAGCTGATGGAATGAGTAAAGGTGTACAATTCTTAATGAAAAAAAATAAAATCGATATTATTGATGGTTTTGGTAAAGTAAAACCAGGTAAAAAAGTGGAAGTAACTGCCGCTGACGGTAAAGTTAGTACTTTAGAGGCTAATCATATTATAATTGCTACCGGTGCTCGATCAAGAGAATTGCCTAACTTACCTCAAGACGGTAAAAAAGTTATTGGTTACAGACAAGCCATGACTTTAGCTGAACAACCAAAAAAACTAATAGTTGTGGGTTCAGGTGCAATCGGGGTTGAATTTGCACATTTCTACAATGCAATGGGAACAGAAGTAACTATTGTTGAGTTTATGCCTAACATTGTACCCGTTGAAGATGAAGATATTTCAAAACAATTTGAACGTTCTTTAAAGAAATCAGGTATCAACATTATGACTAATGCCTCTGTTGAAAAAGTAGACACTTCTGGTGCTGGTGTAAAAGCTACAGTTAAAACGGCCAAAGGAGAAGAAACTTTAGAAGCTGATATTCTTTTATCTGCTGTCGGAATCAAATCAAATATTGAAAATATTGGTTTGGAGGATGTGGGTATTGCAACTGATAGAGATAAAATTTTAGTTAATGCATACTACCAAACTAATGTTCCTGGTTACTATGCTATTGGAGATGTTGTTCCAGGTCAAGCATTAGCTCACGTGGCTTCAGCAGAAGGTATCCTATGTGTTGAAAAAATTGCTGGTTTACATGTTGAACCTTTAGATTATGGAAACATCCCAGGCTGTACTTATGCAACTCCTGAAATTGCTTCTGTTGGTTTAACAGAAAAAGCAGCTAAAGAAAAAGGTTATGAAATTAAAGTAGGTAAATTCCCTTTCTCTGCTTCAGGCAAAGCTAAAGCTGCAGGTACACCAGACGGATTTGTTAAAGTAATTTTCGATGCAAAATATGGTGAATGGTTAGGATGCCATATGATTGGTGCTGGGGTTACTGATATGATAGCAGAAGCAGTTGTGGCTAGAAAACTAGAAACTACAGGACATGAAATTTTAAAAGCAGTTCACCCTCACCCTACTATGAGTGAAGCGGTTATGGAAGCCGTAGCAGATGCTTATGGTGAAGTAATTCATTTATAACTAAATTATACCTTTAAATAAAAATCCGTTAGGTCAAGACTTAACGGATTTTTTTGTAACTTTTAATAAGAACATTGGCATATAAATACCTATCTTTAAATATTTTATATTCATTTTAACTTAAAATCTATTATGAAATTCTTTTTCATCCTCTTCACTAGTATCTATTGTCTAAATTTACAAGGACAAATTCCTAAACAAAAGAAATATTCTTCTGAAACATATGATTCTTATGGTTCTGGTATTGGAGTGCAAAGAGGAGATCGATATGGATATGATACTGTGGTAGAAGAAGTTCCTGAACGAAATAAAAAACCAAATGAGATTTCGGGTTATTATCGAGATAAAAATGGAAAATTAGGTTTTGTAATGGGAAATAATAGCAAAAAAGAAGCTGTTTATTCCGAAATAAAACATTTAAATGAGAATGTTGGTTATATCATAAAGAAAGATAATTTATTTGGAGTAATCAATAATACAGGTGAAATAACCGTGCCAATACAATACGATAGTTTAGGAGTTGAAAATTCAAATAAATTAAATAGTTTAGTTGCAAAATTGAACGGCAAATATGGTAGAATAACTACATCTGGAGATATTCTTTTACCTATTCAATATAAAAAAATTATTGGGGGTAATGTGCATTTAACATTAATCAAAGATAAACACAATACTATCCAAATTATTTTCAACCATGAAAATAAAAAATTGCGCAAAAAAATTGATTATTATGAAGTTTATCAAAATACAGCTATTGTAAAAGTTGAAGGCAAGTATGGTCTTTTAAAAGATAAAATCATATTGCCCTTTGAATATGATAGTATCTATATCCCTAATAATGATCGTATTAACTCAAATAAAAATTCAAATAAACAAGTAAAAAAAGCAATAATTTCGTCAATTCGTAGCTATCAAAGCTTAAGTTATTTAATCTTTACAAAAAATCAAAAATTAGGTTTGATTTCTAATGAAGGTGAGATTATTTATTCAGCTGATAATGAAGCTATTTACAATAATGATTCTTTTGGCTACTATAGCGCAAAAAAAGATAACTTATTTAGTATTTTTTTTTCAAAAAGTAAATCTAAAAAAGTTACCTCTTTTGAATTTAATCGTATTTTCACCGATGGCTATGGGGTAATCATGGCTTCTAAAGATAAAAAAGCAGGCGTATTTTCATTAGATGGTGAAATTATAGTCCCTTTTGAGTATGATGATGACTACATAGCACAATACACGGGTATTGGTTATCGAGTAACAAAAGAAAAAAAGAAAGGGGTTGTAAATAAAAAAGGGGTTGAAATTATTCCGCCTTTATATGATGATATTTCAACTTTGTCATTAGGTTCCTTATCTTTTTTAGTTGTTACACTAAATGATAAAAAAGGAGTTTTTAATATTGAGGGAGAAGCTATCATTCCTGTAGAATTTGAATGGATTGGTGAGGAAAATAAAATGTTTAAAGTAGTAACTTCTTCTCCTCAAAAAAAGTTTGGTCTTCTTGATAGTAATGGAAAAATTATCTTAGCTCCTATTTATGATTGGATTGATCAGTTTGATGTTCGAGAAAGCAGATTAACACTTATAAAAAAAGAAAATGATTCTTATAATTTTATGGATGAAAATAAAAATTTAGTTCTAAAAGATAATTTTAAAAACTTTGCTTTTATTTTAGATGAATACCAGTTTATTAATCCTTTACCTGATCAGCGAAATGAGAAGTTTATAAAAATTAGTTCTACTAATGGAAAATATGCAATATTTAATACTAAATCACATCAACTAATTTCTTCATTTGATTATGAAAATGTATTTCAAACTTTTGAAACTTTAAAACATACCTATTTTAGTGTTCAAAAAGGTAAAATGGTTGGACTTATTGATGATACAGGAAAAATTATTCTTCCTTTTCAATATAGTGCTATTCAATTAAACTTAATAAACTTAGACTTAGAGGATTTAGAAGAACAAAATTGCTTAATTGTAGTTGCCAAAAATAATAAATATGGAGTGGTTAATTTAAAAAATGAAGTAAAAATTCCTTTTATTTATTCTTATATACAAAGAATAGCTGATTGGGAAGTTTTATTTAAAGCTAAAAAAGGAACTAAATACCAAATTATTACAAAATTAGGAAAAACAATAACTCCTGATTTATTTGATGATGTAGCCTATTTTGAACGAGTTGAAGTGCCTAATTATAAAACGTATGAAGATCCTAATTTTATTACTCAAGCATTAACATTTGCCAATGGAAAAATGCGTGTAATTGATTCAAAAGGAAAATTTACTACTAGTGCCGTGAATATGGAAATACATAAAGGATATCAGACTTTTGACGAACTAAAATTCGCATTAATTGATGCTTTAAATAGTGATGACGACTTGTTATTAAAAGATTTTGCTAATAAAATAGCTCCTTCTGAACATTTACTTTTTTACTTGAAACAAAATTTATTTGACTCTCACCCACTTTATGTAAATATAGATTTTATAAAGGCTAAATATTTTGATGATTTAAAAAAATTTAAGCAAAGAGAATGGAATCCAAATAAACAATATGGTTATCAGGGTTATAAAAAATCATCTTTAATGGATGTAGTGGATTATGTAATTGAAGAAAAAGGAATTGT
>NZ_JAGKWP010000106.1 GCF_021151785.1 Flavobacterium sp.
GATATGCACAGGTCTACATTGTAATGTTGATTTTTTCTATTTATTTTTCATTTACATTATCAAAAACAATAACCAAATCACTAACACAAATTTCGGAAAAAATTGAATTAACCAGATTAAATCAACGCAATGAAAAATTAGCTTTGCAACCTGGCGATCAAGAAATCAATGCCTTAATTCAATCCTACAACAACATGGTGGATGAACTTGAGGAAAGTGCTCAAAAATTGGCTCAAAGCGAACGTGAATATGCTTGGCGGGAAATGGCAAAACAAGTAGCACATGAAATTAAAAACCCATTAACACCAATGAAGTTAACGGTACAAAGTTTCCAACGAAAATTTAATCCTGATGACCCGAACATCACCCAAAAACTTAATGATTATTCAGAAACACTCATTCAACAAATTGATACCATGAGTGCTGTTGCAAATGCTTTTTCAAACTTTGCCTCTATGCCAGCACAAGATAACGAATCATTAAATATCGTTAAGGTTGCTAAAATTGCATTAGAAATTTTTAATGAAGATTACATTCGTTTTATTTCTAATGAAGATGAAGTTATTCTTCACTTTGACAAAACACAATTGATACGTATCATTACTAATTTAGTAAAAAATGCCATTCAAGCAATCCCTGAAGAACAGAAAGAAAAATTAGTTGAAGTTAAATTGGAACGAACAAAATCAACAGTAAGACTTTATGTTAAAGATAATGGAATAGGAATTGCTGAAGATCAAAAACAGTTAATCTTTGAACCAAAATTTACCACTAAAAATAGCGGAATGGGATTAGGATTAGCAATAATAAAAAATATAGTAGAGAATTATAATGGATTCATTACTTTTGAATCAACCTTAGGACTAGGTTCAACCTTTTGTGTAGAATTACCCATAAAATAAATCATAATGGAAAATATTTTAATTGAAAAATCAAATCAAATAGCGGTTGTTACAATTAATAGACCAACCAAATTAAATGCCTTAAACAAAGCTACCATTGAGGAATTACATCATGCTTTTGGAAGTTTAGAAAAAGATCCTGAAGTGAAAGCAATTATTATAACTGGCAGTGGTGAAAAAGCTTTTGTTGCAGGTGCAGACATCTCAGAATTTGCTCATTTTTCGGCAGAGCAAGGAAGAACATTGGCAGCTAAAGGACAGGAATTATTATTTGATTTTGTTCAAAATTTAAGTACACCAGTTATTGCAGCTATTAATGGTTTTGCATTAGGAGGTGGATTAGAATTAGCTATGTCTTGTCATTTCAGAATTGCATCATCCAATGCTAAAATGGGATTACCAGAAGTAACACTAGGCTTAATTCCAGGTTATGGAGGAACACAAAGATTAGCGCAATTAGTAGGCAAAGGAAGAGCTATGGAAATGATTATGACCGCTAGTATGATTGATGCTACAACTGCTCAAAACTACGGTTTAGTAAATCATGTGGTTACACAAGAAGAATTATTAGATTTCACCAAAGGAATTGCTATTAAAATTACTGCTAATTCAAGTGTTGCTATAGCAAAAGCAATACAAGCCGTAAATGCTAATTATACAAACGGAGTAAACGGTTATGAGGTGGAAATCAATAATTTTGGTGCTTGCTTTGGTACAGAGGATTTTAAAGAAGGTACAACTGCTTTCCTAGAAAAAAGAAAAGCTATATTTCCAGGAAAATAAATAAAAAAAGCGCTAAACTTTATATGGAGTTTAGCGCTTTCTAATTGTGCGGGTGATAGGACTCGAACCTACACACCTTGCGGCACCAGATCCTAAGTCTGGCGTGTCTACCAATTTCACCACACCCGCAGTGGTATTGGACTGCAAATATAGAAACAAAGCATCTAAAACCAAATTTTATTTAACTTTTTTTGACAAAAAAATAAAGCAGTTTAGCTAAAACCATAGCTAATAACCAAGATATGAGTTTTTTACCAACAAAGCTTTGACAAAAATAGCCTTAAGGATTTCTTAAGGCTATTCACTATTATTTACTCAATTCAGCAAAATATTTGTAAAACAATGGTATAGTTTCTATTCCTTTCAGATAATTAAAAACACCATAATGCTCATTAGGCGAATGAATAGCATCACTGTCTAATCCAAATCCCATCATGATGGTTTTACTTTTTAATTCTTGTTCAAATAAAGCAACAATGGGTATACTTCCTCCTGAACGAACAGGAATTGGTGTCACGCCAAATGAATCAGAATAAGCTTTTGAAGCAGCTTGATATCCGATAGAATCAATTGGAGTCACATAGCCTTGTCCGCCATGATGAGGTGTTACTTTTACTTTAACGGCATTTGGCGCAATACTTTCAAAATGTTTTTGAAATAATTGTGTAATTTCTTCCCAATCTTGGTTCGGAACCAATCGCATTGAAATTTTTGCATACGCTTTACTTGCAATAACTGTTTTAGCCCCTTCGCCAGTATATCCTCCCCAAATTCCATTAACATCTAATGTAGGACGGATAGAATTTCTTTCGTTTGTAGTATAACCAGTTTCGCCATATTCTTCTGCAATATCCAATGCTTTATTATACGCCTCTTGACTAAATGGCCTTTTTGCCATTTGTGCACGTTCTTCTTGAGACAATTCTTCAACACGATCATAAAAACCAGGAATGGTAATATGATTGTTTTCGTCGTGTAAAGAAGCAATCATTTTGGTCAAAACATTTATCGGATTGGCTACAGCACCTCCGTATAAACCAGAATGTAAATCTCTATTTGGGCCAGTTACTTCTACTTCTACATAACTCAAACCTCTTAATCCAGTTGTGATAGAAGGTTGGGTGTTAGAAATCATACCCGTATCCGAAATTAAAATCACATCATTGGCTAATTTTTCGTGGTTACGTTCTACAAACCATCCCAAACTTTTAGAACCTACTTCTTCCTCTCCTTCAATCATAAATTTCACGTTACAATGAAGGCAGTTGTTTTGAACCATATATTCAAAAGCTTTTACGTGCATGTACATTTGACCTTTATCATCACAAGCGCCTCTTGCAAAAATAGCACCTTCTGGATGTAATTCCGTTTTTTTGATTATAGGTTCAAAAGGAGGAGAGTCCCACAATTCAATTGGATCGGCAGGTTGCACATCATAATGACCATAAACTAAAACAGTAGGAAGCTTTGGGTCAATAATTTTTTCGCCAAAAACAATAGGATAGCCAGGAGTCTCGCATAACTCCACCACATCACATCCTGCTTTTTCTAAACTGTTTTTTACCGCATTTGCTGTGTCGATAACATCCTGAGCATAAGCACTATCTGCACTTACTGAAGGGATTTTTAATAATTCAATTAATTCATTTAAAAAACGTTCTTTGTTTTCTTGAACGTATTGTTTTATGTTTTCCATGGTTGTTTATTGTAAAAGTCAAAGATAAGTATTTGTCTTTTAATTATTTGTTTTTTGTGGTTTCAAAAAAAGTTGTACATTTGCACCCTTAATAACCGAGGTCGAGAACCTCAAATTAATCAATTAGATTATGTCAGTAAAAATTAGATTACAAAGACATGGTAAAAAAGGGAAACCTTTTTACTGGATCGTAGCGGCAGATGCGCGCGCAAAAAGAGATGGTAAATTCTTAGAAAAATTAGGAACTTACAATCCAAACACTAACCCTGCTACTATCGATTTAAACATCGATAAAGCGGCTCAATGGTTATTCAATGGTGCACAACCTACGGATACTGCTAGAGCAATTTTATCTTACAAAGGGGCGTTATTAAAACACCACTTAGATGGAGGGGTAAGAAAAGGTGCTTTAACTCAAGAACAAGCAGATGCTAAATTAGCAGCTTGGTTAGAAGAAAAAGCAGGAAAAGTAGCTAATAAAGAAACTGGTTTAGCAAAAGCACAAGCAGATGCTAAAGCAGCGGCATTAAAAGCTGAAAAAGAAGCAAACGAAAAACGTATTGCTGCTCAAGCTGAGGCTGCAAAAGCAGCAGAAGCTACTGAAGAAGTAGTTGAGACTCCAGAAGTTGAAGCTGCTAATGAAGAAGCACCAGCTACAGAAGAAAACAACGAAACAGAAGCTTAATATAGTGCGATAATGCGTAAAGACGAATGTTTCTATTTAGGCAAAATCGCTAAAAAGTTTAGTTTCAAAGGCGAAGTTCTATGTTATTTAGACACAGACGAGCCTGAAATGTATCAAAATTTGGAATCAGTTTTCGTTCAAATGAATCGAAATCTGGTTCCATTTTTTATTGAACAATCTTCCCTACATAAAGATAAATTCCTTCGTGTAAAATTTGAAGAAGTTGATTCAGAGGCTGAAGCTGAAAATCTTTTGGGTTCTGAGTTGTATTTACCACTGACTTTATTACCTCAATTAGAAGGCAATCAATTTTATTACCATGAAATTATTGGTTTTAAAGTGGTTGATCAACGTTTAGGTGACATTGGAACGATTCATTCCATTATTGAAAATACCGCACAACCTCTTTTTGAAATATTCAAAGGAGAAAAACAAATCCTTATTCCTATGATTGACGATTTTATAGTAGAAGTGAATCGTTCTAAAAAGGAAATTACCATGAATACCCCAGTTGGATTAGTGGATTTGTACCTTGAATAAAACGTAATAATTGAAATTTAAATATGTTTCAATTCAAACAATTTGCTATAGAACAAGACCGCTGTGCCATGAAAGTAGGAACAGATGGTGTTTTACTTGGAGCATGGACGCCATTAATTAATCATCCATTTTCAATTTTAGACATTGGCGCAGGTACAGGTTTAATTGCTTTAATGTTAGCACAAAGAAGTCAAGCCGAACAGATTGATGCAATCGAAATTGATGCCGATGCGTATGAACAATGTGTGGAAAATTTTGAAAATTCACCATGGAATGACCGCTTGTATTGTTATCATGCAGGTTTAGATGAATTTGTGGATGAAGTAGAAGAGTTGTTTGATGTTATTGTTTCTAATCCGCCTTTTTATACAGATGAATTTAAATCGGGCGATGAAAAACGCGATTTTGCTCGGTTTGAAGACGCATTGCCTTTTGAAGAATTAATTGAAGCAGCCGATTTTTTTCTTTCTGACGCTGGAATTTTCTCTGTTATAATTCCTTATAAAGAAGAACAACATTTCCTTCAGTTATGTCAGGAACACGGGTTGTTTCCCTTAAAAATTACTCGTGTAAAAGGTACACCTACAACAGAAATTAAGCGAAGTTTATTGGCTTTTACTCGAATTCAACAAGCACCTTTCATTGATGAATTGGTTATAGAAACTGCTCGTCATCAATACACTCCAGAATATATTGAATTGACAAAGGATTTTTATTTAAAGATGTGATTTTAACTTCTGTTATTCAATATTATTTATCACATTTTCACATTCTTTTGTTAAAAATTATATATTTTTGTATTCGCTAAGTTAAAGAGTACGTACCTAGAGTATAAAAACAAACAAAAACACACAAATTATTATGACATCGCTACTAATTAAAAGTTCGCGTATGCAACACAACTATTAAAAAGCGATGCCATAAGTTACAAATGAAAAATTAAAACTTAAACTTATGAAACCAGACTTATTTCAAGCTCCTGATTATTACTTGTTAGATGATTTACTAACAGAAGAACATAAATTAGTGCGCGATTCTGCTCGTGCCTGGGTTAAAAAAGAAGTTTCTCCTATTATTGAAGAATATGCACAACGTGCAGAATTCCCGAAACAAATTGTAAAAGGTTTGGGAGAAATTGGTGGATTTGGACCGTATATTCCAGTAGAATATGGTGGTGCTGGATTGGATCAAATTTCATATGGTTTAATCATGCAAGAAATTGAGCGTGGTGATTCAGGTGTGCGATCTACTTCTTCGGTGCAGTCTTCATTAGTAATGTATCCTATTTGGAAATATGGTAACGAAGAACAACGTATGAAGTATTTGCCTAAATTAGCTACTGGAGAAATGATGGGTTGTTTTGGTTTAACAGAACCAGATTATGGGTCTAATCCAGGGGGCATGGTAACTAATTTTAAAGATATGGGCGATCATTATCTTTTAAATGGGGCTAAAATGTGGATTTCAAATGCGCCGTTTGCTGATATTGCGGTTGTTTGGGCTAAAAATGAAGAAGGAAGAATTCACGGATTAATCGTGGAACGAGGAATGGAAGGTTTTTCAACTCCTGAAACTCACAATAAATGGTCGTTAAGAGCTTCGGCAACTGGAGAGCTTATTTTTGATAATGTAAAAGTGCCTAAAGAAAATTTATTACCAAATAAATCTGGTTTAGGTGCGCCACTAGGATGTTTAGATTCAGCTCGTTATGGTATTGCTTGGGGTGCTATTGGAGCAGCAATGGATTGTTATGATACTGCATTACGATATTCAAAAGAAAGGATTCAGTTTGATAAACCAATCGGAGCAACACAATTACAACAAAAGAAATTAGCGGAGATGATAACTGAAATCACTAAAGCACAATTATTAACTTGGAGATTAGGTGTTCTACGAAATGAAGGAAGAGCTACATCAGCTCAAATTTCTATGGCAAAACGTAATAATGTTGACATGGCTATCAATATTGCACGTGAAGCACGTCAAATGCTTGGAGGTATGGGTATAACAGGAGAATATTCAATCATGAGACACATGATGAATTTAGAATCTGTAATCACTTATGAAGGAACACACGATATCCACTTATTAATTACAGGTATGGATGTTACTGGCTTTCCAGCCTTCAAATAATTAAACAATAAATAAAATTGACATAAAATGCTTCTCTAATTCGAGAAGCATTTTTATTTTTGTTTTATAAATCATTTTATTTCAGATACCTTTTATTTGAAAGAAACTCACTTATTATGACAATAGAAAATATAAACACAAACATTCAACCTTTAAAAGAACAGTTATTACATCATCTCTTGTATGAAAAGGTTACTTCCATTGAAGATTTACATATTTTTTTAGAAAATCACGTATATGCAGTATGGGATTTTATGTCTCTATTAAAGGCATTACAAGCAAAGTTAACATGCATAACTACACCATGGTTGCCTATTGGTAATCCAGAAATAAGATACTTAATTAATGAAATTGTAGTAGCAGAAGAAACAGATATAGCAAGCGATGGAAACCGTCAAAGTCATTATGAAATGTATTTAGATGCTATGCAACAGTGTGGAGCCAATGTTAATGATGTAAATCAGTTTCTTAATGATGTGGCCACAACCAAAAATATTTTTGTGTCTATAAAAACATCTAAACTTGATGAAAAAGTAAAAGCCTTCCTAGATTATACATTCAGAATAATTGAAGAGGGGAAACCGCATAAAATTGCAGCCGCATTTACTTTTGGTAGAGAAGATTTAATTCCAACGATGTTTACTGAAATATTGCGTAATTTTCAGCAAAACTTTCCAGAAACAAATTTGTCTAAATTGATTTATTATTTCGAAAGACATATTGAACTAGATGCAGAAGAACACGGTCCTATGGCTATGCAAATGATTTCAGAATTATGTGGCCAAGACACAAAAAAATGGGAAGAAGTAGAAGCAACTTCAATTGAAGCACTTGAAAAAAGAATAGGCTTATGGGATGCTATTTTAAAACAAATTGAATACAAACACGAATTGGTCTAATAAAGCAATCTAGATAGCTGTAAACAATTTAAAAAGAAAACCTATGCATATTGAACACATAGGTTTTCTTTTTGTTTATAATCATCATTTATTTAAAAATATTATAGAAACAAAAAAGCCTCATCTTAATAGATGAGGCTTTTAAAAGAAGGCGGCGACCTACTCTCCCACAGATTGCAGTA
>NZ_JAGKWP010000107.1 GCF_021151785.1 Flavobacterium sp.
CCCGCCAAAGCCAAAACAATTACTCAAAACTACATCAATTTTTTTAGATTTCGCTACATTAGGCGTTAAATCTATTCTCGGATCGATTGTTTCATCGATATTGAATAGGTTTATAGTAGGCGGAACAACCTGATGCTGAATAGCTAAAATTGCCGCAACTGATTCTACTGCCCCTGCTGCCCCGAGTAAATGGCCTGTCATTGACTTGGTCGAACTGATACTCATGTTATAAGTATGGTCACCAAATAATTGCTCTATGGCTTTTATTTCCTGTGGGTCACCTAACGGTGTTGATGTACCATGCGTATTGATATAATCAATCTCTTCTGGTTTCATATTGGCATCTTCCAATGCATCTTGCATTGAAAGAAACGCACCGAATCCTTCTGGGTGTGGTGCAGTTATATGGTAGGCATCTGACGACATACCGCCACCTACTATCTCACAATATATTTTAGCTCCACGGGCTACTGCATGCTCATATTCTTCCAGAATCAATGCCGCACCACCATCACCTAACACAAAACCGTCACGGTCTTTGTCATAAGGGCGAGAGCCAGTTGCAGGGTCATCGTTTCTTTCAGACATGGCACGTAAACCGTTAAAACCACCAATACCTGCTTGGGTAATGGCAGCTTCTGAACCACCTGAAATGCAAATGTTAATTCTACCTAAGCGAATATAGTTAAAAGCATCAATGATAGCATTGTTGGTAGAAGCACATGCCGAAACAGTAATGTAGTTAGGCCCTCTCAATCCGTATTTGATAGAGATTTGACCAGATGCACTGTCGGCAATCATTTTTGGAATAAAGAACGGGTTAAATTTCGGAGTACCATCACCACCGGCAAAGTTAATTACTTCTTCTTCAAAAGTTTTTAACCCGCCAATACCTGAACCCCAGATAACACCGGCTTTATTTTTATTGATTTTTTCTAAATCAAGCCCAGAGTCTTTCATGGCCTCGTCGGCTGCCACTATAGCATACTGGGTGAATAAGTCCATTTTACGGGCGTCTTGCCTCGGGATAAACTGTGTTACGTCAAAATTTTTGACCTCACAAGCAAATTTTGTACGGAATTTACTGGCATCAAATTTTGTGATAATGGCTGCACCACTAACACCGTTTGATAATCCGTGCCAGAATTCTTCTACCGTATTTCCGATAGGCGTTATAGCCCCCAATCCTGTTACAACTACTCGTTTGAAAGCCATAAAATGAGATTTGAAGTTTCATAGTATAAAGTTTCAAGTTTCAGGCTTAAATCATGAAACTTGAAACTTGCAACTCGAAAATTATTTAGAATTTTCTTCCAAGTACGTGATAGCCTGACCTACGGTCTGGATATTTTCTGCTTGGTCGTCTGGGATTGATACATTAAATTCTTTTTCAAATTCCAAACGCTTTTCTTCGATTTTTACCTCTTCCGGAATTTTAAAAACTTTAACTTCTTTATTCATTAGAAGTTCAATTTCTAAAAATTCTTCTTCTTCTTTTGGACTTACTATTGTTATAGCAATTCCTTCTTTATCAGCACGACCCGTTCTTCCTATTCGGTGTATGTATTGTTCTGGAGTTTCAGGTAATTGTAAATTGATGACATGGGTAATATCTGAAATATCTAAACCACGTGCCATAATATCTGTTGTAACTAAACCACGTAATTCGCCATTTTGGAATAATTCCATAGTATTTAAACGGTAATTTTGTGTTTTGTTAGAGTGTATGGCACCAAATTGATCAGGAAAATCTTCTTCTAAATGTTCTAAAACAAAGTCAGCTAAGCGTTTACTGTTTACAAATAATAAAATTCGGCTATATGTTTCTTCGGCCAAAAAATGCTTAACTAGATTTAATTTTGTTAAAAAATTAGGAGTTTTATATAAGCGCTGTTCAATTTTTTCTAAAGGTGTGCCACTCGGTGCAAGAGAAACTTCTTCCGGGAATTCAAAAAACTCATCTAATACATCATCTACTTCCTCGGTCATGGTAGCAGAAAACATAATATTTTGTTTTTTTGCTTTCATCATAGAGAGAATAGAGGTTAATTGAACTCGAAATCCTAAATTCAAAATCTCATCAAATTCGTCAATGACTAATTTTTGTATAGTATCAAATCTCAACACATTATCTAAAGCTAAGTCCATGACACGTCCAGGTGTGCCAACAACAATGTCTAAACCTTCATATACCGCAGTTTTTTGGGTATTGATATTTACTCCGCCATATACAGCTAACGAACGGACACTCATGTATTTAGTCAATTTGTCTATTTCTTCCTTAACTTGTACCACTAATTCGCGAGTGGGAACTAAAATAAGGACACGAGGAGTGTCTGTTTTTTGAAACTTCCATTGTTTTAATATAGGTAACAAATAAGCAAAAGTTTTACCAGTACCTGTTTGAGCAATTCCCATGACGTCTCGCCCCGACATCACATAAGGAAATGCTTTTGCTTGTATGGGTGTGGGGTTTGTAAAACCTAAATCGTCTATTGCTTTTTGTAAGGATGCAGGTAAGTTTAAATCTTGAAAGGTTACCATAAATATATTTTTTGGCAAAGATAGTGTTTTTGTATGTATTAGATTGATGTTGTTAGATGAAGGTCATCTGGAGGTTGTAGAAATAGAAATAATTTTAATAGATTTGATAAATTTATAAAAGTTATACATGCAACGAGAACTAATTATTACTAAAGACGGTTCTACAAGTTTTTTTGTTCCGGAGTTAAATGAAAATTATCATTCTTCTAATGGTTCAATAACAGAAGCTCAACACGTATTTTTAAAACACGGAATACATTTTTATTTGTCACGTAGTCCAAAAAGTCAATTAAGTGTTTTAGAAATTGGATTTGGTACGGGTTTAAATGCTTGGTTAACATGGTTAGAGGCTGAAAAAATGAATTTGTTTATTTCTTATGTTGGTGTAGAAGCATATCCTATAACTAATCAAGAAGTGGCAATGTTAAATTATGCTAAAATTCTGAATCATGAGGATAAAAATGCTAAATTTGAAAAGCTACATGCTATGAGTTGGAATGAAAAACATCGATTAGACTCAAGCTTTGAGTTATTAAAAGTTAATCGTTTTTTTGAAGATATAGATTTCGTAAATCAATTTGATATTGTTTATTTTGATGCTTTTGGTTTTGATGTACAACCG
Source organism: Flavobacterium sp. (assembly GCF_021151785.1). Classification (GTDB taxonomy): domain Bacteria; phylum Bacteroidota; class Bacteroidia; order Flavobacteriales; family Flavobacteriaceae; genus Flavobacterium. The sequence continues at coordinate 3,167 of NZ_JAGKWP010000107.1, forward strand.
GAATTGTGGAGTGTTTCTATTTTTAAAAAAATGTTTGATAGTTTAAGGCCTGAGGGATTGTTAACCACTTATGCTTGTAGGTCAGTGATTAAGAAGAATTTACAAGAAGTTGGGTTTACTACTCAAAAGTTACCAGGTGCACCAGGTAAGAGAGAAATGTTAGTGGGATTAAAAATTTAGAAATTTTTAACTATAAAATTTTATAAAAATTAGTTTTTGTATTAAATTTTTAAGTAAATTAGCAATAAGTTCTTCATAATTGTTTAATTTTAAAATGAAAAACTATGCCAAGACAAATTTATTTGTATACCAAATCTATTTTAGAAAGAGTTAGCTTTGACGCAAAGTTATTTTGTAAAGAGTTAGAAAAAGCAACACGAATGTTGTTACCCTATGAATTGGACCAACTAAGAGAATGGCTTCTTAGTTTTACACAAGAGAAACCCGAATTAAGGCAGTGTATAGTCTTTATTGAGAACTAGTAACTTTTTAAAAATATAAGCCTCCCAGATGTAATTGTTGGGAGGCTTTTGTTTGTTGTTTATCTAGAATAATTTGGAGCCTCTTTTGTGATGGTAACATTGTGAGGATGACTTTCACTAATACCGCTTGAAGTAATTCTAACAAATCTTCCTTTACTTTGTAAAGTAGGAATGTCTTTTGCTCCACAATAGCCCATTCCAGCCCTCAAGCCTCCAATGAATTGTTGCATACTCTCGTTTAATTCTCCTTTGTAAGGTACTCTACCTACAATTCCTTCGGGTACTAATTTTTTCACATCATCTTCTACATCTTGGAAATAACGATCTTTAGAGCCTTCTTTCATTGCTTCTACCGACCCCATTCCTCTGTAAGATTTAAATTTTCTGCCTTCAAAAATGATGGTCTCTCCGGGTGATTCTTTTGTTCCGGCTAACATAGAGCCTAACATAACGCAATAAGCACCAGCTGCTAAAGCTTTTGGAATGTCACCAGTATATCTTATTCCGCCATCAGCAATAACTGGAATTTCAGTTCCTTGTAAAGCAGCAGCAACTTCTAAAACAGCCGAAAATTGAGGAAAACCAACTCCCGCTACCACACGAGTTGTGCAAATAGATCCAGGGCCTATACCTACTTTTACTGCATCCGCACCATTTTCAACTAAATACAAGGCTGCCTCCGGTGTAGCAATATTTCCAACTACAACATCTATTTGAGGGAAGTTTGATTTTACTTTTTTTAATACTTCTACGACTCCTTTTGTGTGTCCATGAGCAGTATCAATAATAACTGCGTCAACCCCAGCATTCACTAGAGCTTCTGCTCGTTGAACAGCGTCTCCTGTAACGCCAATAGCTGCTGCAACTCGTAAACGTCCAAATTTATCTTTGTTAGCATTAGGTTTTTGAGTCAATTTTGTAATATCTCTAAATGTTATTAGACCAATTAATTTAAAATTAGTATCTACAACTGGCAGTTTTTCAATTTTATTTTCTTGAAGAATTTCTTCAGCCTGACTTAGTGTGGTTCCTTCAGGTGCTGTTACTAACTGTTCCGAAGTCATAACTTCGGTAATTATTCTTGTATTGTTTTTTTCAAAACGTAAATCGCGGTTGGTAACAATTCCTTTTAAGGTTCCATTATTGTCAACAACTGGAATTCCTCCTATGCTGTATTCTTTCATTGCAGCTTTTGCATCACCTACATTAGCAGTTAACGGTAAAGTAACAGGATCTATAATCATGCCGCTTTCTGCCCGTTTTACTTTACGAACTTCAGCTGCTTGTTGCTCAATGGTCATGTTTTTGTGTAATACGCCAATACCTCCTTCTTGTGCCATAGCTATAGCCATTGCGCTTTCAGTAACAGTATCCATAGCTGCGGAAACTACTGGTACATTTAAAGTAATATTTTTACTGAATTTAGATTGAATGGAAACTTCTCTTGGAAGTACTTCAGAATAATTGGGAACTAATAAAACGTCATCGTAAGTTAGACCTTCACCAATAATTTTTGTTGTGTGTGCTTTCATGGTGCAATTTGTAATTAAATTGCGAGCAAATTTACTAAATTTTTAGTAACAATGTTTATTTATTAATGGTAAAAATTAAAAATCTTTAATGCTTCATTATAGGCACTTTCAAAACTAATAGCATGACAGTTTGTTTCAGTTTTCTGGGAAGTAAAATAAGAAAGTAACTTTTCTGTTGGCATATTGCCAGTTAAGTCGTCTTTTGCCATGGGACAACCTCCATAACCCTTAATTGCACCGTCAAATCTTGTGCATCCCGCTTTATAAGCGGCATCTACTTTTTCAAACCAAGTGTCTGGTGTGGTGTGAAGATGAGCGCCAAATTCAATGTTTGGATATTTTGGTATTAAACTAGAAAATAAGTACGCTATAATTTCTGGCGTGGAAGAACCAATGGTGTCAGATAAGGATAAAATTTTAACTCCCATGGAAGCAAGTTTTTCTGTCCATTCACCCACAATTTCAACATTATAAGGGTCTCCATAAGGATTGCCAAATCCCATGGATATATAAGTAACTACCTCTTTGTTTGTTTGATCGGCAATTTCTAAAATTTCTTGGAGAGTAACTAAAGATTCTGAAATGGTTTTGTGAGTATTTCTCATTTGAAAATTTTCAGAAATCGAAAAGGGGAATCCTAGATATTGAATTTCTTTAAATGATGATGCATTAATAGCGCCTTGCGTATTAGCAATAATAGCTAATAATTTACTTTTTGTTTGTGATAAATCAAGTTTTGCCAACACCTCGGCGGTATCTTGCATTTGCGGTATTGCTTTTGCTGAAACGAAACTTCCAAAATCAATAGTGTCAAATCCTACACGTAACAACGCTTGTATATACTGCACTTTTTTTTCAGTAGGAATAAAAGTTTTGATGCCTTGCATAGCATCTCTAGGACATTCTATTATTTTAATTGGTTTCATGGAGGTCAAAGATAACGAAAAGTTTATTTTTTGCAACAATGTTTGGCAAGAAAACCTATTCTTTTTTTAATAATTTATGGATTAGAATAGTCTTAAAAGCTAATTCAATGAGTGTTAGGATAATCGGGAAAAAAAATTATAAAAAACATATTTTTATTTATACTTTTGTCCGACAAATTAAGAATAGAATCATGGTTAAAGATTTATTTGAAAGAATACAACAAAATAAAGGTCCATTAGGTAAATGGGCTTCACAAGCAGAAGGATATTATGTATTTCCAAAGTTAGAAGGAGAATTAGGCCCAAGAATGAAATTTCACGGAAAAGAAATTCTGAATTGGAGTATCAATGATTATTTAGGATTAGCAAATCATCCTGAGGTTAGAAAAGTAGATGCTGAAGCTGCTGCTCAATATGGCGCGGCTTATCCTATGGGGGCACGAATGATGAGCGGACATACTACTTTACACGAACAATTGCAAAATGAATTAGCTGCCTTTGTTGGAAAAGAAGCGGCTTATTTATTGAATTTTGGTTACCAAGGAATGGTTTCAACTATTGATGCATTGGTGACAAAAAATGATGTTATTGTATATGACGTTGATGGTCACGGATGTATCATTGATGGTGTTCGTTTACACATGGGTAAGCGTTTTACTTACAAGCACAATGATGTTGAAAGTTTAGAAAAGAACTTGCAACGTGCAACTAAAATGGCAGAAGAATTAGGAGGTGGTATTTTAGTTATCACTGAAGGTGTTTTTGGAATGAGAGGGCAGCAAGGAAAATTAAAAGAAATTGTAGCTCTAAAAGAAAAATACAATTTCCGATTATTAGTCGATGATGCTCATGGGTTTGGAACATTAGGTAAAACAGGAGCAGGAGCAGGTGAAGAGCAAGGTTGTCAAGATGGAATTGATGTCTATTTTTCAACCTTTGCAAAATCAATGGCTGGAATAGGGGCTTTTGTGGCTGGTGACCAAGATATTATTGATTACTTGAAATATAATTTACGTTCCCAAATGTTTGCTAAATCATTACCTATGATTTATACAGTTGGAGCATTAAAACGTTTAGAAATGTTGCGTTCAATGCCAGAATTGAAAGATAAATTATGGGAGAATGTAAATTATTTACAAAATGGTTTAAAAGCAAAAGGATTTAATATTGGAGATACAAATACTTGTGTAACCCCTGTGTATCTTGAAGGTTCTATTCCTGAGGCAATGGTTATGGTTAATGACTTAAGAGAAAATTACAACATTTTCTTGTCTATAGTAGTGTATCCAGTGATACCAAAAGGAATTATTTTATTAAGAATGATTCCTACGGCTTCTCATACTATTGCTGATATAGATGAAACATTAGCTGCTTTTGAAGCAATCAGAGAGAAATTAGTAAATGGAACATACAAGGCATTAGCTGATGCTAATGTTGAAAATGTTTCCTAACAAAATCATGTAACATTTATGAAATGCGTCTTATTCATAGGCGCATTTTTTATTTAACTGAATTTCAATATTTTGTTTTATTATTTGTTGCATTAAAAGAATTAAGTTTAAAAAAAAT
>NZ_JAGKWP010000108.1 GCF_021151785.1 Flavobacterium sp.
TTATTTTACATAGCAAATGACTTACACAATTGCTTTTTTGTTTAAATTATGAAAAATATTTTATTTGTTGTATCTTTAACCGAAAAATCAACTAAATTAATAAATATGATCAACAATTACGATTTGGTTGTCACCCGGGAGTCCTCAGGAGCAACTATTTTTCAAAGGATGAAAACAACATCATATTCGTTTAACAATCGTAACTGGTTTTCGATTGTTGTTACGTTTTTGATGTTGCTTTCGTTTGTTTTTGTACAAGCGCAGTCTTCTGCAAATTATACTTTTACAACGGGTACTAGTGCCTTGAATTCAATGACAGGGGCAACTACTTTAGTAACGGGAAATAATGATGATTGGGGAAGTACAGTTTTACCTATTGGATTTAATTTTATTTACATGGGGACTTATTACTCCCATTTTAGTGTGAATAGTAATGGACAATTGAGATTACATACAAGTGCTGGAGCTACAGCAATAGGTAGCTCAAATGTTTCTTCCTATTCAGCATCTAGTGTTACTATTGCACCAATGGCGGGAGATAATGAAACGGGTAATGGAATGTCATATCTTGTCTCAGGTACAGCGCCAAATAGGAAGTTAATCATAGAATGGAATAATTTTTATGCATATTACACAGATATGACTACATCTGGTAATATGCAATTGATTTTGAATGAAGGTACTGGTGTAATCGATTTTTTATATGGAAGTATCTACAATTCCCAATCAGCGGTTACTACAAGATCTATTTTTCATAGTTCAAGTAATACAGCAAACTCTTCTGCTTTTATTACTGTGGGGACTACACCGACACAAAATACTACTGCAACATCTCCAACAGTAAACTCATTTGCAGCGAGTGTTCAAATTGCTAATTTAGCGAATACTTTTTATAAATTTACACCACCTGTACCTGCTTCTGGTCCGACAGGTTTGGCTTTGTCTTCAGCTACCAGTACCTCAATGATATTGAACTGGGCAGCAGCTTCATCAACCACTAATGTTGTTAGATATGTTGTTTTCAATTCAATAAATGGAGGTGTTACCTATAATTTTGTTGCTAATGTGGCTTTAGGTACTAATACCTATAATGCTACTGGTTTAACTCCAGGAACAACGTACGATTGGAAAGTAGTAGCTATTAGTGAGGGTGTTGAAAGTGTACCAGCTACAGGAACACTTGCTACGACGGCAGCAACTACTTATTATTGGGTCGGTACAACGGGTGGCAATTGGAATACGGCTTCTAACTGGAATACAGTTGCAGACGGTACTGGAACAACCAGAGGCACTGTCGCTACAACCGATATTTTGATTGTAGATGGTGATGGAACTACTCCAGGTGGTACAACAACGATTAATGTAGATTTAGCAAGTTTTACAATTGGTCAGTTTAAAGTAACTAGCAATACAAATGTAACGTTACAGTCAAATGCGACTACGACAAGAACAATCACAATTTCAGGTTCTCCTGGTGATGATTTCGTTGTAGATAGTGGTAGTATATTAAACTTAAATCATGCAGCTAATCCTATTGCTTTTGCTTTCTCAGGAACAGGAAATACAGGTTTAATTGCAGGAACAATTAATTTAGCTGGCTCTACTTCAAATACAATTACAACTACAGGAGGAACGAGTACTTTAGTTACTGTAGCATCAACTGGTATTGTAAATTTAGGTTCAACTGGTAATTCACTGGTAGGTTCTGCGGCAACACTAAGCTTTTTAGCTGGTTCAAATTGTAATTCTACAGGTGCTACAACAGGAGCACCACCAGTGCCTTTAGCAACTTGGGATACAAATTCAACGTTGACGATTATTGGATTAACGTCTTCTACGACTGCAGCTACTAATAATAATCAGTCTTTTGGAAATATTGTATTTAACTGTCCTTTATTGACAGCTACGTATAATTTCTTCGGTTCAAATTCTGTAACTGTTAAAGGTAATTTAACTATTACAGCAGCAGGTGCAACTGGAGGAACAGGGATTTTTAGAGCTACATCTACAGGGACAATTACTGTTAATGGAAATATTTTAATTACGCAAGGTAGATTCCAAGCTGGAACTACAGGGACTGTAATTGCTAATGCAAATACTACTATTGCTACTAATGGTATTTTGGATACCGCATCAAGTACTGGTGTTTTTTCTCAAAGAGGAGCTAATCTTACAAATAATGGGGTTTTAACAGGTACCACAGGGACATTGCAGTTTCTTAATTTAACTGGAAGTTTTGCACAAACGTTTGCTGGTTCAGGTACAGTTTTAACTAATTTGGCTACGCTAAGTGTACAAAATACAGCAGGTTTAACTATTACTCATGCTAATCCTGTAATTATTGCAAGAGCTAATTTATTCCAAGGAATCATTACAGGTAGTAATAAAATTACTTTTGGAACTGGTTTAGCAGTCCCTTGTACAACTCAAATAGGGTCAGCAGGGTTGGTAACTCCAGGAGGTAGTTTTGATCAAGCTCCAATATTTAATTTAGGAACAGGAACTTACGCGTTAATTTATGCGCAAGAAAGTGTTAGTAGAACAGTTGGATTTGAAGTTCCACCTTCAAGATTAGTTAGTTCTATTAGTTTAACAAATTCAAATGGATTAGTAGTTGCTGGAGGTAATTTAGGTACAGGAACATTAACTTTTGGTACTGGATCTGGTAATATTACAACCAATACTTCTAATGTGTTGACTGTGACAGGAACAACAACAGGAAGTATTGTTAGGACATCAACAACTGCTTATGTAAATGGTCCATTAGAAATTACATTACCTGCAAGTTTGGCTACAGGATCAACTTATGTCTTACCTATTGGTAAATCTTCTTTGAATCCTTTTGAATTAGTAAGTCCAACAACAGCAGCTACAGGTACTGTAGTTGTTCGTTCAGAGGTATTTGATGGAGCAACTGGTGGAACTAATGGTATATTAATTGGTGCTTTAAACACTAATAGATATTGGGCTACTTCAATTACAAATGGCTCAGCTAATTTTACAAATTCACTAATTAAATTGAATGATACTCCAAATGGGGCGGATGCGATTGGTAGAAGTGCTACTTTAACTGGTGCGTATGACATGATAGGTGGTTTAACTACTACAGCAACAGCGAGTTCTTTACAGTCTACTAATCCAGCTGTAACTACTTTAGATGGATATTATGTTATGGCTTCCAAGGCGTCTGCTACACTTGCAACTCCAACTATTACTCCTTCTGGAAATCAATGTACAAACGTATCAAGAGCGATTAGTGTTTTAGTTACTCCTGGTGGTGGTTCAATTACTTCAGTAGTATTAAATTACAGTTTAAATGGAGTAGCTCAAACAGCTATTAATATGACAAATTCCACTAACAATGGTGGTTTGTCTGCTGACACATGGATTGCTACAATTCCAACTGTTACACCTACAAATGCGAATGTAACGTGGTCCATTGTAGCTACAGATTCTAATGGTTTAACTAAAAATATTGTTGGAACTCCTTATAAAGATGAGCCAACTAATGGTTTAACTGCTTCTGCTAATGCCTCATCAACTACAATTTGTGCTGGAAATCCTACTGTTTTAAATATGGATTTAGTAGGTAGTGGAAATGTCACTATTGGAACAGGAACTGGATTAACTCCAGGCTCTTCAGGAGGGACTGATGATGTAACTGCATTTAATAATTATAGAAGCTCTTATAAAATGCAAACTATTTACACTGCTGCTGAATTATACAGCGCAGGGTTAAGAGCAGGTAATATTACATCTATTGCATATAATATTTCATCAAATGGTAGTAGTACTACAAATAGTGCATTTGTCGTGAAAATTGGTACAACTTCACTTTCAACTCTTACTGATTTTGTTGTGAGTACTGGTTTTACAACAGTTTTTCCATCTGCAACTTATACACATGCAGTTGGATGGAATACAATTAATTTTAGTACTCCTTTTAATTGGGATGGTACTTCAAATATTGTTATTGAAGTAACTCATTCTGGTTCAAATTCTTCATATAGTGCAGAAACATATTTTACACCTACTACAGGAAATACTGTAGCTACTTCTTACAATGGTGGTACAACAGGAACTCCAAGTGTAAAAAGACTTAACATTAGATTTGGTGGGCAGGCTTCTCAAGCAGCTAATTCTTATTCATGGTCTAATGGTATAAGTGTTGTAGGTACAACTAATCCGTTAACAGTTAATCCAACAGTTACAACTACTTATACTGGTACAGCATTGATTGGAGGTTGTCCTGTAACGGCTACTACTACTGTAACGGTTAATCCTTTGCCAACGGCTCCTACCGCTACTAATTCTGCGCAATGTGGAACTCAAGTGCCAACAGCTAGTGTAGCTGACACTAATGGATTTATAACACCTACATTTAAATGGTATGGTGCTGCAACTGGAGGAACAGCTTTACAGTCAAGTACCTCTACAACTTATACTACAGCAGTTAGTACAACTACAACATTCTATGTATCTGTAGTTAATCCTACAACAAACTGTGAGAGTGTTCGTACGCCAATTACAGTTACAGTAAGTACACCTGATTTAATTTCTGCTACAACAACTACCTCTACAATTTGTTTAGGACAAAGTGCGGTTTTAAATGCTACGAATACTTCAACAACTCCATTTCAAAATTACACCTATTCTTGGTTGTCTACTACTGGAAGTGGTTTAGTAGTTTCTCAAAGTGGTGCTTCAATAACAGTTACACCAACAGCTGTTGGGACTTATACATATACAGTTACAGCTGTTGATGGAGGATGTCAAACAACTAATACTGTTGTTGTGACAGTTAATCCATTACCAGCAATTACTACTGCAACAGCAAGTCCAAACGTAGCTTGTGCAGGTAGTACAATTAATTTAGATGCAACTGTAATTAATATACAAGCAGGTACAGCTAATTTAGGTGCTGGTGCTTCTACATCTTCTTCTGCAGGTCAGTCTTTCTTACCAGGGTCTTGGGGAGGTGCTAAAACGCAATATTTAATTAGAGCTTCTGAATTAACTGCTTTAGGTTATTCAGCAGGTAATATTACATCACTTGCATTTGAGCCTACCACATCAGGCCAAACCTATACAGGTTTTCAATTATGGGTAGATCAAACGGTTTCTACGAATTTAACAACCACGTTCTTACCAGCAGGTACGCAAGTATATTTAGCTACAGGTGCTAACAACGCGTTCACTCCAGTAGCGAATACGGTTAATACTTTAGCTTTTGGTACGGGTGCAGGTTCAGCAACTTCATTCAATTGGGATGGAACTTCAAATTTAGTAGTAACATTTTCATGGAGTTCAGTACCAAGCGCAACAACTTCAACAAGTTCTACTATGAAAGTAGATGCGCCTGGATTTACATGTACTACTTACAACCAATCGGATAGTTTAACGCCAGCAGCTATGTTTGCTACAACATCTGGATCTACAGGAACTAATCGCCCTAAGTTTATTTTAGGTGGTCAAATCGCAACAAATGTAACATCTAGTTACAACTGGACATGGAAAATAGGAACAACTACGGTTTTAAATACGGCTTCTGGAACAACTACAGTTCCAACAGGTGCAACTACAACGTATACCGTTACGGCAACTAATATTGCAACGGGTTGTAGTGCTTCACAAAACGTTACAGTTTCTACAAACGTTGCTCCATTATCTATGTTTGCTATTGCTCCTCAATCTTCAAGTATTTGTGTTGGTGAGACGGTAACTTTGTATGCTAATCCAACGGGTGGTTGTATTCCATATACTTATTCTTGGAGCGATGGTACTTCAGTAGTAGGTACGGCTTCTTCATTAGCAGTATCTCCTACTTCTGACAAGACTTATACTTTAACAATTACAGATAATGCAGGGACACAGCTTGTTAAAACTGCTACTGTATCTGTAAATAATCCTCAACCAATTTCTGTATTAGGTCAAACTATTTGTGCTAGTAGTGCAGCGTTTACACTTTCTGCTACTGAGTCTGTATCTGGTAATTTATTAAATTGGTATGCAACGCAAACAGGAGGTAATATATTAGCTTCAGGTAATACATTTACAACTCCAACATTATCTACCTCAACTACATATTATGTTGAAGAAAATGCGTTGGGTGTTGCAAGTACAGGTTTAGGTAGAGCAGCTACTACTGCTACAGCAAGTACAACTCCATCTACTTATGGTTTAGTATTTAACTTAAATGTGAAAACTAAATTAAATTCAGTAGACGTTTATTTAGCAAGTACTACCGCTGGAAACTTGGTAATTGAATTACAAAATTCAGCTGGTACAGTAATTAATTCCAAAACAATTGCAGTTCCTGCAGGAAATGCTACTACTCCAGTACAATATACACTTCCTTTGGATTTCATTATTCCAGCAGGAACTGGATATAGATTATTAGCAATTTCAGGTACATCTATGGTGAGAGAATCTTCTTTAGGCGGTTTCCCATATTCGTTAAGTTATTTTGGTGATATTACAGGTGGATACATTTCAGGAGCTTCTACAAGTTATTATTTTTTCTATAATTGGAGCTTATCTGATATTTGTACTGGATTACGTGTTCCTGTAACTGCTACTTTAAATACTCCTCCTATGATTACTTTGAGTGGTACTTCAGCGACAATCTGTAGTGGACAATCTACATCTACTGCAGTTACTGTTGCAACAGGTGGTTCAAACTATAATACTTATACTTGGTCACCGTCTGTAGGTGTAACAGGAAATAGTTCTACTGGTTGGACGTTTAATCCAACAAGTACAACAACTTATACATTAACGGCTTCACAATCTTCAGGAACTTGTAGTACGACAGCTACTTACTTAGTAAATGTAAATTCTACACCATCAGCAATTACGATTGCTCCAACAGTACCAGCAGTTTGTGTGAATTCAATTCAATCGCTTACAGTTACAGGAGGAACTATAGGTTCTGTTGTTAATGTGGGAACTTCAAATAACACAAATTCAACAACGGGTTATCCTAGTCCATTTACTAACTATTATGGTGGTACGAAGCATCAAATGCTAATTAGAGCATCTGAATTGACAGCATTAGGATTATCTCCTAACATTCCAATTCAATCATTATCATTTGAAGTTACTGCTGTAGGTTCTACATTTACTGGAACGTTACAAAATTTCCAAGTGGATATGGCTTCTACTAATGCTACTGTATTAACATCTACAGCTTTTTTACCAGTAACTACAAATGTTAGAGCTGCGTCAGATTTACCAATTGCTGTTGGAGTTGTAACTATTCCATTGAACGGTAATTTTGCATGGGATGGAGTAAGTAATATTGTTATTCAAACATCTTACAGTAATGCTAATTCTGGGACAACTAATGATTTCGTTCAGATCAAGAACTCAGATCCTGGATTTATTAGTACAAATTGGTATAGAACTGATAGTTCAACAGCTGCATCTGTATTAGCAGCTACAACGCCTTCTAGTTCTGGAAACGCAAGACCTAATATGATTCTAGATAATTTAGCTTCTACAAGTATCACTTGGTCACCAACTACTAATTTATATACTGATGCAGCTGCTACAATTCCATATACAGGAGGTAATGCTACTACGCTTTATGTAAAATCTTCTAGTGTTG
>NZ_JAGKWP010000204.1 GCF_021151785.1 Flavobacterium sp.
TCTATTAACTTAAACGATAAACTATGGAAATTATTTCAGTACCATTCATCATTTTTGGATTGGTTATTTTTTTCTCTGCTTTTTTCACAGTAAAACAGCAAACTTCAGTAGTAATTGAACGATTTGGAAAATTTACAAGTATTAGAAATTCGGGTCTTCAAATGAAAGTACCAGTAATTGACCGAATAGCTGGAAGAGTAAATCTGCGTATTCAACAATTAGACGTAATCATTGAAACACAAACTAAAGATAATGTGTTTGTTAAGATGAAAGTGTCGGTTCAATTTAAAGTAATACAAGAGAAAGTGTATGAAGCTTTTTATAAATTAGAATATCCGCATGATCAAATAACGGCATATGTATTCGATGTAGTACGTGCCGAAGTACCAAAATTGATTTTAGATGATGTATTCGTTAGAAAAGACGATATTGCAATTGCAGTAAAACGTGAATTGAACGAAGCGATGACGACTTATGGTTACGACATCATCAATACATTAGTGACTGATATTGATCCGGATATACAAGTTAAAAATGCCATGAACCGTATTAATGCTGCGGAACGTGAAAAAGTAGCTGCTGAATATGAATCAGAAGCACAGCGTATTCGTATTGTAGCTAAAGCAAAAGCAGAAGCAGAAAGTAAACGTCTTCAAGGTCAAGGTATTGCAGATCAAAGAAGAGAAATTGCTCGTGGATTAGTAGAATCAGTAAATCAATTGAATGAAGTGGGAATCAATTCACAAGAAGCCAGTGCTTTAATTGTGGTAACCCAACATTATGATACATTACATGCTATTGGTGCCGATACCCATTCTAATTTAATATTGTTACCAAATTCACCGCAAGCAGCAACCGATATGTTAAACAATATGGTGGCAAGTTTTGCAGCGAGTAACCAAATTGGCGAAGCAATGAAAACAACTAAACCAAAACCAAAAGATAAACATTTAGGAAGTGGTTCTGATGTTCCTCCTACACAAGGGTAAATCTTTTTTTAAATAATTTATAAAAACCATCAATTTTAAAATTGGTGGTTTTTTTATATCTAAAATTTATTGAAGTAACTATTTAGACTGTTTTTATTGATAAAAACATATAAAAACAACAAAAACGTATTTAAAAGCTTTTTTAGACACTTTTACAACTAATAACTTAAATTCATATTACCCGTTTTTAAAAATGTTTTAAAAACAAAATATAAAAGTCGATTTTAAAAG
>NZ_JAGKWP010000109.1 GCF_021151785.1 Flavobacterium sp.
ATGTAGACCTGTGCATATCTTTTTAAAAAATTACTAATTTCTTCATTATAAAAATCATTGCTTTCTACATAAGGAACATTTAAAATAGCAAAACTTTTAAAGTTGTTGTTTTTGATGTAGGAATATGAGGCAATCACATTTTGATCGTCTCTATTTAGCCTAATAAATAAAATGCGCTGATTGGATGAAGATTCTAATTTGTCTAATGTTTCTTTTTTTAGTTGAATTGTCTTTTTTTTAGTGTAGTAATATGGATTTGAAGAAAGAATTAATCTTCCTTTTAAATTAAAAAAATTAACTTCAAGTCCATGAATGTCAGAAAGTTCAAAAATTTTGTTTCTAAATATTTTAAAAGTATTTTCTTCGGTTAACTTATAAGGTGTGTTTTTTAAAATATACTCAATATGTTGTTTGATGGCATTTTCTTTTCTAGATAAGCGTTCTTCATGATATTTTTGGGCTTCATATCTAAAGTGAAAAATGGAAACCAAAGAAATTAAAATGGATGAAAAAACGGTAAGCAGAATCATCGACATGAAGATTCTTTGTCGAAGAGAATAGCTTTTTAATTGATACCATTTATTCATTTTTTTCTCTGATTTTTTTATATATTTTGAATCCTAGCATCAATAAAATAGAAAACAATACTATTCCTAAAACGCCAAATACCCAATTGATAGCATTTTTTAAAATAACTAAAAACACTACCGAAAAAAGAATGAGAGTAGCACCTTCATTCCAAAGACGGAAAAAAGTTGAACTGTGCTTTACATTGTCTTGTTGTAGTTGCTTGAAAATTTGATGGCATTTTAAATGATATAAATACAACAAAAAAACAAAAGTTAACTTAACATGCATCCAAGGCATTGTTAACCAAGCGCTTCCAATTGGGGTGAAAAACAACATCCAGAAAGCAAAGAAGCTGGCTAAAATAGCACTTGGCCAAGTAATTATATACCATAAACGATACTGCATAAGTTGGTATTGTTTAACTAATATGCGTTGCTCCACATCTTCTTTTTGTTTGGCTTCAGCATGATAAACAAATAAACGAACTATGTAAAATAAGCCAGCAAACCAAGTAATTACGAAAATTAAATGTAATGCTTTAATGGTATTGTATATTTCCATTTTTTATTTCTTTTCAAATTCTTGTACCCAACTAGTTAAGGTGTGTACCCAATCTTCTCTGTCGTTTAAGCAAGGAATTGACAAGAAGTGTTCTCCTCCATTTTCTTTAAAACTTTCGGCGGCTTCCATTCCTATTTCTTCTAGTGTTTCCAGACAATCAGAGACAAATGCTGGGGTGACAACGGCTAATTTTTTAATTCCTTTTTGTGCTAGTCCATCAATAGTTGCATCTGTGTAAGGTTGCAACCAAGGGTCTCTTCCTAATCTTGACTGGAATGATGTGCTAAATTTTCCCTCTTCCAATCCCAAAACTTCTGCAACTTGTCTGGTGGTTTCTAAGCACTGGTGACGATAACAAAAGTCATGCGCTTCGGAAGGTGTTACACAACAAGTGTTGTTGATTTGACAATGACTTTTTGTGACATCTGATTTCCTTATATGTCTCTCAGGAACGCCATGGTATGAGAATAAAATATAATCAGATTTGAAGTTTTGTAAACTGTCTTGGATAGAATCGGCTAAATTTTTAATGTAATCTTTTTTATTGTAAAAAGCAGGTAGAATTTCTAACTTCATTGTTGGAAATTTTTCTTTTTTAATTTTTTCTGCTAAAACTACAATTGTTTCCGTAGTAGCCATTGCAAATTGAGGGTAAAGAGGCAATAAAAGCACTTCATCAACCCCTTGATTGTTTAATTGTGTTAGTCCATGTTCAATACTAGGATTGCCATATCGCATTGCTAATTCAACTGGTAAACTAACTTTTTTTTGCAAATTAGTTTGTAATCGTTTTGATAGTACAATTAAAGGAGAACCTTCAGGCCACCAAATTTTTTTATATGCCTTGGCAGACTTTTTTGGTCTTGTGTTTAAAATAATACCTTTTACAAGTAAAGCTCTTAATAAATAGGGTAAATCTATAACCCTTTCGTCCATTAAAAATTCATCTAAATATTTTTTGACATCTTTCGTTTCAGTGCTATCAGGTGAGCCTAAATTGACCAATAATACCCCTTTTTTCATTTTTTTCTTTTTTAGCTATTTTGCTTCAAAGTTAACAAATATTTTTTTGGAGTAGTCCCAAACTTCTTCTTAAAAGCAGCTATAAAATGACTAGCCGTGCTGTATCCAACTTTTAATCCTACTTCATTAACATTATATGAACCAGTATCAAGCATTCTTCTTGCATAATCCATTTTGTAATCAAATAGAAAATTAAAAACGGTATCGCCATAAATTTCTTTAAACCCTTCTTTTAATTTTTTTAAAGAGATGCTAACTTCGTCTGCTAACTCTTGTAAGCTAGGTGGTTCAGCCATTCGTGCAATGATTATTTCTTTGACCTTTTTTATTTTTAAAACGTTTTCTTCATCTGCTAAAAAGGGACAATGCTCAGCATTTGGATCTTCATTTCGATTGAAAAAAAGACTCAACAATTCATAACTTTTTCCTTTTAGATACAGGTTTTTAATACTTGTGTTTTGATTGTAATGAAAAATTTGGTTCAATACTATAGCCATTGCAGGAGTAATATCTTCTTCGCCGTAATATTTTCGCTCTAAATTATCTTTACTTAAAAAAGGAATAACTTCTGCTTCAGAAGAAAATAAGGCATGGAATTTTTTTATTGAAATCAATACTGAAATAATCCAAGATTTAGGTAAAATTTCTAAATGCAAAGGCAATTCTTTCTGAGGATTATACAATAACAACGATTTTTCTTCCTTCAAATCAAGGGCATAATTACCATTATTGAAGATAAACTTACCCTTTCCTTTCACATTAAAGTGAAATTGTATTAATCCGGTTTCTACTTGTTTTTCAAATCGTTCACTTACGTCTGTATCATTTTGAAACCGAAGTAAAATAAAATCTTGATCAATTTTTATTTCTTCTACTGAACCCATAGCGTTATTTTTCCATAATATGCTTTTCAAATAGTCGAATAATATTTATTTATAATTATTCTAAACTAGTTACTGTGAAGCATCATAATTTTACACAAATATATAATATTTAACGATTTAGAGAGAGTAAATAAACAAAAAAACATTAAGCGATATAAAAAGTACTTTGAGCGTTATTTTTATTTTAAAAGAGATAATAATTTTGTTTCACGTTTTAGGTAAAAGCAAAAATGGACAACAATACCCCAATAAAACATCCTTCTTTTTACGCAGTTGGATTAAGCTATAAGAAGGCAGATGCCGAGATGAGAGGAAAATTTAGTTTAGATGAAAAAGCTAAGACTAATTTGCTATTGCAAGCAAAAAAAGAAGGCATTGAAAGCTTATTTTTAATCTCAACTTGTAATCGAACTGAGATATATGGTTTTGCACAGCATCCTTTTCAATTAATAAAACTATTGTGTGAAAACAGTCAAGGTACGGTTGAAGATTTTCAAAAAGTAGCTTATGTTTATAAAAGCAAAGAAGCTGTAAATCATTTGTTTAGAGTGGGTACAGGTTTAGATAGTCAAATATTAGGTGACTTTGAAATCATTTCTCAAATCAAATTAGGCTTTACGGAAAGTAAAAAGCACTTATTAGCAAATGCCTATTTAGAAAGATTAGTGAATGCAGTAATTCAAGCAAGTAAACGAGTGAAAAATGAAACTGAAATTTCTTCAGGAGCTACTTCTGTTTCATTTGCCTCTGTTCAATACATATTTAAAAATGTAGAAGATATTGCTTCTAAAAACATTTTGCTTTTTGGTACAGGAAAAATTGGTAGAAACACTTGTGAAAATTTAGTGAAGCATACTAAACATGACCAAATTACTTTAATTAATAGAACTAAAGATAAAGCAGAAAAATTAGCTAAAAAACTAGATTTACTAGTTAAGGATTATGCCGATTTACAGGTTGAAATTCAAAAAGCTGATGTTTTAGTAGTAGCAACGGGAGCACAAAATCCAACAGTTGATAAAACAATTTTAGATTTAAAAAAGCCACTTTTAATTTTGGATTTGTCTATTCCAATGAATGTTAATGAAAATGTAAAAGATATTGAAGGAGTTACTCTTGTTCATATGGATCACCTTTCACAAATAACAGATGAAACTCTTGAAAATAGAAAAAAACACATCCCAGCTGCAGAAGCGATTATAACAGAAATTGTAGATGAGTTTATGACTTGGACAAAAGGTCGTAAATATGCACCAACTATACATGCGTTAAAAGCAAAATTAAACTCAATTAAAGACCTTGAATTGAATTACCAAAAGAAAAAAATGGATAACTTTGATGAAGAACAAGCCGAAATTATTACGGCTCGTTTGATTCAGAAAATCACGAATCATTTTGCGAATCATTTAAAAGACGAAAATACTTCTGTAGATGAAAGTGTAGAATGGATTCAAAAGGTATTTCAATTAGAAAATAAAGAAACACAGCCATTAATCTGATGGCATAAACAATGAAAAGTAAAACGATTAGAATAGGTACTCGTGACAGCGAGTTAGCACTTTGGCAAGCTAATACTGTAGAAAAAAAACTAAACGATTTAGGCTATAAAACAGAGATTATTGCTGTTAAATCACAAGGCGATATCCTTCTTGATAAACCACTTTATGAATTAGGAATTACGGGTATTTTTACTAAAACTCTAGATATTGCCATGATTTCTGGTCAAGTAGATATTGCTGTTCATTCCATGAAAGATGTGCCTACTGCCTTGCCTCAAGGTATCGTTCAAGCTGCTGTTTTAGAGCGAGCTAATACGGTTGATTTATTAGTACACAAAGGGAATTTAGATTTTTTAACTAGTGAAGGTACAATTGCTACTGGAAGTTTACGTCGACAAGCACAATGGTTACATAAATATCCGCAACATCAAACGGTTGATTTAAGAGGAAATGTAAATACACGTATGCAAAAGTTGCAAGAAAACAATTGGGGTGGAGCTATTTTTGCCGCAGCTGGATTAGAGCGTATTAATTTGAAACCGGATACATTTATCAATTTAGATTGGATGATCCCTGCTCCTGCACAAGGTGCTATGGTGGTAGTTGCTATGGCAGAAGATACGTTTTCTTTAGAGGCTTTGTCTGAACTAAACCATGTTGAAACTGAAATTTGTACCTACATTGAAAGACAATTTTTAAGAACCTTAGAAGGCGGATGTACTGCTCCTATTGGTGCTTTAGCAACCTATGAAGAAAAAACAGATGAATTGCATTTTCAAGGTGCCTTATTTTCAATTGACGGCAAACAAAAATTAGCCATTGATAGAAAATACGACATTTCTGAATGGAAAAAATTAGGTTTCCATGCGGCTAAAGAAATCTTAGATAACGGCGGAAAGGAAGTAATGGAAACAATTAAATTACAGTTAAAAAAGTAATTGTGGAACAAAAAATCGGTATTCTATCAACAAAAAAGCTAGCAATCAATCAAAAAAGGTTTTTGTTAAATGCAGGATTTGTTGTTATTGATGAAGATTTTATTACTACCAGGGCACTATCATTTGAAATGCCTATATTGAATGATATTTTGATTTTTACTAGTCAAAACGCCGTTCAAAACGTTCTTCAACATAAAATAGAATTAATTAAAAAACCTGTTATTTGTGTGGGTGAAAAAACCAAAAATCTGCTACAAAAAAATGGATTTATAGTTTTAAATACTCAACCTGAAGCGAAACAATTAATTCAAGAAATTAAAAGTAAATACTTCGATAAAAGTTTTACCTTTTTGTGCGGGAAATCTAAATTAGAAACCATTCCCACATTTTTGAAAAAAAATAAACTAAAACACACAATTATTGAAGTATACGAAACCGTAGAAACACCAATAAAAATTGGAACAAAAATGAATGGTTTATTGTTTTTTAGTCCATCTGGTGTATCAAGTTTTACTAAAGAGAATACAATTACTAATGAAATGTGTTTTTGTATTGGGAATACAACGGCAAAAGCCGTTGAAAAATATTCAAAAAATATAATAATTGCCCATCAACCCACCGTTGAAAATGTGATTATTCAATGTATAAATTATTTTAAAAAATAGGTTTACATTTCAGTTTGGTCTGTAAACTATAAACCGTAAACTATGTTAAAAAACGACTTATTTCTAAGAGCCTTAAAAGGAGAAACAGTTGAACGTCCGCCAGTTTGGATGATGCGTCAAGCTGGAAGATATTTACCAGAATTCAGAGCATTACGCGATAAATATGATTTTTTTACCCGTTGTGAAACACCTGAATTAGCTGCTGAAATTACAGTTCAACCTATTCGAATTGTAAAACCAGATGCTGCTATTTTATTTTCAGATATTTTAGTAGTGCCAAGAGCTATGGGGATTCACGTAGAATTAAAAGATAATTTAGGCCCAATAATTCCAAATCCAATTCGTACTGCTGAACAAGTAAATCAAGTTTTTGTGCCGAATATTCATGAAACTTTAGGTTATGTGATGGATGCGGTAAAATTAACTAAAGAGATGTTAAACGATGAGGTTCCGCTTATTGGTTTCGCTGGTTCGCCATGGACTATTTTCTGTTATGCTGTTGAAGGAAAAGGTTCTAAAAGTTTTGATACCGCTAAAGGATTTTGCTTTTCAAATCCAGTTACGGCTCACTTACTATTACAAAAAATTACTGATACAACTATTTTATACTTAAAAGAAAAAGTAAAAGCAGGTTGTAATGCGATTCAGATTTTCGATTCTTGGGGTGGAATGCTCTCTCCGGTTGATTATCAAGAATTCTCATGGCAATACATCAACCAAATCGTAGAAGCATTAGCCGAAGAAACAGAAGTAATCGTTTTTGGAAAAGGTTGTTGGTTTGCCTTAAATGAAATGTCAAAATCAAAAGCTTCTGCTTTGGGAGTAGACTGGACGTGTTCGCCTAGAAATGCGCGTTATTTAACTGGTGGTGACATCACGTTACAAGGAAATTTTGACCCAAGTCGTTTACTTTCTCCAATCCCAACCATCAAAAAAATGGTTCACGAAATGATTGACGAATTCGGAAAAGACAAATACATCGTAAACTTAGGTCACGGTATTTTACCAAATATCCCTGTGGATCATGCTAAGGCATTTGTTGAGGCGGTGAAAGAGTATAAAAAATAAATACTTCGATTAAAATTGATTAAAGGATTTTTACATATTTACATTCCTTTCATAATATGCTTCGGAAACATATTATTTTTATTGTCTGGAAAAAATTCAAATCCTATCACTTTTAGATATAATAACTTATTTGAATTTCAAAAAGGGAAATGGTTTCTTTTTGTATATTTATTATTAGCATTTTTATCTCTTTTTTTTAAGGGTTCAGAAGCTACTAATTTATACTCAAGTCCTTTACTTTTGGCTATTTTAATTTTATCATCTAATTTATTAATCAAATTAA
>NZ_JAGKWP010000110.1 GCF_021151785.1 Flavobacterium sp.
ATATTATTATTCAGATAAATTTATTTGAATAATAATATTGCTGCTTTTACTGGATGTTTAACTTTTTTCTTTGAATAATCTTTTGGAGCACATTGAATCGGTTATTATACCGGATAACGATAGTAAGAATGATTAATTGATATAAAAGAATTGAATAATTCACTTCACCCCAGATACCGAATTCTGTGAATGAATTAATTAAAATAGGTATGAGCATAGTAAATATGAGTTCTTTTTGAACCTTATCTTCAACCTTAATAATTGCACGTATCATAAAGCTCATTTGTAATAACACGACCAGAAATCCAATAAACCCTAAATTCATCAATACCTGTATGAACGTATTGTGTGTCATCGCAGCAGGGTAGGTGTGCGCTCCCTGGAAATACGTGGTATAATTAATACGCATAAAGCCAAATCCAAGCAAGGGTTCATTTGGCAAACCTTCTGTCAGAAGGGCTTCCCAGAAAGGTAACCTGCCGGTCATTGATAATACTTCCTCAGCTCCTGAAGTGCCGGATGTTTTAGCACCTTCTTTCAGGAAAATAACATTCACAACAATGGGCATGACTAGAATTCCTACAGCTACAACAGTAGCTTTCAACGTATAACTTTTTGATATAATAACATAGTACATTGCCACGAGAAAGAAACCAATCATGGATGAGCGTGAACCTGTAATAAACAATGCATATAGTGCAATCAAAATCATAATGACATTCCAGACCAGATTGGCTTTTTGTTTAAGCTCAGCAAAACAGCAAGCAATGGCAACGCCACACAACATTCCCAGCTCATTTGGATTCATCATTTGACCACCTAAGCGGCTTACTTCGCCACCGTGCGTTTTGCGGATGAATATATCTGGAGCTACAATATTCCCGATTAAAAAGATACTCAGGTTTAAGATAATTGCCGGAGCAATTATGGCACTAATGCGAATGTAATGCTGCGGATAATAGTGATTCAGCATCACAATAATATAAATGAAAAAAAAGGAGAATACTAGCATTTCAATATCACGGGTGATCTGTAGCGCAGAAACAGCAACGTCGGAAGTCCATACAAGAGAAAGTAATCCTAAGGATAGGTAAAGAGAATAAAGTAATATAGCCAGAACGTGTTGATAGCGGAAAGAGGGTATAAATCCTTTCTTTATGAGTCTGAAAAATATGAATAGAATTAATGTGGTCATGGCCAAACCAATTCCTGTTTTTAAGACTTTGGCTATTGCTGCGCTATCACTGATTGTTGAAAATCCCACCAGGCGCAAAAATAGAATAGCCACCAGCCACGGAAATATTTTCCTGGAGATATTTAATGTTTCTAATGTTGGTTGATTTTGCAGCCCCATAACAGGTGTTATTTTTTAATACGGGTAATTTTCCGGATAAATATCAGAACCTTTCGGGATGTGGTTTTTATCAATTTCCGGATTCCGTTATCCTTTTTCATTTTTGAAAATTCTTCAACATCATTCAGTATTAGCCGGATATTGTCAAGTTTGTATTCTTCTTTTAACAGATCCGGTTCTATCAATAGCTTGGTTTTAGTAAAATTAGCCCTGAAAAGGTATAACGTGATGTTGCTAATTTTCAATAAAGGCAATGCATCCAGTGCAGTATCAAAAGATGTTGTATCCAGAATGATTATTTTAAATGTTTTCTGAAGCGCTTTTAATTTAGTTTCCAGTTCGGGTCTTGTAAAAATTGCTTCCGGAATAAATGCTGATTTCCCTTCGGGCATGATAAACAAGTCTGATTGTTGCTGATATATGCACTGGTTAAAATCAAGTTCTTCTGTAATATATTCAGAAAAACCTTTTTGGGCTATTAAATTATATTGCATTCCAATCGACGGATTTCGAAGATTGCTTCCAATCAGCAATACAGGAATTTTCATGTCAGCAAATGCATGAGCAAGGCCTTCGGCAATATATGTTTTACCTTCTTTATCTATGCTTGACGTTACTGTAATAATCTGATCGTTTGGGTCTGAAATAATAAGCCTGGTGGCCAATGCATAAAAATCAGACTTTGAAAAATATTTTTTATTTTCATGCCGAATGTCTGCAATAACCGGGCATGTAGAATTTTTTTCCAATTCATCTTTATATTTTACTCTTGAACTTATCGCTTCATAAATGTAAATGATCGCCAAACTGATAAGTAATCCCAGAAATCCGAATATAATTAACGTGAATGTTTTTTTCGGAGATACAGGTTTGGAGGGAATTGTTGCACGCTGAATGATTCTGTGAAAAGAAAAAGTTGCGCCCTGGGCAATGCTGGCTTCGGTATTTTTTTCTGTTAAGAAATTAAAGATTTCCTGGTTTAATTTAAAATTACGTTCGAGGATAACAAGTTGCTTTTCCTTGGTAGGTACAGTTTCAAATGGAATTTCAGCGAGGCGGATATCTTCCTGTATTTTGTCACGCTGAATCCGCATGCCGTTTTTGGCGTTCTGTATATTCTTTTTAATATAAGAGGTTACATCATCAATATTGCTGTTGATGATTTTTATCTTTTCATTGTCTGGTGTGTACTTAAGCAGCAATTCTCTACGCTCCGCCTGCAGGTCTTTCAGACGTTTCATCAATTCTGTATAAAGGAGTCCGCCGTAGCCTTCATAATTGGCGGCTTTTGACAAGAAATCTTCGTTCCCCTGATTGACGTAGAAATCTATGGTGTCTAATGTTGCCAGGTTCATCTCTACATTTGTCAATTGTATTTTTAATTGAGCTATTTTTTTCAAATCTGTTTCAACCTCAAGCTTTGTATTGGTAATGTCATTTTTTAAACGATAATTTTCTAATTCATTTTCTGAATCAACTAATTTTTTTCCAATGTCAATTAATTGCTGATCTATGAAATCAACCGTTTTTTTTGCTGCACCTGTTTTAATGCGTATTCCTTCATCGATATATGTTTGCATTAATGTATTGGCAAGCAACATTGCTTTTTCCGGAACCGGATGTCTGCAGATAATCCGTATCACGGGAATATCTTTGTCGAGTTCATTAACATCAACATTTTTGCTTAATGCCTCCATTTGTTGTTCGATGGAGCTAATAGTAAAATAATATTTGTCTGTAATCAGAATGCCGGGTTTATTTTTTAATACTTCGGAATTTAATTTTACGAACAGGTCTATTCCTTTTAATTTTACAGGTGTATTGAAAGATTCGGTAGAGTGAAAGGGTTTTTCATTAAATGTGTAATCCAGAGTAAATTTTGTTGTGTCAATGATATTTACATGAAAGTTTACGCCATAATAAGCCTCATCACTTATATCGTATTTAATTGTGAAAGGACTGTCGTAAAATAATTCGGATGTTCTTATTTTTCCTTCTCTGAAGTATGATACATCAAAAGGTATAGTAGCAAGTGCAGCACGAAGCATTTCCGGAGATTTAACAACC
Source organism: Flavobacterium sp. (assembly GCF_021151785.1). Lineage (GTDB taxonomy): Bacteria > Bacteroidota > Bacteroidia > Flavobacteriales > Flavobacteriaceae > Flavobacterium. Next base: position 3,422 of record NZ_JAGKWP010000110.1, read on the forward strand.
TCTACTTCGGCCATTATTTTGCTGGGATTATTAAATACATCAAAAGTTTTAAAAAGATTTGTATTAGAGATATCTATATTGGGGTCTTCCAGTTTGATTCTGCCGGTACATTCGTACATGGGGGTACTGTAGCGGACAATTCTGCTCGCGATAAAAATCATAACAGCCATTAGGCCTATAATAAAAGGTAGGCCTTTAAATGCGGGCTGAAAAATCCGGATGATTTGTTGAAGGTTATTCATATAAAAATTATTCTTTATAAATACTAATCAGATCCCGGGCAATGTTGTTCCAGTTAAAATGCTGTTTAATCATTTCAACTGCATTGGCGCCAATCTGTTCAATTTTGTTCTGGTATTTCCATGTTTCTATTTGGAACATGGATTGTGAAATTTCATCCGGTGTATTATCTTTTAAAAAGATACCTGCATTATTATCTTGAATATATTCACCCATATTTGTAAATGCGCTTACCACACATGGAATGCCATTGGCAGCAGCTTCTAAGACTGCAGTAGGTAAACCTTCATTGCGTGATGGGTGATAAAATGCATCCATAGCTGCAATTTCATTGAATTTGTCTTCTCCATAGCGTGTTCCGAGAAAAAATACAGAATCAATTAAGTTATTTTTTTTGATATATGCCTGCATTTCGTTCATATATTCTCCATTTCCTATTAGCCGAAGTTCACCGGTACCTTTTTTATCTTTATATTTTTTAAACCCTGCTAATAAAAGATCGAGGCCTTTTTGGTCACGGGTAAGCCTGCCGCAATATCCAAAAACGGGTACGCTTGCTTGTCGTCGAATCTTTGCAGACGGGATATCTTCCATGCGCTGACCATTGGGAATTAATATTTTTTTTGATAGTGCATGTACCTTGTCGATATCATTTTTTTCTCCCGCCCCGAGACAATGAACGGCTTTACAAGTTGAAAGAATATTTTTTTCAAAAAAATTAAAATAGATGCTTTTAAGCAGTCCGTTTTTTCTTAACGCATTAGCTGCATAATTTCCGTGTGGAGTCAGAATAAAATCCAGCCCATATTTATTCAGGAGTTTAGTAAAGTGATAAAATTCTGGAATGAAGCCTCCGTGGATGTGAAATACAGTATCTTTCGTACATTCGCTGATTGCTTTTTTTATTGATGCATCAATGACAAGTTTATTTTTTTTAGATTGAAATAAGTTTAAATCGTATACTCGAGCCGTAGTTTGTTCTTGCGGGGCAGGAGTGATCCCCCAAACACTTACACGATACCCCAACGATGTTTGTTCTTTGGCGAGGTTGTCAACAACTTTATTGACTCCATTCATTCTATCCGGATTCGCTTTACCTAGTACTAAGTGAATGATGTGCATAGCAGTAATTTTTTAATGAATAGATATACCAAAATTGAGTGAGTAGCTGGCTGATAATAATACCTGAAAGCACTCCATAAATTCCATAATGTGTTATAAGAACATTTGCGGATATAAAACTGAATACAGAACTGATTATATAACCAATTAATATATGATGGTTTTGTTCGATTGTCCGGATTGCAAATCTCAGAGGTATAGATATAAAAACAAGTATATAGAATAGCGCGTAGATCTGAACAGTACCGGAATATTCAATAAAAGCCCTTCCATACAGCACCGCTATAATCTTTGAAGAAGATAACGCGATGGATATGCATAAGATACTTGTTATGAGTAAGCCTTTGATGGTAACAGATTTTAAATATTTGATTAAGGCTGCAGCCCCTAGATTGTGAAATATTTTTGAAGCGGAAACCGGGATATAGGATTCCATGGCGATGAATAAAATATTCAATACGCCGACAATATTTTGAGCAATACGGATTATACCGATTTCGGCCGTACCTAATAAAACACCTGCGGCAACTATAAAATAATTCCCGGAGAATAATTGTATGACAGATGTAAGGATCAGCCATTTTCCTTGCATCCAGTGATTGCTGATTGTAAAATTGAATAAGTGCAGATTTATTTGTATGCCTGATATTAAATAACCTGTAATTGCTGTTGTAATAAAGCTGATAGTAATAATTGAAAATATGTTTCTGACTGTAGAGGCGTAGCCGGAAAATAATAATCCAAGAAGCAAAGCTGTGCATAATACATCCAGCAAAAAAGTTATTTGTGGTTTGCCGGTTAGAATGAATTTTTTTCTGAAGAAGTCCTGCATTGTAAATGCGAAAACAGCTGCAGGTATTATGAATAGTAAACCTTCAAGGCGCGGAGTTTGAATGAATAATATGTCTATATATAGCATGAGCATTACAAACACAGAGCTCATGATACTGAATAATAACTGCAAAGAAAATAATGATTGGATATATTGATCCCTGTTTTCTTCAATGGATTTGTAGGCATATATGCTTGTCATAGGATTAAAAATGAATGATTGCTGCAAACCTGAAATAAACAGCACCAGCATCCAGCAAAGAACAAAGAAACCATAAATTTCAAGTCCCAATATCCTGGCGTACATAAATGAAGTGATAAAATTACCTCCGCTTACAATAGTCTGATCCAGCAAGGTAAATCCTTTGTTTTGATGTTTCTGCAATAACTCTGTATATTTTTTCATCTCTGTGTACGCTATTGAAAGAATTTGATTAGAACCAGTGTTGCGGTAAGCGTTGACGAAACTGCAATTAATACAGGAGCTTTTTTATCTACCATTTTACTCTTTCGGGTAGGAACATATATAACATCACCTGCTTCAAGTACTAAGTTTTTTTGTTTATAATCGTCCATGCATGTCAGGTCGAGTGTAAATTGTTTTGTATCGGAACCGCTTCCGCGAATTACCTGGATATGTTTTTTGTCAGCATAAAAATCAAGTCCACCAGCTAATCCCAACATTTCAACAACTGTGTTGTAATCCTTATCTATGGTGTATTTACCTGCTTTAAATACCTCTCCCAGAACTGTAACTTCCATGTTGATTACTTTTACTACTACTACCGGGTCAACAATATATTTTGCGTATAGTGTCCTTAAAGAATCTCCGGCAGCCCGGGGTGTTAACCCACCAAGCACAACCGTCCCGATTTGAGGCAGTGTTACTTCGCCCAGTTGGTTGATCATGATCCATTTTCCGTACACTTCGTTGGAGTTATATACACCGAATAGAGAACCAACACTAAGGTCATCATGGCTCCATATACTGATTGTAATCTTATCATCAGGTTTAAGTATATGTTCTGGAATACCAGGAGGAATAGAGTCACATGCAGAATAGTTATGTTTACTATTCTGAAATAAGTTTTGCGTAGTACAGGCGTTTAATAGCAGCGCGGCTGTAAGTACAAACAAATAATTGCAAAGGCGTTTCATCGTTTAATAAATAAACTTTAAAAACAATAAGGTTGCTGTTACCACAAACAACATGGCAATTGCCGCTTTCTTAAATACATCTTTTTGTGTCTCCGTATTTACAATAGATTTTAACATCAGAATTTTTGTAATGGCAAGAGAGAGATTTAAAAAAGCATCATCGTCTTTTGTTACATAATCGTATGCTCCATATTTCAGGCTATTAATTCCAATGAGAATGTTGTCTTGCGCCGATAAAAAAATTACCTGTATATCCGGGTTAATAGCTTTAACCTGTTTCAAAACTTCTATGCCGTCCATAGAACCTAGCATATAATCTAAAACAATAATATCCGGGCTTTTAAAAAGATTCTGTAAGCATTCTTCACCCGAATTGAAAATTTCTACCTGAAATCTTTTTTGTTCAAGCTGAAAGCCGATCATTTGAGCGTATGCTTCATTGTCTTCGACAACAAATACAAATGGTTTTTTATATGTTTTCATAGCAGTATACTTGATTTTAAATCTGTATTTGCTATTAAAATGCCAGAATATTAATTGTTTTTAATTATCTGTAAATCAGAAATTTAATTAATTTTTTTGGAGGGTGTTTTCTATCACAGGGAATTGTTTTCCAGAATATGGAAATGATTTAACGGCCAAAACAAGTAGCCGCAAAATGAAATTAATAAAAATATTAC
>NZ_JAGKWP010000205.1 GCF_021151785.1 Flavobacterium sp.
ATAACTATCGGGGTCGGGACGCTCTTCTTTTTCGTCGATTTATGTTTAAGATCTGCGCATGCAGACACTCAAATGTTTTTTTTTCGTTTTGCCGTTAGTAATGTTTCGTGATATCTATACAACACGATTTGTTTTCAGAAGATTAATGATCTCTTCCTTATCACGGATCTGCTCGCGCAAGTAATCAATTTCTTTGATCATGCTATCCATTTTTTTAGCAATCTCATGCTCATCAATAGAAGAGACGGTACCATTCTGGTTATCTGCTAACATGTGTCCATTGCCCATGTACAACCAGTGCGGATTGATTGTAGGCAAGGCTTTGTAGATAGCATTGAAGAACTCAATGTTAGGAATGTTCTTTCCTTTCTTAGCGTTGGATAACGTATTTTCTGGTAACCCAGCTTGCTTAGCCAATTGTTTCTGATTCAAATTAAAATGTTTTAGAATCATTTCGATCCTTGCATGTACAGGTGTATTCATGTCACTTTAAATTTTTTTATTCAACAAATCGAATTAGTGTGACTTTTTTTTCTATCTTTGATTGTTCCAAAATAGAATCGGCAGTAGCTTCAAAATTTAAGTAATACCCATTTATTACTTAAATAATAGTTATTTGCCAGCGAATCACAGTATTACTCATTTGTACGAGAATTTAAATGAATAAGTTTGTATTTAGTTCATTTTTCTGTACCTTTTTTAATATTTTATTGTGTAAATCAGTGTTGATTTATTAATTTGTTAATAGCATTAAGTTGTTTAAAGCATGAATTCAAAGGTTGAATGGGTATTATTGGTGGATGATGATGAGATTCAGAATTTTATACATCAACGAATAATAAGTAAATATTTAACTCAGGATAAGATTTATATTGCTACAAATGGGGAAGAAGCCTTAGCGATTTTAAAATCTCAGCTGGAAAACCAGCAGAATACGCAAAAAGGCATCATTTTTTTAGACATCAACATGCCTATTATGAATGGTTTCCAGTTTTTAGAAAAGTATAACAGAGAATTGGCAGGTACCTTTGCTCAAACAACGGTTTATCCTTTGTCAAGCTCTGAAGACATCATGGATATCTTACAAATGAATCATTTAGGAATTAATAATTACCTGGTAAAGCCGCTTACGCACGAGCAGGCTGGGGCTTTATTGAAGTAATTCTTATTATAATAAGTATAAATAAAAAGAGTCCCGACCCCGATAGCTATCGG
>NZ_JAGKWP010000111.1 GCF_021151785.1 Flavobacterium sp.
ATTAGACTGTTAGATCGTTAGACTTTTAGACAGGACGCACACATGGAAAATCTAATGACCAAAAAATCTGAAATCTGAATTCACAAATCTGAAATTATATTATCTTTGCCGCGTCTCAAAGGGGTGCCCTACATTTCGGGCTGAGATCATACCCAATGAACCTGGGCGGGTAATGCTGCCAAGGAAAAGAGAAACTAACACTATTGAAGGCCAAAATAGCGTTTTCATTTCTCCACATTAATTTTATTATTTAACCCAAGAGTAATTACCCCTTTTATTCGTAAAATTTACGAATGATGTATTTATTCAAAAAAAAAAGAAAGTCGAAAGTCAAGATTACTTTAAGTATTCTATCTGTGTTCATTTCGATAAGTTCTTTTGCTCAAGAACAGCCTAAAGATTCTGTAAAATCAATTGAGGAAGTTTTAATTTCAGCGGTTAGAGCAAAAGACAAAAACCCAGTAACTTTTACTAATATTTCTAAAGAAGCTATTGCGCCTAGAAATTTAGGTCAAGACATCCCAATCTTGTTGAACTATTTACCCTCGGTCGTTACTACTACAGATGCTGGCGCAGGTGTAGGATATACCTATATGCGAGTTCGAGGAAGTGATGGCTCAAGAATTAATGTAACTTTAAATGGTATTCCTTTTAATGACAGTGAGAGTCAAGGTACTTTTTTTGTAAACTTACCTGATTTTGCTTCTTCTCTAGAAAGTATCCAATTACAAAGAGGAGTGGGAACTTCAACTACTGGCGCTGGAGCATTTGGGGCAAGTGTTAACATGCAAACTAAAGCGGCACAAAAAAATGCGTATGCAGAAATAGCTAATTCAGTGGGAAGTTTTGGCACTAGAAAACACACTTTAGCTTTTGGAACAGGACTAAACAAGCATTTTGAAATGAATGCTCGAATCTCAAATATTCATTCTAACGGATATATAGATCGGGCGTCAAGTGATTTATTTGGTTATTTCTTTAATGCTAATTATATCACAAAAAACACTATAATAAAAGCAATTGCTTTTGGAGGTAAAGAAAAAACATATCAAGCTTGGAATGGACTTGAGGATGAAGAAAAGCTAAAAAACGACCGAACTTACAATTCAGTAGGACAATATACTGATGCCTCGGGTGCAATTAAATTCTACAATAACGAAATAGACAATTACAACCAAAATCATTTCCAATTATTATGGAATCAAAAATATGCAACCAATTGGCAATCTAATGTAGCCTTACATTATACCATTGGCAAAGGATATTTTGAGCAATACAAAGAAGACGCTTCTTTTGCTGACTATAATTTACCTGATTTTATGGGATTAACAACCACTGATTTAGTAAGAAAGCGTTGGCTGGACAATGATTTTTTTGGAGCAACTTATTCCATCAATTACAATACAAACAAAACAGATATAATGATTGGTGGAGCAGCTAATCGATATCTCGGAAAGCACTTTGGAGAAGTGATTTGGACTCAATATTATGTTCCAAGCAGAAATCGTTATTATGATAATTATGGAAATAAAGATGATGTGAATGTCTACACCAAAGCTTCCCAACAATTTGGCAAACTTAATATATTCGCCGATTTACAATACCGCGTGGTCTTTTACAAAGCTAACAGCACAAAATTTGACGATGTTAATGACACATTTCGTTTTTTTAACCCAAAAGCAGGTTTGAATTACCAAATTAATTCATCTAATAACATTTATGCCTATTTTGGTATCGCTAACAAAGAACCAAGACGTGATGATTATGAAAACGGAGCTGCTAAACCAGAACGATTATTTGATTATGAATTAGGGTGGAAATATACTAGATCTAAAATCAAATTAAATGTAAATGCCTTTTTCATGCAATATAAAAACCAGTTAGTTCTAACCGGAGCTTTAAACGATGTTGGCTCACCAATTTTTGCTAACAGTGGAAGAAGCTACCGTGCTGGTTTAGAAATCGAATCTACCGTTAAACCTTACTATTGGCTATTTATTTCGCCAAATATTACCTTAAGTCAAAATAAAAATCAAAATTTTTATTTCCAGCGTGATGGCCTACTGACTAATTTAGGTAATACCAACATTGCTTTTTCTCCTAACGTAATTATTGGGAACAATATTACCTTATTACCAGTTAAGCATTTTCAAGTTAGCCTACTTTCTAAATTTGTTGGTCAACAATACATGGGAAATATTGATGCCAAAAAATCTATTTTACCTGATTATTTTGTAAATGATTTAAGTGTAAATTACGAATGGAAAATAAATAAAGGTATAAAATCAGTTGTTTTCTCAGGATTAATCAACAACATCTTTAACAGAATGTATGAATCAAACGGGTATTTTTATACTTATGATGACAATTGGAGCAGCCCTACATCTATTACTACCATTGAAGGCGCAGGCTTCTATCCACAAGCAGGAATCAATTTCCTAGCAGGAATCAACATGAAGTTTTAATTTGGTGACCCATGCAAATAAAAAGGTTAGTCTGATATCAAACTAACCTTTTTTAATTATAAACCCTCAACGTAGTAGCATCAATCATTTGGACTCTGTATGATTTCATTGGATATTGTTTTCCAGCAGCCAAACCAGTAAACAAACTATAACTTGCATTATCACACGCACAAATTGCATTTACTCCAGTGATTGTCATGGTTGAACAATCGGCTAAAGCTTGATTAGGACAAGCTGCATCATAAGCTAAATAGTTACCACTTCCTGCATTAAAAACTATAATACCTCGAATTCCAGCCCCTGCTGTATTAACATAAACGGCATTAGAAGGATATACTAGTGGATTATATTGAGGTAAATTCATATTCAACATAATATCAAAAGAATAATTAGGTAAATAAGGATTATTATTTACACTACTATTTCGGTCTCGATCGCAAGAAGTAATAATGATTAATAATAAAAAAGAAAAATAACGTGCCATATGATAATATATAATAAAAATCAAATTTAATTTTTATATTTGACAAACTAAATATTAGTTAACAAAAAATATAAAAAATAATGTATCTTTGTAAAAAGGAATCCCACATTCATGGGATTTTTTCTATTTTATAAAACCATGATGTTATGAGTAAAGTATCTTATTATACAGCAGAAGGATTAAAGAAATTAAAAGACGAATTAGATCATTTAAAAGCAATTGAACGCCCTAAGGCTTCTCAAGCAATTGCCGAAGCAAGAGACAAAGGAGATTTATCTGAAAATGCAGAATATGATGCAGCTAAAGAAGCCCAAGGACTTCTAGAAATGAAAATTGCCAAAATGGAAGAATTAGTGGCTAATGCTCGAATTATAGATGAATCTACACTTGATGTATCTAAAGCTTTGGTATTGTCTACTGTAAAAATTAAAAATCAGGCCAACGGAATGGAACTTAAATACACTTTGGTTGCAGAAAGTGAGGCTGATTTAAAAACTGGAAAAATTTCGGTAACTTCGCCTATTGGAAAAGGATTATTAGGGAAAAAAGTAGGAGAAATTGCTGAAATTAGTGTACCTAATGGTAAATTAAATTTTGAAATTTTAGAAATCACACGTGACTAATTTAATGTATCGATTAGTCAATGTGCTAAAAATTGGCTAACTGATAAATCGCAAACAATACTATGAGCTCAATTTTTACTAAGATAGTAAACGGAGAAATCCCTTGTTACAAAATAGCTGAAGACGATAAGTACTTAGCTTTTTTAGATGTAAACCCTAACGCTAAAGGACACACCTTATGTATTCCAAAACAAGAGATCAATAAGATTTTTGACATGGATGAAGACCACTACTTAGGACTTATGGCATTTTCTCGAAAAGTGGCTATTGCATTAGAAAAAGTGGTTCCATGTAAGAGAATTGGAGTAGCTGTCGTTGGACTTGAAGTTCCTCATGTACACGTTCATCTCATTCCATTACAAGATATGGAAGATATGCGATTCCAAAGAAAGACACAATTAACACCAGAAGCTTTCAGTGCATTAGCTACTGAAATTGCTTCCAACTTCTAAAAAAAGCGAGCCGTTATTTTTAAATAACGGCTCGCTTTTTTTAGAAAAACATGTTTCAATGCACTTTATTAAATATCAATTGTATAGTAGTTCCTTTACCTATTTCAGAGTGTACAACCCTTATTTTTCCTTTATGATAGTCACTCACAATTCTTTTAGTTAAAGACAATCCTAATCCCCAACCTCTTTTCTTAGAAGTATATCCTGGCTCAAATATTTTCTTAAATTTATTCTTAGGAATACCACTACCTGTATCTGTTATAGTGACATAAACTTGCTTTTCTCCTTCAACAATTTCAACAGACAATTTCCCTTTACCTTTCATCGCATCAATAGCATTTTTAACTAAATTTTCAATCGTCCAACTGTGTAACGTTGGATTGATATTTACATAAATAGTTTTATTTGGGGCTTTAAACTCAAACTCTACTTGTTTTGAAGTTCTCGACTGCAAGTATTCAAAAGAATGTCTCGTTTCTTTTACAATATCTCTTTTTTCTACTAAAGGTTCTGAACCAATTTTTGAAAATCTATCTGTAATAGTCTGCAAACGATTGATATCTTTTTCAATTTCTTCTATAGTTATTGGATCAATATCCTCCATCTTTAATAACTCTAGCCATCCAATCAAAGAAGACAGTGGTGTTCCTATTTGATGAGCCGTTTCTTTTGCCATACCCGCCCACAATTTATTTTGAGTAGCCATTTTTGTTGCCCTATAAAAATTATACACAACACCGCCAAACAAGAAGGCAACAAGCAACAAAGCAACAGGATAGTATTTCAATTTATTTAACATGGGTGAATCGCCGTAATACAACCAATAATAATCATTAGACGACCAATTTACCTTAATAGGCTGATTCTGATTTTTAATACTCTCAAAAAAATCTTTTAATTTCAACGAGTCTTTTGCAATTAATGAATCAATATTTTTAGTATTAACAATATTAAGTTTTTTATCTGCCAATATCAAAGGAATCGTTTTATTATTCTCAATAATATATGAAGGCAATTGAATATCCGAATCTAAAGTTGCGTTAATTAAACTTTTCTGAGCAGTGGCCCATAACTCCATTTTATTTCTCTCTTCCTCTTTAAAAATTTGAAAAAAACTATAGGTATTCCATAAAATCAAGGAAGCTATTACAAAAGAAGAGATGATAATGACCCAACGCGTCAGGTTACGCTTTTCAGAAAATTGCATGTTTTCAAATTTGAGTAAAAATAAAGTTTATTTTGTTAAAAGTCAAAAGTTAAGCAAAAACAACACTAAGACTTTGAATTCTATTTTTGAATGGTAAAAAAAAGCGCATTTTGAATTATATTTGCTAAAAAAACAAGACTAATGTTAAGTATCAATCCCAAAGAACTTGCGCCAGCTAAATTACAAGGATATTTGCAAACCGCGGTATCTCCAAGACCTATAGCATTTGCTAGTACAATAGATGAAAATGGAACACCCAATTTATCTCCATTTAGTTTTTTTAACGTATTTAGTAGCAATCCTCCTATATTAATTTTTTCACCTGCTCGACGAGTTCGCAACAACACGATTAAGCATACTTTAATCAATGTACAAGACATTAAGGAAGTAGTAATTAATATTGTTAACTATGATATGGTACAACAAATGAGTTTGTCGAGTACAGAATATCCTGACGGAGTAAATGAGTTTGAAAAAGCTGGATTTACAATGTTAGCTTCTGATCTTATCAAGCCTTTTCGAGTAGCTGAGAGTCCAGTACAGTTTGAATGCAAAGTTAATGAGATTATTGCTTTAGGTGATCAAGGAGGTGCTGGTAATTTAGTCATTTGTGAAGTGGTAAAAATCCACATACGTGAAGAAGTTTTGGATGAAAACAATATGATTGACCAACATAAAATTGATGTAGTATCAAGATTAGGTGGTAACTGGTACAGTAGAGCTAATGCTGGCTTATTTGAGGTTGAAAAACCATTAACTACTTTAGGCATTGGAGTAGATCAAATTCCAGCTTTTATAAAAGAAAGTACGTTTTTCAATGGAAATGATTTAGGAAAACTAGGAAATGTAGAAAAAATTCCAACTCAAGAAGAAATTACTATCTTTGTAAAAGAAAATTTTGAAGTCAAAGCTGTTTTAAGCGCAGACGACTTAAACAAGAAATTTGAAAAAGCAAAAGAATATTTAGACCAAAATCAAGTTTTAAACGCCTGGAAATTATTATTAGCAGATAAATAAAATTAAAGAATCATGGAAGTAATCGGAAAAATCAAAGTCATTAATCCTATCCAAGAGGTTAGTGCATCATTTAGAAAAAGAGAATTAGTTGTTACTACAGAAGAACAATATCCTCAACATATATTAATTGAATTCACTCAAGCTAGAGTAGACGATCTAAACAATTACCAAGTGGGAGAACCCGTAAAAGTTTCGATCAACTTAAGAGGAAGAGAATGGGTGAGCCCTCAAGGAGAAACGAGATATTTTAATTCTATACAAGGATGGAGAATTGAGCGAATGGCGACTGCAACTTCAGGAACGAGTGCTTCTTCTGCGCAAATGATGCCGCCAATGCCAGCAGCAGATGCTTTTGAACCCGCAACTAACTTCAATGAAGAAGAACACGATGATCTACCCTTCTAAGGTTTAGAAATAAAAATTTAGAAGTCAGAAATTTAATTGTTTCTGACTTTTTCTTTTTAAACTTCTAAATAAAAAATTTATGTACTTCCTTTCCAAAGAATTATACTTCCCTCCTTCTACCCAAACTTCACCTGAAGGTATACTTGCTATTGGAGGTGATTTATCTCCAGAACGCTTATTATTAGCTTATCAAAATGGTATATTCCCATGGTTTAATGAGGATGAACCCATATTATGGTGGTGTCCAGAAGAGCGAATGGTGTTGTTTTTTGAAGACCTAAAAATTTCCAAAAGTATGCGGAACATCATTAATCAAAAAAAATTTAACATCACCTTTAACACGGCTTTTCGCGAAGTAATTACCCATTGCAAAAAAGCATTCAGAAAAGGGCAAGAAGGCACATGGATAACTAATGAAATGGTAGAAGCCTACTGTAAATTAAACACTCTAGGTATAGCTAAAAGCGTAGAAGTTTGGCAAAACAATCAATTAGTTGGTGGTTTATATGGTATAGATTTGGGACATGTTTTTTGTGGTGAAAGCATGTTTTCTACTGTTTCAAATGCAAGTAAAGTAGCTTTCATCTATTTAGCTAAACAATTAGAATTTGCAGGTTATCGCTTATTGGACTGTCAAGTTTACAACGACCACTTGGCCAGTTTAGGCTGTATTGAAATTGATCGTGAAGATTTTTTAACACTAATTAAAAATTAGTCATAACTTTTCATTTTCTATTCTATCTTGAAATTTAACAT
>NZ_JAGKWP010000112.1 GCF_021151785.1 Flavobacterium sp.
AGTAGAAACTTATTCCGTACTTCCAAACCTTTTTACAATCTTTTTTTAATTTATTTTTCTACCCACTTAAAACCAAGAAGTTACAATACAAAGTTTTTTTTAACCTTTCGCCAGTTAATTCAGCTAAACCTATTATATCTTTATTGCAAACAAAAAACCAACTACACGAAGCCTTTATAACACACAATATAAAGTTTCAACTTATTCAATCTAATAACTGTAAAAGATAAAACGTTACTCCTTATATATAATAATATTGTACCTATTAACCGTGTAACATTGTTATAGCTAATAAAAAAGATCTACTTTTTTTCCATCTCTTTTTCCGCTTGAACTCTTGCTCTATTCTTTTGTACCCAATTTTCAGTCAATTCATCTTCATTGATAGGTTTAGCGGCCGCTTGCCTTATCAATTTACCTTCTGCAAAACATTTTATCAAAAACATTTCTATATAATAATCTTCTGGCACATCCATTGGATTATACTCTTTCTTTAAATTAATATTAAAAAGCTGAGCCGTTTTATTAGACCAAAAAGCTTTCCATCCACTTTTATAATCCTTTATCAAATCAAACGTTGTTTGCCCTGTTTGCCTGTGAATTAACTTAACTAGTATTTGACCTTGCTTTTGTGATAACTTTTTAAGTTTAGGCTCAAACTCATCGTTTAAATATTTTTCAGCAATTTTAAAATACTTCTTTTTTTCTTTTTCCGTTTTTAATTTAGCCATAGTCGTATTTATTTGGACTAATTTTTCAGCAGTTAATTTAGCATAAGGATAAACTACACGAACTCTTTTTTCTAGCAACTTAATTTGCTCTCTTTCTTCTTTAGTTAGTTTAATTGCATATTCATCTGACACCATCACTTCTTCAATTACAATTTCTTTGATGGTATCTGAATCGTGTATATATTCAATGGTATCTGAAATTCCAGAATTATTCTGTGCTCTTGCAAAAGATAATCCTGAAAAAATAAAAACTAAAACTATAAAAAATTGTTGCATCTTACCTATTATATATATGTGTCAAAATTATTAAAATTATTAGCAACTCTAATGCCAAATATTTAATTTAGCGAAAAAAATATAGAATGAAAAGCAAAAGTATTTTAAACGAGAATTCGCTAGTATTTTTAGAGCAGTACTTAAACAATGCCTCCCCAACGGGTTATGAAAATGAAGGACAACAAATTTGGATGGATTATCTAAAACCTTATGTTGATTCTTTTATTACTGATTTGTATGGCACAGCTGTTGGTGTGATTAATCCTGAAGCTCCATATAAAGTTGTTATTGAAGGGCATAGCGATGAAATTTCATGGTATGTTAACTACATCACAGAAGATGGTTTAATTTATGTCATCAGAAATGGAGGAAGTGACCATCAAATAGCACCTTCTAAAAGGGTTAATATTCACACAAAAAAAGGAATAGTAAGAGGTGTATTTGGTTGGCCAGCCATACATACTAGAGGAAGAAGCGGAAAAGCAGAAGAGACACCAAAAATTGAAAATATTTTTATTGATTGTGGCTGTTCCTCAAAACAAGAAGTAGAAGATTTAGGAGTTCATGTAGGCTGTGTTATTACCTATCCTGATGGATTTGAGATTTTAAATGGGAATAAATTCATCTGTAGGGCTATTGATAACCGTATGGGAGGATTTATGATTGCAGAAGTAGCACGTTTATTAAAAGAAAATAATAAAAAATTACCTTTTGGACTTTACATAGTTAATGCTGTTCAAGAAGAAATTGGTTTACGTGGTGCCGAAATGATTACACAAACAATTAAGCCAAATGTTGCTATAGTTACAGATGTTTGTCATGACACAACCACCCCTATGATTGATAAAAAAATAGAGGGTGATTTAAAAATGGGAAGAGGGCCAGTAATCGCTTATGCTCCTGCAGTACAAAACAAGCTAAGAGATTTAATCGTAGAAACAGCAGAAGAAAAAAAGATTCCATTCCAAAGACATGCTTCATCAAGAGTCACAGGAACAGATACCGATGCTTTTGCCTATAGTAATGGTGGAGTTCCTTCTGCATTAATTTCTCTACCCTTACGTTACATGCATACAACAGTAGAAATGGTTCATAGAGAAGATGTTGAACATGTAATTCAACTGATTTATGAAAGTTTATTAAAAATTGAAAACAATCATAATTTTTCATATTTCAAGAAATAACAAACATTAAAATTAAGGTTTTAACTTATTTTAATAATGCAAAATGAGTAAAATAGAAAATTTATCAATCGCAAAAAACTGGTTCGAGGCCTTTAACACTCATGATCTAGATGCTTTATTAAGTTTATATGACGATGAGGCATCTCATTTTAGTCCGAAATTAAAAATAAAAAAACCAGAAACTAAAGGTCTTATAAAAGGTAAAACGGAACTTAAGCTTTGGTGGGAAGAGGCTTTTAATAATCTCCCTAGCTTAAAGTATAAAAACACTTCTTTAACAGCCAATGAAGAACGAGTATTTATGGAATACATCAGACAAGTGGAAGGAGAAGATGATATGGATGTCGCTGAACTCTTAGAAATAGAAAAGGGTAAAATTGTATTTTCTAGAGTTTACCATGGATAAAAAAATCCCGAATAAATCGGGATTTTTTTATTTTCCAAGCATGCCTTCTTTTAAATCTTCATCAGCTGGCTTGTTGCACAACCAAATACCAAATAATGCTTTTTTAAAATCTAAACCTTCTATTGATCCTTTTTTGGTTCCATTTTTATAGACAACCACCCCATCTTCTGGAGTATAGCCAATAATAAAAACATCTCCTTTATTGATTTTTTCTTTAAAGAAACCTTTAAATTTATCAATCTTAGCTTTCAATGGAGCAGTTTTTTTGTTTGTAGCATTTTCAAAACCTTCATTTATTGCATTAATCATTTTTTCAGAAGTTATCATACCTGAAATAATATTCAATTTAATGGCCATACTTTCATTAGCATTCATTACCGCATTCCCATCAGAAGATTTTTTAGTAACATACAAAGAACCTACATATAAATCCATAAAAAACTTTTCACGCACACCTGCCCCATTCAAAATTAAACTTTTACTTTCAAAAGTTAATTTGCCGTCTACTTTTACACCTGACACAGTTGTTTGAGCTTGAGAAAAAATTGCCGTACAAGCAATTAATAAAGTTAGAATGATTCTTTTCATATTCATTTTTTTTTGAGTTAATATTTGCTAAGTTAATTATTTTTTTGTTTTAATTTATAAATAAATGCATTTAGTTCAAAACCTAGAAGCAATAAAATGCAGTTAATCCAAACATAAAACATCATAACTAAAAGTGTACCAATAGATCCGTACAATTCATTATATCTTGCAAATTTTTCAACATAAATACCAAAAACATAGGAAGACAATAAAAACAAAATAGTTGTCATTATTGATCCATGATTAAAAAAGTGAATGTTTCTCGTTTCTTTGGTACCAAACTTGTAAATAAGAGAAGTAATCGTTAATATCATAAGAATAACAAATCCATATCTTGACCATTCCAAAATTGAAATATTACTTGAAACATAATCTTGTAATTTAATTTGTTGCAGAATAATTTCCACTATAACTATTGTAGCTACGGTTAATAAAAGAAGAAAAGCAATAACTAAGGACAAACCAATTGCAACGCCATATTGTCTAAAATAACCTCTTTTTTTACTAATATTCGAAGACATTTCGAAACCATCTAACAAAGCATTAATTCCGTTTGACATTAAAAAAACAGACAAAAGAAAACCTGAGGACAATAAGCCTTTGTAACTATTACTCATAATGTCTTTCAAGATTGTCGCTATGGCATCATATGTATTGGGTGGTACACTTTGAGCAACAAATTCTAGAAAGTCTTCTTGAAAATGTTCTAGAGGAATAAATGGTATTAAATTGAGAATGAATAAAGCAAACGGAAATAAGGCCATAAAAAAACTAAATGCTATAGCACTTGCCCTATAAGTAAAAGCATCTTTAATTAGTCCAATAAAATAATGTTTAATCAAATCATAAAGAGAAATACCTTGTAATGTATCAAAAGTAACACCCTGCAATAAAGTAATCATTTGTTTTATTACAGGCCAATTTTTAATTTCTTCTTTACTTATTTGAATCATTATATTGCTTTTAAGCTTAAATCCATATTATAAATTGAATGTGTCAACGCTCCAGAAGAAATATAATTTACACCACACTCAGCATATTTTCTAATAGTAGCTTCATTAATATTACCCGAAGATTCTGTTAAACATTGATTACCTATTAATTCAACTGCTTTTTTAGTTGTCTCAAAATCAAAGTTATCTAATAAAATTCTGAATACTCCACCAGCAGATAATATCTGTTGAACTTCATCTAAATTTCTAGCTTCTACAATAATTTTCAAATCTCTATTTGTTTGTTTTAAATAGTCTTTCGTTTTTTGAATGGCTTGAGAAATACCCCCTGAAAAATCGTTATGATTATCTTTAAGCATTATCATATCATACAAAGCAAATCGATGATTTTCACCTCCGCCAATCTTTACAGCCCATTTTTCACAAGCTCTAAACCCAGGTGTAGTTTTTCTAGTATCTAATATTTTTGTAGAAGTGCCTTCTAAAAGTTTTACGTAGCTGTTAGTTTTCGTTGCTATAGCGCTCATTCGCTGCATACTATTCAATACTAATCTTTCTGCCTTTAAAATAGATTGTGAACTTCCTTCCACATGAAAAACTACATCTCCATGTTTTACTTGGGCACCATCTTGAATAAATGTTTCTATTTCTAATCCTGAATCCACATAGTTGAACACTTGTTTAGCAAAGTCTACTCCAGCAATGACACCTTCATCTTTTACTAATAATTTTGCTTTACCTTTTGCATCAGTTGGAATACAAGCTAAGGAACTGTGATCGCCATCTCCTACATCTTCTCGAATGGCGTTGGCAATAATAATATTTAATTCATTTTGAAATTGAGCTTCTGAAATCATAATTTATTGTAATGAAAGAATTTTAATAAAATATTTGAATTGTCACAAAAGTAAGGGAAATCAATAAAAATTTCCCACCCCGAGTGATTGCATTTAAATTTCATCTGTTGTAAAACTTTGCTGCATTGCTTTTTTCTTGTAGGGTCTGATTATCAATCGGGCCTCTCTATCAAATCTAATATAATTATAGACCCAATTTAAAAAAACTACTGCTTTATTTTTAAATCCGATTAACGAAATAAGGTGAACAAACATCCAGACAAACCAAGCAAAAACTCCATGAAAATGATACTTAGGCAAATCAACTACTGCTTTATTTCTACCAATAGTTGCCATAGACCCCTTATCATAATATTCAAAAGGAACAAGAGTCTCATTTTTTTGTAATCGTACTAAATTTTCTGCCAGTAAATTTCCTTGCTGAATAGCTGGTTGAGCCATTTGAGGATGACCATTTGGATATTGGTCAGTTTGCATTATAGCAATATCTCCAATGGCAAAAATATTTTCATATCCAATAACTTGATTAAAAGAATTAACTTTTACACGATCAATTCGTTCAAAAATCGCCTCTTTATTTAGACCTGAAATCAATTTTCCTTGAACACCAGCAGTCCATATTACCGTTGAAGTATTAAAAGATAAATCAGTATTAGTTGTAACGAGATGCCCATCATAACCAGTTACTCTAACATTTTTAAAGATATTAACGCCTAGACTTTTTAGAAATGCTTCAGAAGCCTCAGACGATTGTTTAGTCATAGTATTCAAAAGCCGATCAGTACTTTGAATTAAATTAATTTGCATTTTAGCAATATCCAAATCAGGATAATCTTTAGGTAAAATAGCTTTTTTCATTTCAGCCAGTGCGCCCGCTAACTCTACCCCAGTTGGACCTCCACCAACTAAAACAAAATTCATCAAATTCTCTCTCTCTTGTTCATCATCTGCTAAAAGAGCCTGCTCAAAATTTTCAAGAATAAAGCTTCTGATATTAAGGGATTGAGGAATAGTCTTCATAGACATACTATTTCTTTCAATCTCTTTGTTTCCAAAATAGTTGGTTTTAGTTCCCGTAGCTATTACTAAATAATCATAGTTTAATTCACCAATATCTGAAACAATTTTATTTTCAGACGGAACAACTTCTTTTACATCTGCAAGTCTAAAATAAAAATCATCATATTCTTGAATCACTTTACGAATAGGATATGCTATTGAATCGGGCTCTAAACCGCCTGTTGCTACCTGATATAATAAAGGTTGAAACGTATGATAATTGTGTTTATCTAGTAAAACAACTTGGTATTTTTTATTTTTAAGCTTTTTAGCAATTGAAATCCCAGCAAAACCTCCACCAATGATTACAATTCTTTTTAAGGGTGAACTCGGTATGTTCATTTTCAAACTGTTTATATACAAATTTACTACTTTTATCAAATGAATAAAGATTTTAATAGACAGTTTTTTAAATAACTTCAATAAAAAAGTTGAATCTAAATTGTAACAAAATTTGATTTCAAGTTACCAATAGTATGTATGAAAACATCCTCTGAAGAAAGTTTTGTAAAACAATTAAAAGAAAATCAGAATATTATCCACAAAATTTGTAGGCTATATACTTCTGATGAGGATGCACATAAGGATTTATTTCAAGAGATAACAATTCAGTTATGGAAAGCTTATCCACAATTTAGAGGCGATTCTAAATTTACTACTTGGGCTTATCGTGTAGGACTAAACACAGCTATTACTCTCTATCGTAAAAAGAAAAGAAGTATTGACACTACTCCTTTTGATACCGAATTTTATCGAATGAAAGATGATGAGTACAATTTTGAAGAAGAAGAGCAATTAAAACTAATGTATAAAGCCATAGGCGAATTAAATGATATCGAAAAAGCCTTAATATTTTTATATCTTGAAGACAAAGATTATACAGAAATTGCAGAAACTTTAGGTATTAGTGAGGTAAATGCACGTGTAAAAATGAATCGTATCAAAGGAAAACTGAAAAAAATATTAAATCCGTAACCTATGGATGAATTAGAATTATTAAAAAAAGATTGGAAGAAAAAAGAACAGCAATTTAAACAAGTATCTGAACAAGATATCTATGGCATGCTACATCAAAGTTCTTCATCAATTGTAAAGTGGATTTTTATCATTAGTATAATAGAATTTTTAATTTTTAGACTTTTAGATTTTACATTATTTTTCGATGAGGCTTTTATCAATAGATTAAAAAGCTATCATATCTATGATATTGAAAAAGTAGCAACAGGAATTAATTT
>NZ_JAGKWP010000113.1 GCF_021151785.1 Flavobacterium sp.
ATTACATGTTTATTGGTAATTGACTCTACCATTTTATCTAATCATATATACTACTTTCTTCTATTTAATCTCCTTGAGGAAAGTTTTCTCCAAATTGCTCTAAGAGCCTCAACATCTGTCTTAGTAAACTTAAGTTGCTTAATTAATAACTCTTGATCTACTATATCTAAAACTTCTTCTATTCTACGTTGACGAATAAGATTATCTATTTTATTTAAGTCAATCCTCGTGTTTTCTAATAAAGGCAATGGTATTTCTTCAATTTCAGTAGGTTCAAAAGTAAGAACTCCGCCACCATAGCTTCGTCCTGTAATTTCAGAAAAAGCAAATGATAATGAATTCAAAAATGATAATGCTACTATTTCAGGCTTTACCTTTGTTGTCAATCTAACTCTATGGATAGTATCGGTTGAAGAAGCTTCTGTTTTATTCACTATGATTTTAGGATAATCACCTACTTGCCTCAATGCAAAAGCATCAGGACACCATAACGATGGTGTGATATACCAACGTTTCCGAATCCTACATTTATAGCCTACATGAAAATCTTGCTCTTCCCCATATTTAATATAATTTTTACAAGCTTGTGGCAAATCTTCAAAATCTTTATTAGGAGGTAAAAACAGATACCCTGAATGTTGAGCATCAGAATTATCTTCAAAATCTTCATCCTTAAACTGTATCCCTTTAAAATGAGCGGATTTACTTACAACTTTTTGGGTATAGGCTTTTAACTTCCATTTAGCTACAGTCTCTTTATTCATCATAAAGAAATCATTCTTACCTGTAACTATACCAACATCTACGCTCATTATACTGCTACATGGCTTTATCCTTTTGTCCTCTTTAATCTCTCTTAAAAGTTTAATTTCATTTTCATCTAAGAAGTACTTAGTCCATTTTTCAGAATTGTGCTCTAACGTTTTTACGTCAGACTTTTGAACTTTAGAAATATTAAGACTCTCCAATTCTTTAAGTGTACTTAATTCAACTACTCTAATACCTTTATTCGATTGGACATCTTTTTCACATAGCAATAGAACAACTTCCTGTTGAATATCGCTAAATACAAGTTTTTTAAATGTTACTATCGTAATTCTTGGGAAGAATTTTGCTAAAAAAATTCTCGTTTCAGCAGCATATTTTACTTGAAATAGTTCAGCAGGAATAACCATTCCAAGCTTACCATTTTTATTGAGGAGGCTTGCAGATATTACTAAAAAAGGAATCCAAATATTGGTAAGTTTATTGGGTTTTAAACCTATTTCATTCATCATCTCAAAAGCTCTCTGCCTATGTTCTTCAGGGAAATTTTGATACCGTATAAACGGAGGATTGCCAATAACTATATCGTAGCGAGGATTGCCATTGGAAATATAACTAAAGAAGTCAGAATTTACGATGGTCGTTGAGTTCAATCCATAATTAGCTGCACGCTGTTTCGATTTCTCGGATTCCTTTTTTACTAATTCAATACCTTTAATTAACCCAAATAGATTCTTTTGGGGAACACCTAATTCTATAAATCTTTTAATGGAAGCTTCTATAAAATTACCATCACCACAGCTTGGTTCTAAAACCGTTTGAGAAGGTTTTGTAATAGCCCATCTGCAAATGAAATCAGCAATTGCTTGAGGAGTATAATATCCTCCACGCAATTTTCTTGATTCAATATTCTCTATATCTTTTATTGCCATTTTACTAATCTTCGTTTAAATCAGTTAAGAACATTTCGTCATTTAAAACAACATTCATTTCATCTTCGCTGATTTGATATAATTGGTTTATTAATCCTACTAAACTATTTAACAAATAGTCGAGTTTTCGTTGAAGAATATTTTTCTTCGAACCTATATAGGTTTTATTGTAAGTATCTTTCGTATGAATAAGCTGTTGTACGATTTTAACAATTTCATTATGATTTTTCCTTTGTTCAGCATTATCAAAATCAATCCTTTTAATAGGAATATTTTCTAAGAATTGTTTGCCATGCGAGTAATATGCACCCCTGAATTCACTTGCACCTGCTTTAACCATAGATTCAAATAATGGATGAGCCAAAATACCTAAAATATATAATGGAGAATACGCAGAATTACTTATCAAAGAATAATAAGGGCCGTTTCCTCCTCCTGTAAATTGAAGATTATTTTCATCATAAATGTAACTTGGCTTAGTTGATAAAACGGGCCAAATCAATTTAGGAGATTCATGAAATTTAGTTAAACTTTGAGACCTTCCAAATTGATACCACTTTGGTTCTTTAGAGCCATTAATACTTCGTTTAGAAAGTAGAGTTTTAAAAGTATTTAGATACTTCCATGTTAAAGGATAATTTTCACTAAAATATTCTTCTGAGAATACTTCTGCTTTATCATTTGTGATGATATAAGGAAAAATTAATTGTGCGTTTTCAACGACAGAATCGAACACTCCAAATGAAAGATCATATAGGCAAGGTTTGCAAATTGATTTCTCAATTTCATATTCAATATTATTCTTATTGAATTTATATGTCGACTCAGTTTGTGAGTGTGGTTGTATAATATATATTTTATCAGCACTTGTTTGTAATCCTACAGGAATCTCAGCAATTGCTTTTAATGGTATTGTATCAGCATATCTGATTTTATCAAATATTATCTCTGATTCATGTGACACAAAAATCCAAGGTTCCTCAGTATAAGAATCACTATTATATTCTAAATAGTTAATAGTACCTGCAATAAACTCAGAAGATATATTCTTAATTCTTTTAAATTTGAATTTATCCCTTTCTTCTTTGTCTATAATTAATACGGTTGTATAAGTGCTTCTATTTGGGAACACTTGAGAAACTCCAAAGTGAATAATTTTACAAATGGAACTTTGAGTGCAAATTAAATCACGTAAGGCTTTACCTCCTTTTATAATAAAAAATTTATTAGGTACTATATACCCTAAAACACCTCTATCGTTTAGTAGACTAATAGCTCGCTGAATAAATAGATAGTATTTGTCGAATGTGTCTACCTTTGCTACTGTATACCCCGATATACTACTTTGATAATATTTTACTTCTTCAATAAGATATTTTACTATATTTTGTATTCTTACATATGGAGGATTGCCAACTATTGCATCGAACCCTTTTGTGTCAGTTAAAAAAGGAAATTCATCGCCCCATACAAATGGTTTTACCTTGTAAAGTAATTCATTATCTTCAATAGCAGAAGGATTAAAATCAAAGTATTTTTCGTCTACTAATGAGTTCCCTGATTTAATATTATTGTCTAAGTTTGGAAGTACTTTTTGATGATACCTTGATAAATAACTATTTATTGAAGCCGCATTCTCATTTTCAAGCAGCTTTAAAAATAAACTAAACTTAGAAACTTC
Organism: Flavobacterium sp.; assembly: GCF_021151785.1. Taxonomy (GTDB): domain Bacteria; phylum Bacteroidota; class Bacteroidia; order Flavobacteriales; family Flavobacteriaceae; genus Flavobacterium. The sequence goes on from NZ_JAGKWP010000113.1 coordinate 3,379, forward strand.
CACGGCGTAAGGATTAATATCCACTCCATAAATATGATTTAACAAGAAATCTTGTTTTGCTTTTAATGTAAGATAAAACGTCCCATCAAATCCTTCATATATAATCTCGTCATCCTCTATGTTTTCTGCATTGAGTGCAGTTATGATTTTCTCTAAAATAAAATCGTAGACAGAAATTAAAAAAGTTCCTGAGCCACAGCATATATCAGCAATTTTTAGAAATTGAATATCCTTTATCCCTTTTAGGTCAAAGAGAGGGGAAAGGGTTTCTTTAACAATGTTTTCAACTATCAGCTTTGGGGTAGGAACTACTCCACTTGAAGCGGATACTTCAGGCTCTTCTACAATTAAAATTTCACTTGCACTTACTATTTTTATTTTACTTCCTAAATATCTCTCATATATTTGGCTTAATATAGTAGGGTCAACAACCGAAAAATCATAAGGGCTTTCGGGATAATATAGCTCGTTAAATATTTCTATTAGAATTTCAGACTTCAGATTAATATTTAGTGAAAAATTATCTTCTATAAAATCAAATAACCCTGAGTTATATTTTTTATCTGACTGTATGAATAGCGCTTTAAGCTCTGTATAGTTTTTTATCCCCTTTAATGTTTCATGCTTCTCTATCTCCCGATCTTCGCAAATACGAAGAAATACTATTCTATTTAATAAGCGTTGAACGAGAAAATTAATATCTTCTTCACTAAAGCCTTCATTATTTTGAATTATGTCAGTTGCTAATCGAAATCTCCATGTTTCTATCTGAGCTAAAAAATAATCATCAAATGTGCTTGTATTATTTTGTGTAACTGAAAAATAGTCATCAATATAACCTGATGTTATAGATTGAAAAGACAATAATTGATATAGCTTATCAAATTTTTTGATAAAATCCTTATAATGAAAAACTGCGTATCTTGCGATAGTTACGTCATCAGTGGAGGTCGGTTTGTACCTGCAGTCGTATACTATTATCTTTTCGAAATTAGTCAATATTGAAATACCCAAATTAGCATTCCAACCATATCTGCGTGTTTGGAATGATGACTTAGCAGATTTTTCAATGTCAATAGAAGCTTTTTTAGCTTCTATAAAGAGCTTACGAGAACCCTGTATGCGTAAGGTATAATCAGGATTTTTTTTAGCAATAGAATCGTCTTCTTCTACATCAATAGCTTCCTCCTGAATTACATCACGAAGAAACTGTGATTTACTCGCTTCGTTATCTACATCCCAACCAAAAGTTTTTAAAAGAGGGTTAAGAAAATCTATTCTTAGTTGGGCTTCACTGTATTGTGATGTTTGATATATTGAATACTCTTTTTCGAACGCAAAAATTATCCTTTTTAGCTGTTCAAAACATTCTTCCTTCGTTCGAGTAATATTGTATGCCATTAGAATATTACATTTGATTTTTTCAAATATTCAATCTTCTGTTCAGCAACCTTTAAAGCTTCACTTGCTAAATCTTCATTTCTGATCTCATAAACGAGCCTATCACTTAAATATGCTAACATAAGTTCTTTCTCTTCTGTCTCAAAAAGCTTTGCAAGACGTTTTACTTGTTCTTTCGTAGGTCTTTTATCGCCTCGTTCAATTTTGCTAAGAAGCGAAGGATCTACTTCAAGGGTAGATGCTACTTGGCGTAAAAGCAATCCTTTACTTTCCCGAAATGCTCTAATTAATTCTCCTATGGTTCTCATTTTACAGATTATGACCTGACCAATTTGGTCAAATTTATACGTATAGTTTAAATATTCCCAAATTTTTTAGCAAAACTTACTAACACAAAAATCAATAGGAATATTCACTCAATAAATCATCAATGAGTTTATTGAAAAAAAAATCAATTAACGGTTACTGCTATGTATGTATTTTATAATGCTTTAAACCAATCTTTCTTCACTATAATTTTTTCTACTAATTCAATATCTACTCCTAGCTTTAATTCTTTTAATTTTTCAGCTAAATCAGTCCCATCAATTAAATCAATTGGAGGTGCTCCATCACGCTGTGCTTCTTTTTTAGCTTCACGTGTAAAAGTTCCTGTAGTAATGATTAATCCCTTATCTGCTCGCCCTATCATTGCACCCCTAAAATCTCTAACAATTGATGGTGAGATACTTCCTTTGTAACGCTTAGCTTGGAATATAACATGAAAAGACATGACTCCACCAATCCTTAGCATTCCTTTGCCATCAATGCCACCGTCATTAGTTTTCCCTGTAACTTCGACATTTTGAAAACCCAATTCTCTTAATAATCGCTGACAAAGCTTTTCAAAAGATGCTGGAGGAATTAGCTGCAATTCTTCTATAATCTGTTCTTGCCAAGAAATTTTTTGAATCTCATCATTATCTTCTTGTCCTGAAGAAGACTCCGTTTTTTTTACCTTGTCTTTGTTTAACCTTTCTTGCTTATCTTCTAAAAGTACTTGTTTCCTAACAACATCCTTATCTACTACATTAGTTTTAATTCCTTCTTCTGTTAATGCCCAAACGCCTCTTGAAGAATTTTCTATGAGTCCAAAACGTTTAAGGTAATGCCGAGCCCACGCAAGTCTATATGTAAATTTGCTTGTATTTCCTTTATGAATATCGTTAAGCTGATGATCCGTTAGTTCTAATATTGAAGATACTTGATCTTCAATTTCGCTAATTGATCCTGAATCTCCGAGTTTTTTTAAAGCTGCCAATACCGGATTAAAAAGTTCATCGTACTTATAGGGAAAAGTATCTTTCATTATGTTATAATTATTTCAAACCTTTAAAGAATTCTTCTAAAGTCATCTCGTGGGCATCTAAGATTTGCAAAAGACTTTTAAATTGAAAATTTGTACCTTTTTCCATTCGCCAGTATTGAACACGTGGTAACTCTTTTTCCAAAGCAAAGTTTTCATAACTAGTATATCCAGCATCCTTTCTCAATTTTTGAAGCCTTTTAGATATGGACACTATTCTATCATCCAATAGTTCTTTTTTCTTCTTTGTTGCCATGTTTAACAGATTTATAGCAAAATCCATTAAATGCTCCAATTATATTACCTCTCACAAATAACATCTTTCATGAAATTAATAAAAATTTATAGTATCTTTGATACATATCTATAAACGATACAGCTATGCAAGATAAAAAAGTCGTAATACTGCCTTCCAATAGTGAATTATCAGAAGAAACAGTTCATGCACTGGATGAATTGTTCGGTTCAATAACACCGCAAGAGATCCAACATAGCATCCAGGAGCTTATCTACTTTATACTTATAAATATAGATCCTGAATGGTATCCGAATAATTTTAAGGAGATCATGACCCGGGTTTATTTCCTTGACCAGTTTCTTACAACAGCGAATGAAAAGAATAAGAGCAATGAAAACAGTGATGTATAAAATCATATTTCCACTGTTATGGGTATATGATGCAACAGTTATTATTATCAAAAGGCAGCCGATGAATCCATATGAGCTAATTTGGGTAATTAATAACCTGGGGAAAAGACCAAAACTATGATCATTGAAATTATAATTAAATAAATTGGCATAATTTAAACAGCTGATATGGAAACAACCGCTATAGAAAAAGCCATTGAAGAGCATACGATTGAACAAACCAAAATAATAAATCAGGTAAGAGAATTAAAGAAAACGAAAACAAAACCTGATCGCATAACCGAGTTCAAATTGTCCTTATTATACTTTCAATATGACCTGCATAACCATGCAATTAATGAATTAAAGAAGTCTTTATGTTAATTTTAACGCATATTTAAC
>NZ_JAGKWP010000114.1 GCF_021151785.1 Flavobacterium sp.
ATAATAATCTATTTTTAACAAAGTATAATTTATGCTAAATATTTTTTAAAGATTAATACCATAATTTAATTTTTTTCTTTTTTTGATTAGATTATTCTGCCTAAGTTCATAATTCATCTTTTTTAATTAAATTTGTTTACTAACCATTTTTTGGACTTTTTGATATGAGTTTTGCACGAAAAATATATTTATTCATAAGCCTATTAACTTTATTAGGTGTTAATGCTTCATCTGTTTTAGTTCCTATGGAGGCAGAAAGTCAGCAAAATCATCTTAAAGCTTATGGAATTACATATTGGGCTTTAGCTAAAGGATATAAAGTAAACTGGTTATTGAACTATAGAGGAGGTGCGTTTTTGTTACCTGATGCAGATGATATTAGAAAGGAATGTCAAATAAGAAGTGTTTCTTTTGAGATTTTATCTGATGGAAGTGCAAATGCTATTTTAGATGAAATAAATAGTCCATCTCAAAATATGGAAGCAGTTTTATTAGAAAAAGCTCCAAAGATTGCTGTTTATACCCCAAAAGGAAAGCAACCTTGGGATGATGCCGTAACTTTAGTTTTGACTTATGCCGAAATTCCTTATACCGAGATTTATGATGAGGAAGTATTGAGTGATCAATTACTAATGTATGAATGGTTACATCTTCATCATGAAGATTTCACTGGTCAATATGGGAAATTTTTTGGAGCCTATCGAAATGCTCCTTGGTATATTGAACAGAAAAAAGAAGCTGAGGCGCTTGCCTCTAAATTAGGTTTTTCTAAAGTTTCTGATGAAAAGCGAGCTGTAGCTATAAAAATTAGAGATTATGTTATAGGTGGTGGCTTTATGTTTGCAATGTGTTCAGCTACAGATAGTTTTGATATTTCCTTGTCAGCAGAAGGTATTGATATTTGTGAACCTATGTTTGACGGGGATCCTAGTGATCCTAATTATCAATCGAAAATTGATTATAGTGCTACATTTGCTTTTAAGGATTATACTTTAGAGCGTAATCCGATGGTTTATGAGTTTTCAGATATTGATACTACTGAGGAACATGGAAAAGGAGCTATGAAAATGGAAAATGATTATTTTACTTTAATGGAATATTCAGCAAAATGGGATCCAATCCCAACTATGTTGTGTCAAAACCATACCCAATTAGTTAAAGGCTTTATGGGACAAACCACAGCATTTAGGGCAGACAAAATTAAATCGAATGTATTGGTAATGGGGGAATGCAAGATTAATGGTGAAGCTCGTTATATTCATGGAACTAAAGGAAAAGGTATGTTTACTTACTATGGAGGTCATGATCCTGAAGATTATCAACATAGAGTAGGAGATGCACCCACCGTTTTAGATTTGCATCCCAATTCGCCAGGTTATCGTCTAATTTTAAATAATGTATTATTTCCAGCTGCGAAAAAGAAAAAATTAAAAACTTAAAAGTCTTTTTTGAATAGGTGAAAACTATACATTAAAAATGCCAAGCCAAAATACGTGTAATTTTATTGCCCTGATGCATTTCTATGGTTTCAAATTTCGCATCTAATTTTTTCAAAATACGGAAAAACTCTTTTAAGTGATCTTTTTTTGAAACTAATGTAGTAAACCATTTCACTTGATTTTTGAAGTGAGCACTTTCATAGATGTAATTAGTTATAAATGCTTTTTCACCGCCTTCATACCATAATTCATTATTTTGTCCACCGAAATTAAGAACTGGTTTTCCTTCCACAGCTTTACCTAAATTTTTTAATTTTCGCTTGGTACCTTCTGTTGCTGCTTCTCTAGAATCGTGGAATGGAGGATTGCAAATGGTACAATCAAACTTTTCGTTTTCTTGAATTATGTTTTTCAATATATTCCTTTTATTATCTTGAAAACGTATGGTGATGGCTTTTTGCAGATGATTCGCATCTATAATATTTTCTGCCGTAATTTTTGCAGGTTTATCAATTTCTGTTCCAACGAATGTCCATCCATAGGTTTTATGTCCAATAATAGGGTAGATGCAATTTGCCCCTGTTCCAATATCTAATATTTTTATACCACTTCCAGTAGGTAAAGTTCCATTAATGCCTTTTGCTAATAAATCTGCAACATAATGAATGTAATCGACTCTTCCGGGAATAGGCGGAACTAAATTTGTTTTAGGTAACTCGTAATGATTAATTTGGTAATACTGTTTTAATAAGGCTTTGTTTAAAGCTCTTACTGCCTCGGGATTTGCAAAATCAACACTTTCATTCCCGTAAGAGTTGACAAAAACAAATGATTTCAATTCAGGATAAACCTCAATTAATTGCTTAAAATCATAGGGTGAATTGTGTTTATTTCTAGGATGCAAGGTTTTTGTCATGATTTGATATTTGTATTACAAAATTAAGTTATTCTAAAATATTTTTTTGAATGAAATCAACTACGCCATTTTCGTCATTACTTTTGGTTTGATAAGAAGCTAAAGCTTTAATAGTAGAGTGGGCATTTTCCATAGCCACCGAATAAGTTGCTTGTTTAAATAATTCTAAGTCATTTAAATAATCACCAAAAACAAGTGTTTCCTCTTTTGAAATATGCCAAATAGTTTGCAGTTGTTCTAAAGCCGTACCTTTATTTATATTTAATTGCATTACATCTACCCAATAATAACCAGAAACTTTAATCTGGAACTCGGATGTAAATGCGGATAAATGCGGATAAATATTTTCTTCTGCGCCATTAGGGTTGAATAACGCTATTTTAAAAAAGTCATCTTCCATAGACAAAACATCATCAACAATTTGATAGGCGTTATAAAATTCTTTAAAGAAAGAAACAAAATGGGCATCATGTTGTTCAATATAGGCTTGTTTTTTTCCACATAAAACTAGATATGTATTTGGTATAGTTCGGATAAATGAAATGATTGAATTTAATTTAGCTTTAGGGATTTTATGAACCGCTATTTCAGTAGTATTAGAGGTAATAAAGGCGCCATTTTCTGCAACTATAGTCATGTTGTTGGTAAAATGTTTAAACTTGTCAATGATGCTATGATATTGACGTCCACTAGCCGCAACAAATTTGATGTTTTGGGCTTTCAAAAGTTTATAAATTTCTTCAAAATTACCCGGTAACTGATGATTTGAATTTAATAAAGTACCATCCATATCAGATACTATTAACTTAATGTTTTTCAATTTCATTTTAAATTTAAAATGGTAAATAAAAAATCCCGACACTGTCGGGATTTTTTATTATGGTAAGTAAGATAAATAAGTTAAACGTTTATTACTTCACTTGATTTACGATAGCAGCGAATGCTTCAGGGTGATTCATAGCTAAATCAGCTAAAACCTTACGGTTTAATTCGATATTATTAGCTTTTAATTTACCCATAAATTGAGAATAACTCATACCGTGTAAACGAGCACCAGCGTTAATACGCATAATCCATAATGCACGGAAGTTTCTCTTTTTTTGCTTTCTGTCGCGGTAAGCATAGCTTAACGCTTTTTCAACTGCATTCTTAGCTACAGTCCAAACGTTTTTACGTCTTCCAAAGTATCCTTTGGCAAGTTTCAATACTTTTTTTCTACGAGCTCTTGAAGCTACATGATTTACTGATCTTGGCATTTCTTAATCTTTTTTTTGTAGTGAGGCGGTATTTCTACACTTTTTACTTTAATTTTTAGTAGCCTACTCCAGGGTTAATAAAATAATTTAAACCAAATAGTTATTCGTGTTATCCAAACAATAATTGTATGGCACTTTCACTATTTTAAACAATTACATCATTCTTAATTGTTCTTTTACACTTCTTTCGTCAGCACTATGTACTAATCCAGCATGTGTTAATGCTAATTTACGCTTTTTAGACTTCTTTGTTAAGATGTGACTTTTGTAAGCGTGCTTTCTTTTGATTTTTCCAGAACCTGTAACAACAAAGCGTTTTTTAGCTCCAGATTTAGTTTTCATTTTAGGCATCTTTTCCTAGGTATTTGTATTTATCTTACTTACTTTATTTTAAATACTAAGTGCTTTTTCAAGAACTTATTTTCCTTTTTTCTTAGGAGCAATATACATAATCATACGCTTTCCTTCAAGAACAGGTAAGGCTTCCACTTTACCATATTCTTCTAAATCTTGAGCTAAACGTAATAATAATATTTGTCCTTGTTCTTTATAAATAATAGAACGTCCCTTAAAGAATACAAAAGCTTTTAATTTAGCACCATCTTGTAAAAACTTAACAGCGTTTTTCTTTTTGAATTCATAATCATGCTCATCAGTTTGAGGACCAAAACGAATCTCTTTAACTGTGATTTGCGTTGATTTTGCTTTTAATTCTTTATCACGTCTCTTTTGTTCGTAAAGAAACTTTCCGTAATCAATAATTTTACAAACTGGTGGTTCAGCGTTAGGAGAAATCTCAACTAAATCTAATTCAAGCTCATCAGCCATTTTTAAAGCTTCTGATGTCTTAAAAATCCCTGGTTCTACGTTGTCACCCACAAGACGTACTTCCGGCACACGAATGTTATTATTAATTCGGTGTGCATCTTTTTTCTCTACGCGAGGTTGATAACCTCTGTTGTTTCTTATTGCTATGGCTCTAAAATTTTATACCTAATAAATAGGTGGTTAAACTTAAAATTGTTTTAATGTTTTATTTACTTCTTCATTTACTAAAGCAGCAAATTGTTCAATGGTCATACTTTCATTCCCTTTACCATCTTGACCATGACGACGTACAGAAATGGTTCCATTTTTCTCTTCTTCTTCACCTACAATCAACATAAACGGGAACTTTCTCACTTCCGCTTCTCTAATTTTCTTACCAATTGTTTCGTTTCGGTTGTCAATTAGGGCGCGAATTTCGTGATTTTCTAGCAAATCTAAAACTTTTTTTGCATAATTTTCATATTTCTCACTCAAAGACAGGATAATAGCCTGCTCAGGCATCAACCAAAGTGGGAAATTTCCACCAGTATGTTCCAATAAAATGGCAATAAATCGTTCCATAGAACCAAATGGGGCTCTATGAATCATAACTGGTCGGTGCAATTCATTGTCGCTTCCTTTGTATGTTAAGTCAAAACGCTCAGGTAAGTTGTAATCAACTTGAATAGTTCCTAATTGCCAACTTCTTCCTAATGCATCCTTTACCATGAAGTCTAATTTCGGACCATAAAATGCGGCTTCTCCATATTCTACAACGGTATTAAGACCTTTTTCTTTTGCAGCATTGATAATCGCATTTTCAGCTTTTTCCCAATTCTCATCAGATCCAATGTATTTTTCTGGCTTCTCTGGATCTCTTAATGAAATTTGAGCAGTAAAATTCTCAAATCCTAATGAGCCAAACACATACAATACTAAATCAATAACGTTTTTAAATTCTTCGTCTAATTGATCAGGCGTGCAAAATAAGTGTGCGTCATCTTGAGTAAATCCTCTAACACGAGTTAATCCATGAAGCTCTCCAGATTGTTCATAGCGATAAACGGTTCCGAATTCAGCATAACGTTTCGGTAAATCTTTGTAAGACCATGGTTTTGCATTGTAAATTTCACAATGATGCGGACAGTTCATGGGTTTTAATAAAAACTCTTCTCCTTCAGCTGGTGTATGAATGGGCTGAAAACTATCTGCTCCATACTTAGCGTAATGACCAGAAGTAACATATAGTTCTTTTTGTCCTATATGTGGAGAAACAACTTGTTCGTATCCGGCTTTTTTCTGTGCTTTTTTCAAAAATTGCTCTAAACGATCGCGTAAAGCAGCTCCTTTTGGTAACCAAAGCGGTAAACCTTGACCTACACGTTGTGAAAAATGGAATAAATCCAACTCTTTTCCAAGCTTACGGTGGTCACGTCTTTTAGCTTCTTCTAATAATTCTAAGTAATCGGTTAAGTCTTTTTGTTTAGGGAATGAAATACCATAAACACGAGTTAACTGTTTGTTTTTTTCATCACCTCTCCAATACGCACCCGCTACAGATAAAATTTTCATAGCTTTAATAATGCTTGTATTTGGAATGTGACCGCCTCTACATAAATCAAAAAAGTTAGAGTGATCACAAAAAGTTATCGTACCGTCTTCTAAATTCGATATTAATTCTGTTTTATATTCATTGTCTTTATATATAGATAAAGCTTCAGCTTTAGAAACAGGACGCATTTTAAATTCGTGCTTCTCTCTAGAAATTTCTAAAACACGATCTTCAACTTTTTTAAAATCGGCCTCAGTTATTTTTTGATCACCAAAATCTACATCATAATAAAAACCATTGTCAATTGCTGGTCCTAGTGTTAATTTGATTCCTGGGTATAATTCTTCTAATGCCTGAGCCATTACGTGTGAAGTAGAATGCCAAAATGCTTTCTTTCCCTCTTTATCATTCCAAGTATATAAAACAAGATTACCATCCGTGGTCAACTCGGTCGATGTTTCAATTGTTATGGTATTGTAAGAAGCTGAAATTACATTTCTAGCCAAACCTTCGCTAATACTTTTAGCAACATCCATAGGAGTTACACCTGGTGCAAACTCCTTCACCGAACCATCGGGTAAAGTAATTTTAATCATTTTATATTTTTATTTAACAAAGTGCAAATATAGAACAAAGCGTTTTTACATACAATATATATATAGGTATAAAATTGCACATTATATATAGGTATTTTTTTAGTAGCTATTCCTGTGTTCCACGATAGTTGTTTACTTCTATAAAACAAACAATGAATCCTACTTGTGCTTTTAGTGTCGCACGGCAGGATTTTTGTTTGTAGTATATTAGGAGTAAACAAGCTGTTGTTTCACCCAGGGCTATTTTGGTTTCTGCATTCGGCATCAAATTTTTTGTACTAACACCAAGCACCCAACATCCAACACAATATCCGACCAAAGGTTTGAAAAAACTTTGTATTGTAACTTCTTGGTTTTAAGTGGGTAGAAAAATAAATTAAAAAAAGATTGTAAAAAGGTTTGGAAGTACGGAATAAGTTTCTACT
>NZ_JAGKWP010000002.1 GCF_021151785.1 Flavobacterium sp.
TAACGATCCTAATAAAAAAATGAATGAAAGTTTGTATGAAGATTGTTTTTATTCAAGATATCATAATGTTTATTTCGATAAAAAGAAGAAGTTATATTATAGAATTTTTGTTCCAGGGCAAGATATAGAAAAAAATGATAAACGATTACGTAAATTAGTTTCAAATCCAAAATCAATATCTGTAATTGTTTTTAACAAAAATTTTGAAAAAATTTCTGAGCTTTTATTAGATAATTACAAATTCAATATAGTTGCATTTACTAATGATAATGGATTTTATATTTCTGTAGATAATGAATTTAGTAGTAACAAAAATGTAAATCTCCCTAATTTATTAAAATTTAGAAGATTAGGTTTTTAATTTCAATAATTTATTTATGAAATATATTTATATATACATTTTAATTTTTTTTTCTACTCAAAGTTGTGTAAAAAATGAAAAAATCCAAACTGAATCTGAAATATTGAAAGAATTCATAGAAAGTAAAAATGTTGTTTTTAGTAGATACGAAAATATAATTATTATCCCTTTTAATGGTTGTGGTGAGTGTACTAAAAAAGTATTAAAATATTTCAATACTGAAAGTAGTAAGAAAAGTTTGTTTATTATTTCGGAAATTAATAGGTCAGATTTAAAAATGTTGAATTTAAAATTTAATAAATGTCTTTTTGATTATGATTCTGAATTAGTTAGTTTAGGTGTGTTAGAGAATAAACCTTTGCTGTATAAAATTAACAATGAAGATTTAGTTTTTATTTCAAAAATTGATAACAGTAATGTAGATAAAATTATTTTAAAAATTTAATATTTCTATTATAGATTTAAATTGTGAACTTCTTAATATAATTTTGAAACCTTGTGTATTTTCACAAGGTTTTTTTTTAAAACTTACAACAAATGATATCTTTAATTATAAAATGTAACAAATATTCATTTTTGGCAACAAATTTGTAATCATCATCAATCAACTAACCAGAGGTGTAGGCTTTTGGTACATTAAAAACGAATAGTCATGTTAAAAAGATTTTTTATTCTTTGTTCGGGAGCGGACAAAGATCTTATTGCCACTTGCTCCGATGGCGAACAAAACAAATATGCGGGTATAGGAGCTACCGTTTTTTTTACTGCTGTGATGGCTTTTATCGCCAGTGCTTATGCCTTATATACGGTTTTTGATAATGTGTACATGGCTGTATTTTTTGGTCTTGTTTGGGGCTTGCTTATTTTCAATTTAGATCGTTTTATAGTATCTACCATTCGTAAGAAAGGTAATTTTATGGACGAATTCATTCAGGTTTCTCCGCGAATTGCTTTGGCGATTATCATTGCAATTGTAATTTCTAAACCCTTGGAAATTAAAATTTTTGAAAAAGAAATTAATACGGTATTGTTGAAGGAAAAGAATGAAATGGCTATTGCCAACAAGAAACAAGTAGCCGATTATTTTAAAACCGATGTAGATAAAAACCAAGCCTCTATTGATAGTTTGAAGAATCAAATTAAAGCTAAAGAAAAAGAGGTAGCGGCGTTGTATCAATCGTATATAACTGAAGCCGAAGGTTCTGCGGGAACGAAAAAAATGGGTAAGGGACCTATTTATAAAGAAAAGCGTGCTGCTCATGATGCTGCAATAAAGCAATTGGATTCCTTAAAAGTGAGTAGTGCTAAAACGATTGCCGAAAAAGAAGCAAAAGGTAAAACATTACAAGCCGACTTGGATAAAAAAGTAGCGGATTCTCAACCGATTATTGATGGGTTTGATGGTTTAATGGCGCGTATTAATGCGTTGAATAAATTGCCTTTTTTACCTTCGTTTTTTATTATGTTGTTGTTTTTGGCTATCGAAACGTCGCCGATTATTGCCAAGCTATTAGCGAGTAAAAGCGAGTACGATTTTAAATATGAAGATGCCGAAATCAGTTATAAAACCATAATAGAACAAAATGCTTACCAGCGTGATTTACAAAAGAAAACTAGTGCTGAAATGTACGACGGAGTTTATAACGATTTACGTGAAGATCAAGAACTTTATGAACTAAAAAAGAAAAACGCCAAAGCGGTTTTAGAAATGCAATCGCAGGAATATTTGAGTAAGTTTAAGAAGGTATAATTTATTTATATATAGCAAAAAAATCCTGAAGAAACCTTCAGGATTTTTTATTTTTTAAAGTATACTTTAATTATGCTTCAAATGGAACAACAGATACATAAGATTTGTTGTCACCTTTTTTCTGGAATTGTACAACTCCATCAACTTTAGCATGTAAAGTATGGTCTTTACCCATGTAAACATTTTGTCCTGGGTTGTGCTTTGAACCTCTTTGTCTAACAATGATGTTTCCAGCAATAGCAGCTTGACCACCATAAATCTTAACGCCTAAACGTTTCGATTCTGATTCTCTACCATTCTTCGAACTACCGACACCTTTCTTGTGAGCCATGACGTAATATTTTTAATTGTTATTCTTCAGTTTTTTTAGTTTTTGTTGCTTTTGCTTTCGGTTTAGCTTCTTCAGCACCTTCTGCTACTTCAACGTCAGCTTTTTTAGTTGCTTTTTTCTTAGCTCCTGTTGCTGAAATTCCCTCAATTAAAATTTGAGTTAACGCTTGTCTGTGACCGTTTTTCTTTTTGTAACCTTTTCTTCTTTTCTTTTTGAAAATAATTACTTTGTCACCTTTTAAGTGTTGTAACACTTTAGCTTCTACTGAAGCACCTTCTACAGCTGGGGCGCCTAGAGTGATGTTCCCGTTATCGTCAACTAATAATACTTTGTCAAAAGTAACTTTAGTTCCTTCTTCTGAAGCTAAACGGTGAACAAAAACTTTTTGGTCTTTGCTTACTTTGAATTGTTGCCCTGCTATCTCTACGATTGCGTACATAACAATATGATTTTAATTAAATTTTAAGTTTGCAAATATACGTCTTTTTATTTACCCTGCAAGATGTGGTGTCTTTTTTTTATCCAAATAGCTTTTTGGTTAATTTTTATGCCTTTTTTGTAACATTTTTATTTTTTTTAGACCTATCTTCGAACATGTTATATTAACTACAAATTTATTATGAAAAAAATTGTAATGGCTTTAGGAACTATGGCTATGCTTGGAAGTACTGCACACGCGCAGAAAGTAGCATTTGAAGAGTTCGATTTAGAGAATGGTCTTCATGTGGTTTTACATCAAGATAATTCGGCTCCAGTAGTAGTTACATCAGTGATGTATCACGTAGGAGCAAAAGATGAACAACCAAATAGAACTGGTTTTGCTCACTTTTTTGAGCATTTATTGTTTGAAGGTACAAAGAACATCGGCCGTGGTGAATGGTTCAAATTAGTGACGGCGAATGGAGGAAACAATAATGCTAATACGACTGACGACAGAACGTATTATTACGAAGTTTTTCCTTCTAACAACTTAGAGTTGGCTATTTGGATGGAATCTGAACGATTAATGCATCCTGTAATCAATCAAATTGGTGTAGATACGCAAAATGAGGTGGTTAAAGAAGAAAAAAGATTAAGAGTTGATAACCAACCTTATGGTAATTTATTAAAGGCGGTTAAAACCAATATGTTTAAAGTGCACCCTTATCGTTGGACAACCATCGGTGAAATGGAACACTTAGATGCAGCTACGTTAGAAGAATTTCAAGCTTTCAATAAGAAATTTTACATTCCTAATAATGCTGTGCTAGTTGTAGCAGGTCAGTTTGATACTGCTCAAGCAAAAGAATGGATTAAAAAATATTTTGGAGCAATTCCTAAAGGAACACCGGTTACACGTCAAAAATATGAAGAGGCTCCTATCACCCAGCAAATTAATGCTAAATGGGAAGATCCAAACATTCAAATTCCAATGATTGTTACGGCTTACAGAACGCCTTCTATGAAAACGCGTGATGCACGTATTTTAGATATGATTTCGACATATTTATCTGATGGTAAATCTTCAGTTTTGTATAAAAAATTGGTAGATGATAAGAAAAAAGCTCTTCAAGTGGCAGCTTTCAATTATAGTCAGGAAGATTACGGAACGTATTTCATTTATGGTCTACCTATGGGTTCAACTACAACGGATGATCTAGTAAAAGAAATTGACGAAGAAATTGTGAGACTTCAAAAAGAGTTAATTTCTGAAAAAGATTTCGAAAAACTATTAAACAAATTTGAAAGTAATTATGTAAGTGCCAATTCAAGTGTAGAAGGTATTGCAGATAATTTAGCTACTTATTACATGCTTTATGGGGATATTAATTTGATTAATACAGAAATCGATATTTACCGTTCTATTACAAGAGAGGAAATTAGAGAAGTAGCTAAAAAATACTTAAATCCAAATCAAAGATTAGTATTGAATTATGAACCAGCTAAAGAGAAAGCTCAAAAATAATCAAATCAAGATGAAAAAGTATATATATATAGCAGCCAGTTTATTTTTAACAATGACGATGCAAGCACAAGATAGACCGATGCCAAAATCAGGTCCAGCACCTGCAATAAATATTAAAAAACCAGAAACTTTTACTTTAAAGAATGGTTTAAAAGTAATGGTGGTGGAGAATCATAAGTTGCCTAGAGTTTCTTATAATTTGACTATTGATAATGCACCTTATGCAGAGGGAGATAAAAAAGGAGTAGCTGATTTATTGTCAGCAATGATTGGAAACGCTACAGAAACTATTTCTAAGGAAAAATTCAATGAAGAAATCGATTTCTTAGGAGCAGATATGAGTTTTTATGCATCTGGTGCATCTGCAAATGGATTGTCACGTTATTCTTCAAGAATATTAGAACTGTTAGCTGATGGAGCTTTAAATCCAGTATTTACACAAGAGGATTTTGATGCAGAAAAAGCAAAATTGATTGAAAGTTTAAAATCAAATGAGAAGAGTGTGCCCGCTATTGCAGGTAGAGTTGAAAATGTATTAGTATATGGTAAAAATCACTATAATGGTGAATTTACTTCAGAAGAGACATTGAAAAATGTTACCTTACAAGATGTGATTAATAATTATAACACTTATTTTGTTCCTGCTAATGCTTATTTAGTTGTAGTAGGAGATGTTACTTTTAAAGATGTTAAGAAGAAGGTGGAAAAATTATTTGGTGGTGACAATTGGAAAGCAGCGGCTCCTCCTATGTTATCTTATAATGCGCCTAAAGATTTGCAGTATTCTCAAATTAACTTTATAGACATGCCTAATGCGGTTCAGTCTGAAATTTCATTAGTGAATTTGTCGTCTTTAAAAATGACAGATAAGGATTATTTTGCAGCATTAATGGCGAACCAAATTTTAGGTGGTGGAGGTGAAGGAAGATTATTCCTTAATTTGCGTGAAAAACACGGTTGGACTTATGGGGCTTATTCTTCTTTATATTCTGGAAAATATATAGGTAAGTTTAAATCAAGTGCTTCGGTTAGAAATGCAGTTACTGATAGTGCTGTTGTCGAATTTTTTAATGAATTAAAAAGAATCAGAACAGACTTAGTTTCTGCGGAGGAATTAAAAAATGCAAAAGCGAAGTACATTGGAAATTTTGTGATGCAAATTGAAAAACCAGCTACTATTGCTCGTTATGCGTTGAATATAAAAACGCAAATGTTACCTGAAGATTTTTATGAAAATTACATTAAAAATATCAATGCAGTAACAGCTGAAGATGTTAAAAATGCAGCTAATAAGTATTTCTTGGCAAACAATACAAGAGTAGTAATCGTTGGTAAAGCAGCAGATGTTTTGCCTAATTTAGAAGCCACAGCAAAAAAAGAAGGATGGCCTATTGCTTACTTTGATAAATATGGTAATTCAGTACAGAAACCAGCGGTTAAGAAACCTGTTCCTGCAGGAGTAACAGCACAAACTGTCGTTAAAAAATATGTTGATGCTATTGGTGGCGAAAAGGCACTAGCTGGAGTAAAAACCTATATGTTGTTTGCGAAGGGTTCTATTCAAGGACAAGAATTAACTTTGACTCAGAAATTGTCTTCAGCTAAAAAATTATCTTTTATCATTTCTGGTATGGGTATGGAATTAGGTGGTGTTAAAATAAATGACAAAACTGGTTTTGAAATTCAACAAGGACAAAGAAAAGAAATGGATAAGGAGAAATATGCCGATTCAAGATCTAGAGCTGTTCCATTTATTGAGTTAGAATTGTTAAAGGCAAAAGATATCACATTAGAGGGTATTGAAAACGTAGAAGGTGTGGAGACTTATGTGGTTAAGTTTGGGAAAACGAAATATTTTTATGATACAAAATCAGGATTGAAAGTAGCTGAAGAAAAAGAAGTGGAAAGAAATGGTCAGAAATCTTCGCAAACGGTTAATTATGATGATTATGTAGATGTAAAAGGAATTAAATTCCCATACAAAATGACGTTAAATGTGGGTATGCCTTTAGAGTTTATTACACAAGATGTAAAAATTAATGAAGGTGTGACAGATAAAGATTTCGAATAATCATTATTTGTTTCAATACAAAAAAGGCAGTGTTTTTAAACACTGCCTTTTTTATTTTTTGTTAGTGATGTATACACCAATTAATATAATGGCTGTTCCGATGACTTGTAAATAGCTCACCTCTTCATGGTCTATAAGACTCCAAAAAGTGGCTACAATAGGTATTAGATACGTGACATTAGAGGCAAAAATAGGAGAGGAAAGCTGTATTAATTTATAAAAGTAAATATTTGCCAAGCCTGTGCCTATAATCCCTAATAGTGCAACATAAATTAAGGGGTTAAAATATAAGTCTAAAGTCGGATTTGAGTTTATAAAAGTAATTTCAATTGTGAAGTTAGTAAAAGCTAATATTGTTATTGCTGGTAATAATAAAAAAGCAAAATTTCCAACGGTAATAGTAAATGGGGTAACGTCTGCTAAATATTTTTTTACTAAATTGATATTACTAGCATAACACCAAGTGGCTACAAGTACTAGCAGTGCATAATAATAATTTTTATTAGGATGACTATCAGCTCCAGCATAAACTAATATTAAACATCCTATGATACCTAAAACAATGCCTCCTAGTTGTTTTCGGGTAAAGGTCAGTCCAAAAAAGAAACTCCCTATAAGTAAGGTGTTTAAAGGTGTAAATGAGTTTAATGTTGAACTAATGGAACTACTAATTTCAGTTTGTGCTAATGCGAATAGAAATATTGGAAAGAAATTGCCTAAGAGTCCAGCTCCAATAATAGGAACGATTTTATTTCTTTTGATATTGAATAATTCTTTCCATCCTATGCTTAATAAGAAAATAGAAGTAAAAATTATACGCAATGCCCCTAATTGAAAAGGGTTCAATCCTCCCTCTAACCCCTTTTTCATTAATATAAACGAACTTCCCCAAACTAAGGCTAGTGCGGTTAATATAAACCATTTAGTGTTTTTTGTTTCCATAGTAAATAAAAAAAGGCTGTCTATTTAGACAGCCTTCAAAATTAGTGTATTTTTTAAGATTATGCTAAAGCAGCTCTTCTAAATCCTGTAACTGTTAAGTTAGCGTCTACTGACTTAACATAGGCTGCAACGTTCATTGAAGGTTCTTTAATGTAATCTTGATTTACTAATGTATTATCTTTAAAGAAACGAGCAATTTTTCCTTTAGCAATGTTGTCTAACATAGCTTCTGGTTTACCTTCTGCTCTTAATTGATCTTTAGCGATTTCAATTTCTTTCTCGATGATTGAAGCATCTACTCCGTTTTCATCTAATGCAATTGGAGCCATTGCAGCGGCTTGCATAGCAACGTTTCTTGCAGCTTCGTCACCACCGTCAACTTTAGCAGATAAAGCTACTAATGTAGCAATTCTGTTTCCAGCATGGATGTATGAATTAACAAAAGCACCTTCTAATCTTTCGAAAGCACCGATTTCAATTTTCTCACCGATAACTCCAGTTTGTTCCATTAATTTTTCATTAACAGTAATTCCACCAAAGTCAGAAGCTAAGAAAGCATCTTTATCAGCATAATTTAATGCTTGGTTAGCTAAATCAGTAGCTAATTTTACGAAACCTTCATTTTTACCTACGAAGTCCGTTTCACAGTTTAATGAAATAATAACACCCACAGTGCTATCAGCATTAACAGCAGCAATAACAGCACCTTCAGAAGACTCTCTGTCAGAACGGTTAGCCGCTACTTTTTGACCTTTTTTTCTTAAGATTTCAATTGCTTTTTCAAAATCACCTTCAGCTTCTACTAAAGCTTTTTTACAGTCCATCATTCCGGCACCTGTAATTCCTCTTAATTTATTAACGTCAGCAGCAGTAATTGACATTTGTACTATGTTTTAAAATGAATAATAAATTTTGTTGTAAAAAAAGTAATTCCAAGCCTTAAATCCCAAATTCCAAATATATCAAATCAACAATAAATTGTTAAGTGAATTGGAACTTGGAATCTAATTCTTGGAATTATATATTTTTATTCTTCGCTAGCGTTAGCTTCAGCTTGTACAGCTGGTGCATCAGCAGGTTGCTCTTCTTTCTCAGCTTTTCTATCAGATAAACCTTCTACAATAGAAGCAGATACTAAAGATAAAACTTTATCGATTGATTTAGAAGCATCGTCATTAGCAGGGATAACGAAATCAACCTGACGAGGGTCAGAGTTGGTATCTACCATTGCAAACACTGGAATGTTTAATTTCTTAGCTTCTTTTACAGCGATGTGCTCAGCTTTGATATCTACTACAAATAGAGCAGCTGGTAATCTTGTCATATCAGCAATTGAACCTAAGTTTTTTTCTAACTTAGCTCTTAAACGCTCAATTTGTAATTTTTCTTTTTTAGATAACGTGTTGAAAGTACCGTCTTTTTTCATTCTATCAATAGAAGCCATCTTTTTGATTGCTTTACGGATAGTAACGAAATTAGTTAACATACCACCTGGCCATCTTTCAGTGATGTAAGGCATGTTACAAGCTGCTGCTTTCTCAGCAACGATGTCTTTAGCTTGTTTTTTGGTAGCTACGAATAATACTTTTCTACCTGAAGCAGCAATTTTCTTTAAAGCTTCATTAGCTTCTTCAATTTTAGCTGCAGTTTTATATAGATTGATAATGTGTATTCCATTACGCTCCATATAAATATAAGGAGCCATGTTTGGATCCCATTTACGAGTCATGTGTCCGAAGTGTACACCAGCCTCTAATAATTCTTTAACTTCTACTTTGTTTGCCATTTTTGTAATAGTTTACGTTCTGTTGACTTAGCAATGATTAAGTAGCGATTGTTTCGGTCTTAACCATTTAGATGCTAAACTAACCTCTTTTGCAAGAGATAATAACAACAATTTTAATAAATAATTTATATTAACGTTTAGAGAACTGGAATCTCTTACGAGCTTTCTTCTGACCGAATTTTTTACGCTCAACCATACGTGGATCTCTTGTTAGTAATCCTTCTGGTTTTAAGATGCTTCTGTTTTCTGCTTCAACTTCACACATTGCTCTAGCAATAGCCATTCTTACAGCTTCTGCTTGACCTGTTGCACCACCACCATAAACATTGATTTTAACATCGAAATTGTTTTCGTTGTTTGTCATTGTTAACGGCTGTAATACTTTGTACTGTAAGGTAGCAGTAGGGAAGTAATTTGCAAATTCTCTTTTGTTAACAGTAATGTTCCCAGATCCTTCTGTAACATAAACACGTGCAACTGCACATTTTCTTCTACCGATTTTGTGAATAGTACCCATTACTTAAGATCGTTTAAATTTACAGTTTTAGGCGTTTGAGCTGCGTGTTTGTGCTCAGGACCTACATAAACATTTAAATTACGGAATAATTGTGCTCCTAATTTGTTTTTAGGTAACATTCCTTTCACAGCTTTTTCTACTAAAATAGCTGGGTTTTTTTGTTGTTGAACTCTAGCAGTTAAAGTTCTTTGTCCTCCTGGATAACCTGTGTGACGCATGTAAATTTTGTCATCCAATTTGTTTCCAGTTAAGTTAATTTTCTCTGCGTTGATAACAATTACGTTATCTCCACAATCAACGTGAGGGGTATAATTAGGCTTGTATTTACCTCTAAGTAACATGGCTACTTTTGAAGCAAAACGTCCTAAGTTATGACCCTCAGCATCAACAACAATCCACTGCTTGTCTGCAGTAGCTTTGTTCGCTGAAATTGTCTTGTAGCTTAATGTGTTCACTTTGCTAATAATTTTAATTAAACATTCCATTCCCAATTAAGGGAGTGCAAAAGTACAATTATTTATCAATATTACAAATCCATTTCTTAATTTCTTTTTCATTGATTTTAAGACGCTTAATTTGCATGAATGCAGAGGCGTCAAAATCAAAATCATAAATAAGATATTTTTTTCCTATTTTTGAACCTTAAAATGTGTTTCAATGAAGTCAAAAGCAACACTAAAAGAATTAGCGAAAGAGTTAGGTGTGTCCACTTCAACGGTTTCCAAAGCCTTGAGTGATAGTCCAGAAATAAGTGAGGTTACTAAACGCAAGATTAAAGAGTTTGCTCAACTACGTAATTATAAGCCTAATAGTGTTGCTAAAAATCTTAAAAATAAAAGGACTCATACTATAGGAGTGATTCTGCCAAATATTTTGAATCCTTTTTTTGCTAAAGTTTTTTCGGGTATTGAGAAATACGCTAATAAAAGAGGGTATAATTTAATTACTTGTACTTCAAATGAGTCGCTCACTAAGGAAAAACAAATGTTAGAGATGTTGGATAATGGTGCTATAGATGGCTTTGTTTTGGCTCTTGCAAAAGAAACACAAAAAGAAAATAATCTCGAACATTTAAAACAAGTCATTAAAGGAGGTACACCTATAGTATTGTTTGATAGAATAGCCAATGAATTGAAATGTGATAAAGTAATTGTTGATGACTATGAATCAGGTTTTCATGCTACACAATATTTAATTGATACAGGTTGTAAAAGAATTGCAATTGTGTCGACTATCGAGAATTCAAGTGTAGGTGATTTGAGAGCTAAAGGTTATTTTGAAGCTTTAGCTAAGAATCAAAGAGATAGTGATTCTGATTTGATTTTATTGGCACAAGAAGAAAAAGAATTTGATTCAAAAATTGAAGCTCTTTTAGATGAGAAACCTGATGGTATTTTTGCACTTAATGAACATGTTTCGGTTGCTACCATGAAATTAGCTTTGAAGAAAGGTTTTCGTATTCCAGATGATTTGTCAATAATTGGTTTTGCTGACGGCTTGTGGTCTAGACGGATGACACCAAGTTTGTCTACCGTGAGTCAACATGCGCCAGAAATTGGCCAAAAAGCAGCCGAATTACTCATTGAACGCATTGAACAAGAAATAGATTCTGAGGAATTAATCGTTTATAAAACTGAAATAATCAAAACAGAATTAAGAAAAAGAGATTCTGTTCGAAAGTTATAAATTCCAGTTGTTTAATTGCTGTATGGCATGATAAGCGGTTAAATCAAATTGTACTGGAACTATTGATATGTAATCATGTGCTAAGGCCCACTCGTCAGTGTCTTCTCCTTTGTCATGATTTACAAATTTACCAGTTAGCCAATAATATTCTTTTCCCATTGGGTTAATTCGTTTGTCGAATTCTTCTTCCCAGTAGGCTTTGGCTTGACGACAAACTTTAATTCCTTTAATAAGTTCTGTTTTTGGGAAATTGACATTTAAAATAACACCTTCTGGTAGACCATGGGTTAAAACTTCTGTTACAATTTTTTTTATATAGGGTTTTATTGGTTCAAAATTAGCATTCCAACTATAGTCGCATAGTGAAAAGCCAATGGAAGGGATACCTTCGATGCCTGCTTCAACCGCAGCACTCATAGTTCCTGAATAAATAACATTAATAGAAGAATTAGAGCCATGGTTGATTCCAGAAACGCAAAGATCAGGTTTTGATTTCAAAATTTCATGTACGGCCATTTTAACACAATCAACTGGAGTTCCCGTGCAACTGTAGGCATGATCAGTCTCTAAATAATTAGGGTGATGTTTAACTTCTAAAGTGTTGTTTATTGTAATGGCATGTCCCATACCACTTTGTGGGCTATCTGGAGCAACTATAGTTACTTGACCTAACTCTTGCATTACCTCAGTCAATGCTTTTATTCCTGGGGCTGCAATGCCATCGTCATTGGTAATTAAGATTTGGTAATTCTTCATTGTTGCTGGTGTTAAATTATTTGCTAAAATATTATTTTTTATCTATTATTGGATATTAAAATATTAAATTTGTTTGATTGTAACGTTTTAACAGAATTAACGTCAAATTTGGCATAGTTTTAGAAATATTAATGGAAAAGATTATTGAATTTATGAAGAGAAATTATAAAGTAGTTTTGATTATAGCGGCATTATCTGCAGTATTGTGGAGTTTCATGCCAACAAAAAAAGTAGCAGATGATGATAAAGATAAGGTGTTGCTTGAATTACTTTCATTTGTTTTAGAGAAAGGACATTATGCGCCAATTGAAATCAATGATGACTTTTCAAAAAAGGCTTATGCCGCCTATATAGCGTCTATTGATCCTACTAAACGTTATTTTACTCAACAAGACATCAATGAATTTAGTAAATATGAGTTAAGAATTGATGATATAGTTAAAGACAAAGATTTGACTTTTTTTGATTTAACGTATAATCGCTTGATGAAACGTATGGCCGAATCTAAAACGATTTACACCAATTTGCTGGCTAAGCCAATGGATTTTAATGCAGATGAAACCCTAAATGTGGATTATGAGAAGTTGCCTTATGCAGCTAATGAAGTTGAATTGCAAAATAGATGGAAGAAAATTTTAAAATTAACGTTGCTGTCAACAATAACTGATAAAGAAAAATTAGAAGAAGAAAAGAAATCTAAAGAAGCTAATTATCAAGTCGTGCCTTTTTCTAAACTAGAAGAGGAAGCAAGAAAATCAACTAAAAATAATTTAGATAATAATTATTCGTTTATAGCTGAGTTAACTCGTGAAGATTGGTTTTCAATGTTTTTAAATGCTATTGTTACTCAATATGACCCACATACTTTTTATTTTTCACCTGAAGATAAGGATAAGTTCGATGTGAGTATGAGTGGTAAATTTGAAGGTATTGGGGCACGCCTTTCAAAGAAAAATGATGCAGTGGAAATTGTCGAATTAATTAGCGGTGGACCTGCATGGAGAGGTAAACAATTAGAAGCAGGTGATGTTATCTTAAAAGTGGCGCAAGGAAATGATGAACCTGTAGATATTTCTGGTATGCGTTTAGATGATGTAATAAAAAAAATAAAGGGCCCCAAAGGAACTATTGTAAAGTTAACCGTTAAAAAAGTAGATGGTACAATTAAAGTAATCACTATTACACGTGATGAAGTAGAAACAGAGGAAACATTTGCTAAATCATCTGTTGTTGAAAAAAACGGAAAAAAATTTGGTATCATTTATTTACCTAAGTTTTATATTTCATTTGAAAATAAACAAAAACGTGACGCTTACAAGGATGTTGCACAAGAAATTGAAAGACTAAAAGAGGCAAAGGTTGAAGGTATCATTGTGGATTTAAGAGATAATGGCGGAGGTTCTTTGGAAACAGTAGTTAAAATGGTAGGTTTATTTATTGAAAAAGGGCCAGTAGTTCAGGTGAAGGCTGCTGGAAGAAAACCTGAAGTTTTGCCTGACCCAGATCCACAAGTACAATGGACAGGGCCTTTAGTTGTAATGGTGAATAATTACTCTGCTTCTGCCTCTGAAATTTTTGCTGCTGCAATTCAAGATTATAAAAGAGGAATCATAATTGGAAGTAAACAAACTTATGGTAAAGGGACGGTTCAAAATGTTTTTGAATTGAACCAATTCTTGAGAACAAATAAATTTGGTGATCTTGGGGCATTAAAAGCAACTACTCAAAAATTCTACAGAATTAATGGTGGTTCTACTCAATTAGAAGGTGTAAAGAGTGATATCGTAGTCCCAGATCGTTTTGCTTTCATTGAAACTGGGGAACGTGATGAAAAAAATGCTATGGCTTGGGACAAAATTGAGCCAGCTCCTTATGCTCCTGTAACAACTGGTTTTGATTTACAAATAGCCAAAAGTAGAAATAGAATTGCTTCAAATACTCAATTTAAATTGATTGAAGAAAATGCAAAATGGATTAATGATAGAAAAGAAGATAATATAGTACACCTTAGATATTCAGATTATAAACAAGAAATGGCTGATTTAGATAAACAAACAACTAAATTTAAAGCTATTCAAGAGTATAAAAATGGATTAGTATTTAATTCTCTTCCCTATGAACAAGAATTGTTTAAAACAGATGATCTCTTAAAACTTAAGCGTGAAAGATGGCATGATGATATGCAGAAAGACATATATGTTGAGGAGTCTTTAAATGTATTGAATGATTTAACTGTAAAAGATTTGAAGGATATGGTTAAGAACAATAAAAAGAG
Organism: Flavobacterium sp.; assembly: GCF_021151785.1. GTDB lineage: Bacteria > Bacteroidota > Bacteroidia > Flavobacteriales > Flavobacteriaceae > Flavobacterium. The sequence goes on from NZ_JAGKWP010000002.1 coordinate 14,421, forward strand.
AAAGACAAAGGAAATTACGGCTGTTAAATAATAAAAAACGCGTTAGAATTGCACTGCCCCCAAAAAGTTAGACACTATTTGGGGGTATTTTTATGACATTGTCCTAAAGTTTATGTGTTAAAAATAATGGGGTTTGACTTTTAATTAAAGTTGAACTCTTTTTTCAAATATAGCTAAGAACTTTTTCTCTTAGGATGTTTTCATGAAATTTTTTGGGTAACTAAAATTTTTCAGTTGCTTGAATTTTTATTGAATTTTAGGATTGAAACTACTAATACATTCTTTTTTTGTGCTTAAGTAATACTAAATTATAAAGAAGATTAACACTGATTAATAATAATTTTGGAATTCATTAGATTCAAATTTGATTGAATTGCAGTGCATTGAGTATTCCCAAATAGTATTATTTTGACTGTTTATTATTAGAGTTTAGTTTGGTTCTCTTTAAAATGTAAGTTGTATTTATTTGACATACGATTTTACCAATGTTAAAATAATGAGTTACCATTCATTCACTTTGTTCGCATCCAATTTAATAAAAATAAATAACATTATAGTAAATGCCCATAAACTTGAACCTCCATAAGAAAAGAAAGGTAAGGGAACACCAATAGTAGGGAATAGCCGTATTAACATGGCTATGTTTACAAAAAAATGAGTAAAGAGATAAGTTGCTACACAATAACCGTAAACCCTGCTAAATTTAGTTTTCTGTCGTTCAGCCAAATAAATGATTCTTAGAAATAACCCAACAAATAGGGAAATGACTAATAAGTTGCCCATAAATCCCCATTCTTCGCCAACAGTGGTAAAAATATAATCGGTGTGTTGTTCAGGTACAAATCCTCCTTTGGTTTGAGTTCCTTCTAAATAACCTTTTCCTAACAACCCTCCAGACCCAATGGCAATCATGGATTGATGTAGGTTGTACCCTTCTTTTTTAAGATCTACTTCTTTTCCAAGTAAAACATTTATACGTTCTTTTTGATGCGGCTCTAATACATTGTCGTAAACAAAACTTACGGAGAAAGCAAATGCAGATATGGCTAAAAAAATTAAAAAGTAGACAATGGGATTCCTAGAAATACGTCTATTAAATACATAGTGAATAAGCATTATGATAAAAATAATGGCTATTAAAAAAATAGGCTTTACAATTAATGCTGATAAAAAAGTGACAATAGCGATTGCTCCAGTCCATAAATACCATGAAGGTAAACCTTCTCTGTATAGCACGAAAACTAAGGACAAAAAAATCATAGCACTTCCTGCGTCAGGTTGTAATAAAATTAAAAACACAGGCAATCCAATAATCGCAAAAGCAAAGTATTGAAATTTACTTTTACTTAAATTTACTTGTGCGTCACTTAAATACTTAGATAAAAGTAAGGCTACTGCTGTTTTGACAAATTCAGAAGGTTGAAACCCAAATCCACCAAACTGGTACCAATTGGTTTGTCCTTTTTTGGTAACTCCAAACACAAATAATCCTAAGAGTAGAAGTATACCAAAACTATAGAACACCAGTGAAAACCGTTCAAATAATTTTGAGTCTACAAAAAGTATAGTGAATATTAGAGGAATTGCAATGATAATAAACATCAATTGCTTGCTATAATGTTGTCCAAATTCAAAAGTGTATTCTTGATCGGCAGGCACAGTTACAGAATAAATAGTCATCCATCCAAAGATAACTAAGATGGTATAGAGTAGGATGGTGATCCAATCAATCGAACTACTTAAACTTTGATTTTTCATTTATTTATTTCTTAACTGAGTCTTTTGATTTATTTGTCTTTGCTTTTATTAGTTTTAAACGAATGGAATCTTGTTTAGTCAAAGTAAATTTCGGCATAAACTCACTATCTTTTCTAGGATATAATTTTGCATATTCCCAATTTAAATTTCCTTCTAACATTCGTTTTTCAAGATCGGTTCGTGTAATTTTTTTATTGATGTATTTTTCTATCATCAAGGTGGCAATTGGGCCAGCCCAACGATTTCCCCAATATCCATTTTCTACAAATACAGCTATGGCGATTTTAGGATTGTGTCTAGGAGCGAATGCAACAAAAATAGAGTGGTCAGTCAATTGAACTCGTTTTCCATTTAGTTTGGTGAAGTTTTCTGCTGTTCCTGTTTTTCCGCAAATTTCTAAACCTTGAACGCCTAAACCTGCGGCTGTACCTAGGTTATAAACATCAAATAACCCATCTATCACTGGTTCAAAGTGTCTTGATTCAACAGAAGTGGTATGTTTCGTGGTGTATTTAGAATCAATCTTATGATTCTTAATTTTCTTAATTACGTGTGGTGTATAATACCAACCCTTATTGGCAACAATGGCCATCATGTTAGCTAATTGTATGGGAGTCATTAAAACTTCACCCTGACCAATTGAATTTGAAATAATTGTTGAGGAACGCCAACCACCATTTGGATAATAATGGTCGTAAAATTTAGAACTTGGAATATGACCTTTTCTTCCAGGAGGTAAATCATAGCCTAAAAATTGTCCCAACCCAAAACTTTTCATATGCTTATTCCATTGGTCAACTCCAATTTTGGGTTTACTGTATTTTTCAATAGTTCTTTTGTAAACTTGTGCAAAATAAGTATTACATGATTTATAAATTCCATTGTGAAGTTTGATGATTCCTCCAGGGCAGTGACAACGCATGAAAGCTCCACGGCCATATGAAAAACCATGACTACAGGTAAAAGTAGTTTCAGTATTAACAACACCTTCTTGTAAGCCTACTAATCCAGTGAGTATCTTAAAAGGTGAACCTGGGGGGTATTCTGCTAATAAACCTCGATCAAAAAGGGGTTTGGCAATGGAATCGTTATATAATTTTGTGTAGTTTTTTGAGCGTTCTCTACCTACTAATAATGATGGTTTATATGAAGGAGCTGTAACTAAAGCAAGAATTTCTCCTGACTTAGGTTCAATAGCAACAATCCCCCCCCGTTTATTAATCATCAACTCTTCTCCGTATTTTTGTAAATCTCCATCAATAGAAAGGGTTATGTCACTTCCTTGTTGAGCGATGGTGTCAAATTTTCCTTCTTTGTAAGATCCGATTTCACGGTTGTGTTTGTCTTTTAAAATGTATTTTACACCTTTTACGCCACGCAAAATATCTTCATAAGCCTCTTCAACACCTTGTCTGCCAATTAAGTCACCACTTTTATAATAAGGATTCTTTTCAATAATTTGGTCGTTAACTTGTGTGATAAATCCAAAAATATTAGCGCCATAATCTACTTGATAATCTCGTAAAGCTCTTTTTTGAATATAAAAACCTTTGTATTTTCTAACTTTTTCCTGAAAAGCAGCAAATTCAAGTTTATTCAATTGTGCAAGGAAAACGGAAGGAAGTCTAGGACTGTATATTTTTGCTTTATCAATTTTTTTTAGGAATTCATCTTTGGTAATTCTTAAAATTCGACAAAATTCGAGTGTGTCAATGTTTTTAACTTCATTGGGCACTACCATAATGTCATAAGAGGGCTGATTAGCTACTAAAAGTTTTCCATTACGGTCATAAATATAACCTCGTTCAGGGAAATCGTAGTTAATTTTAATGGCGTTGTTTTCTGATTTTATTTTTAGCGTTTCATCAATTACTTGTAAATAAAAAAGACGAATCAATAAAATAACAGCCGTTACGATAATGATAGTAGGTAATAATGTCTTTCTCATTTTCTACTTGGCTTTATTAAATAGATGCTAATTACACAGATGATAAATGTGAAAATCGTACTTAATATGGTACGAGAAATAATTTCAAAAAATAGATCTAAACGATATACTTCTAAACTAAACAAAATAGTATGATGGAAAAGAATCGATATCATAATGAAAGTAAAACGATCCACTGAAAGTTTGTCTGCAATACGAATGGTTTGGTATTCATAACTCAATCCAAAAGCAAAACGCAAGAAACTCGGACGTAGATAAGCTAATAATAAACAAGCCGTTGCGTGCACTCCGCCACTGTCACTGAAGATGTCCATAACTAAGCCTAGGAAAAAACTAGCTGTAATGAATCCAAACTTATTAGAATTGATAGGGTAAAGAATAATGAATAGAATATAAACATAGGGATCAATCCATCCTCCAAAATTGATCTGATTAAGAACGAAAATTTGAATGATTAGTAAAACAACAAACCGGATGCTATTTAAAATAAAATTGCTATTCATTATTATTTATTGACTTCTTTTTCTGAAGCGGCTTCTAGGATTTCTTTTTCTTTTCTTTTCTTGTTTTCAATAATGTAAACATAACCTAAATTAGTCATGTCATTAAATAACCGTACATTGATAACAAATTTATTAGTTGATTTATCAATGAAAATTTTATCAATTTTACCCACAGGGATGTTTTCAGGGAAAATATAAGATTGACCACCTGTTACAATGGTATCTCCTTTCTTAAGAGTGGCTAATTTTGGTACATCAATTAACTGAACATATCCTGTGTTTTTTCCATCCCAAGTAATTGAACCAAAGTGATTTGAATTTTTAATTTTTCCATTGATTGGATTATTAGTGTGTAGAATGCTAATAACAGTCGCAAAATTTTTAGTGGTTTTATCTACTATGCCTACTACTCCGCGATCACTAATAACGCCCATATCACCTTTAATCCCTTTTAAGTTTCCTCTATCTAATGTTATGTAATTTTCTTGTTTCTCGTATGAATTTTTTATTACACGAGCTGGGATTACTCTAAAGTCCGTAGCAAAAGAAGGGGCGCTCTTTAAGTCAATTACTGTATCTTTAGTGTTGAATAGTAATTCCTTTAATCGAGCATTTTCTAGTGCTAATTCTTCATTTTTGGCTCGTAAACCAAAATACTCTCTTACATTGTTAATTTTTTCATAGGTATAGCCTGAAATACTATTTGCTGAATGAATATATTGACTTCGATGATAAGAATGCGACTGAATAGTAAGCATTAGTGAAATGCTTAGAAGCAGCAAAAACAGCAATCTATAGCTGTTTTTTATAATAAAATAGATGATTTGCTGCATTAACTAAGTCTTATTTAATTAAGATGTTTTTGTATTTGTTGATGTTTTTTAAAGCCATACCCGTTCCTCTAACTACGGCTCTTAATGGGTCTTCTGCAATGTAAACAGGTAAATCTGTTTTCAAAGAAATTCGTTTGTCTAATCCTCTCAACATGGAACCACCACCAGCTAAATAGATACCCGTATTGTAAATATCTGCGGCTAGTTCAGGAGGGGTTTGTGATAATGTTTCCATGATAGCATCTTCAATACGTTGAATGGACTTGTCTAGAGCTTTTGCAATTTCTCTGTATGACACATCAACTTGTTTGGGTTTTCCAGTTAATAAATCACGTCCTTGAACTGACATATCCTCTGGAGCGGTATCTAAATCTTCAGTAGCGGCACCAATTTGTATTTTAATTTTTTCAGCGGTGGTTTCTCCAACAAACAAGTTATGTGCAGTTCTCATGTAATAAATGATATCATTAGTGAAAACATCACCCGCAATTTTTACTGATTTATCACAAACGATACCGCCTAATGCAATGACTGCAATTTCTGTAGTTCCACCGCCTATGTCTACTATCATGTTTCCTTTAGGTTGCATAATATCAACTCCAATACCAATAGCAGCTGCCATAGGTTCATGAATCAAATAAACCTCTTTTCCATTTACACGCTCAGCAGATTCTTTTACGGCACGCATCTCCACCTCAGTAATGCCTGAAGGAATACAAATTACCATACGTAACGCAGGTGTAAATAATTTTTTCTTTAGTGCTGGTATGCTTTTAATAAACATACTAATCATTTTTTCTGATGCATCAAAATCGGCAATAACCCCATCTTTTAAAGGTCGAATTGTTTTGATATTTTCGTGTGTTTTTCCTTGCATCATATTAGCTTCTTTTCCAACAGCTATAATTTTGCCAGAAATACGGTCTCTAGCGACGATGGAAGGACTATCTATAACAACTTTATCGTTGTGAATGATCAATGTATTTGCGGTACCAAGGTCAATAGCAATGTCCTCAGTCATGAAATCAAAAAATCCCATATATGTTTTTATAAAGGGTTAATGTAACTATAGTTTATTCAACTGACAAAAGTAGAAAAATATTTTGTTTTTAATGTAAAAAAAATGCATTAAAACAAAAAGTCTTAATGCACTTAATTACTTGGTTTTATTTGATTTTATTCTTAGTGTTTAAAATGACGTACACCAGTGAAAACCATAGCTAAATTATTTTCGTTGCAATAGTTTATACTTAGCTCGTCTTTTATAGAACCACCTGGCTGGATTACCGCTGTAATTCCTGCTTTATTTGCAATTTCAACACAATCTGGAAAAGGGAAAAAAGCATCACTTGCCATAACTGCTCCTGTCAAATCAAATTCAAAGGATTGCGCTTTTTCTATTGCTTGTCTTAATGCGTCAACTCTAGAAGTTTGTCCTGTTCCTGAAGCACATAGTTGTTTGTTTTTTGCTAATACAATAGTATTAGATTTGGTGTGTTTGCAAATTTTTGAAGCAAAGATTAAATCTTCAATTTCATCATTTGTCGGTGCTGTAGTTGTAACTGTTTTTAACTGTTCTTTTGAATCAGTAATATAGTCTTTTTCTTGCACTAAAATTCCGTTTAGACAAGTTCTCACTTGTTTAGCTGGTAAAGTTACTTCGTTTAAGATTAAGATGATTCTATTTTTCTTTTCCTCTAAAATGCCTATTGCTTCTTGGTCAAAAGCAGGAGCAATAACTACTTCACAAAATAGTTTGTTAATTTCTTCAGCGGTTGCTTCATCAATTAGTCCATTCGCAATTAATACACCTCCAAAAGCAGAAGTAGGGTCTCCAGCTAAAGCTTCTAAATAAGCTTCTTTCATTGTGGGTCTTGTAGCGATTCCACAAGCATTGTTGTGTTTTAAAATAGCAAAAGTAGGCTCGTCTGTTTTAAATTCGCTAATTAAATTTACAGCAGCATCTACATCTAACAAATTATTGTAAGACAGTTCTTTTCCATGTAATTTAGTAAAAAGTTGATCAAAGTCTCCGAAGAACAATCCTTTTTGATGTGGGTTTTCTCCATAGCGTAAAACTTGCCCGTTAGATTCACTTATTTTTAAATAGCTATCTTCTTCATTGAAGTAATTAAAAATAGCCGTGTCATAGTTAGAAGAAACATGAAAAGCTTTAGTAGCTAGTAGTTTACGTTGGGCTAAAGTAGTAGAACCATTCTCTTCAGTATAATGTTGTAAAAAAGATTCATATTCATTTACAGAAGCTACAATAACAGTATCTTTAAAATTTTTGGCAGCTGCACGAATTAATGAAATCCCTCCGATATCAATTTTTTCAATAATATCTGGTTCTGAGGCTCCTGAAGCAACGGTTTTTTCAAAAGGATATAAATCTACAATTACTAGATCGATTTGTGGTATATTAAATTCGGTCATTTGAGCTACATCGCCATCATGGTCTTGTCGGTTTAAAATCCCACCAAAAATTTTTGGATGTAAGGTTTTAACTCTACCACCTAAAATGGAAGGGTAAGACGTTACGTCTTCAACTGCAATTACTGGTATGCCTAAATTTTTAATAAATTCTTCAGTTCCTCCTGTAGAATATAAAGTAACTTGGTTTTCATGTAAGGCTTGGACAATAGGTGCTAAGCCTGTTTTATCAAATACAGAAATGAGAGCTGCTTTGATTTTCTTGGTATGTGTCATTGTGTTGTTGTTTTGAAGCTGCAAAAGTAACTATACTATCTTTAACTTTCAAGAACAATTGGACAAATTGTAACAACTTTTGTTTTTTGACTACTAATTTGATAAACAAGAGTAGAGAAGGTATGTTTTTGTATTTAAGATTATTAGGAGAGAGTTTAACGTTTGCATTAAATGCATTAAGGAACAATAAGTTGCGAACATTTCTTTCGTTACTTGGGGTAACCATTGGTATTTTTTCAATTATAGCTGTTTTAGCGGCTGTTGATTCTATGAAAAAAAATATTGAAGGTAGTTTGGAAGGCATGGATAAAAATACCATTTATCTTTTTAAATTTTCATTTGGACCATCTGATATACCTCAATGGAAGAGAGATCAATTTCCTAATGTTACTTATGAAGAGTATCAATTTTTAAAACGAAATTTAACAGATGTAAATCAAATTTCTTTTAACTTTTTTACACGGAATGAAAGTATTAAATATGAGGATAATATTGTTACTTCTATTCGAGTTAAGCCTTCTACTTATGAGTTTTTTGACATTGAACCGTTTGTTGTTGAAAAAGGACGTTTGTTTAATGAATCAGAATCAAATTCTGGAGTTCCTGTTATAGTAATCGGATACGATGTAGCTGAAGGGCTATTCCAAAATAATGATCCTCTTGGAAAACAAATCAGATTGTATGGTCAACGTTTTAAAGTGATTGGAGTATTGAAGAAGCAAGGCCAAGATACTTTTGGTGATAGTAATGATATTGCTGTTTTTTTTCCTGTCAACTTCATGAGAAAAATGTATGGGGATAATAACAAAGCGTTTACTCCAGCTATTTTAATTAAGCCTGAAAAAGGTGTTGATGTGGAAGAATTTAAAGCTGAATTAGTACAAAAACTAAGAAATCATCGTGGATTAAAACCAGATGATATTAATAATTTCTTCATAAATGTTTTATCTGGATTTACTAAGTTTATTGATGATATAACAAGTCAGATGAATTTGGTAGGTTGGATTCTTAGTGGTTTTTCTTTGCTTGTAGGTGGTTTTGGGATTGCCAATATTATGTTCGTCTCTGTTAAGGAACGAACGAACTTAATTGGAATACAAAAAGCACTTGGAGCAAAAAATCGTTTTATTTTATTTCAATTTTTATTTGAAGCAGTTATTTTGTCTTTAATTGGAGGAATGATTGGAATGATATTAGTTTGGGTTATTGCTATTATATTGACTAATGTGCTTGATTTTGAGTTTGTATTGAGCTTCTCAAATGTTATTTTAGGATCAAGTTTAGCAATTATTATCGGATTAGTTGCTGGTATTATACCTGCAATTTCTGCCTCAAAATTAGATCCAGTTGAAGCGATAAGAACAGGAATGTAAGTGAAATAAATTAGTTTATTTCAGAGTAGAATAGTAATTAACGATTTAAACAAGTTAGTTAATTTTAAAATGACTGAGTTAATTGATGATTGAATTTTAGCATAAAACTAAAAAGTCCCGATGAATTATCATCGGGACTTTTTAGTTAGAACTAACTTAATCATAAGTTATATTTTAAACTAAATACTATATATCTTGGTTGTACATAATAACTGGAGAAATTACTTGAACCTCCTAAAGCATTAAAACTACTATCGTTTAATGTTTTTGTGTTCAATAAGTTAGTTGCTCCAATTTTATATTCCATCTTACTATCTTTTTTTCTATAGCTTAATGAAGCTGTTAAAAAGTCATATTCTGTATTGATGGTTTTTTGTTTATTTCTGTTGTGATAAAAACTATATTCAGAAGTAAATGAAAATGCGTCTAAGAAGAAGTATTCTAATAAAATAGAAGGATTATCTACATAGTAAATTTGATTTTGAAAATCATTGATAGTGTATTCATATTCTAAAGTTAAATTAGGTAACTGCTTAAAGTTAGTCGAGAAACTAGCACTATAGATTTGTGAAAATTGTTCAGTAGATTGAATATATTCACTGTTGTCAAAATTCACACGGATATTATTGTTTTTAGACCAAGATAATCTAGCATTAACATCCGCTTTGAAATACCTCAGGAAAGAACGGCCATAACTACCAAATCCTGAAAGTGATTCGTTAGGGAAATTGGAAGGCATATTGACCGAAGATGAAATTTGATTCACACCTGCTAACAAAGCTCTATTAGTAATGGCATCTACTTGTCTTGTGTAGGTAAGATTAGCAGAAATATTTTCAAAATTAAACATGCTATATTTAAAAAATCGTAAACTATGCACATGAGCTAATGAATTTTCTAAAAAACGATTTCCACTAAATAAACTATTGTAATTTGAGAAAATATAACCTTGAGCCAATTTATTGATATCGGTAAAACTATTCGTCATGGAATAAGTATAGGTCAACGTTTGAGATTTTTTAATTTGCCATAAAGCATAAAAATCAGGCAATACTCGAGTAAAACTCATTTTATTTGTTGAGCCTAATTGTTTGTCTGCGGTGTTGAATTGATGGAAACTTACACCAGGATTAAATGTAAATTTACCGGTCAAAAACTTATAATGTAAGCCTAAAAAGACATCGTTGAAACTATAATTCACATTGTTATTGTTTTCAGGGGCATCAAGATGATTTACAGAACCATTATCTAAAATTTGAAAAATCTTAGAATTAAAATTTTGATATGAATAAGTATTTCCTAAAGTAATATTGATGTTACTTTTAGGTGTAAGGCTGTAGTAGTAATCTAGTTTTGCGTCAGTTTTATTAGTTTTTACTAAACGCTCTTGATTGATGTCATTTCGCAATTGTGCATTGTTATATCCGTTTAAATTAAAAGGTTGAAGGGTTAAATTAGCATTATAAAAAGGATCTTCCTCTTGAAATAAATTTTGCATTTCAAAGGCGAATACGTTCTTCTCGTTTAATGTATAATAGTAATTCAAGTTTTGGTTAATAGCTAATGGTTTTTGTTTTTTAACCGTATAAATGTCGCCTTGTAAACTTGATAAAGTACTTTGATTTTCTAATTGACTAGAAAATTTTAGTAAGGCATCATAGTCAAAGTGTATTTTAGTATTAGGGACATAACTTGAACTTAATTTAAACAAACCTAAATCTGTTCTTTGACGTGATTGATCAGTTTTATTTTCTGTTACTTTTGTACCATCTCTATCGGTTCTGTTGTATAGGTTTTCGGTAAGTAAATTGGTCTTGTTGTAAGAGTAAATACCAAAACCACTGATGGTCCAAGCTTTTGAAGGATTGTAGCTGAAGTTTGTAGCGCCAAATTTAGTATCAATATTTTGAGCTCGATTGTTTCGCATTCCCATAATCCCTAAATCATTAGAAGTTACATTGAAAGTAGAACCTCCTTTTTTCATTAGATTTTTAAATCCTCCCGTGAATTTAAAATAATCCTGCATTGTTAATGGAAGTTCACCAATGTTATTTAGATTACCAATAACATTAATGCTGTATTTTGGATTATAATAAAATAATTTCGGATTCAAAATATAACGATCGACTTGATCACTTACCCCAGCTCCAGCCATCATATCGCCAAACCAAAAATTCTTTTTTCCTTCTTTCAGTTTAATATTTAAGGCAATATTTTCTTCATTATTTTCTAGCCCTTTCAGATTAGAAACCTCATTATAATTGCGTAATACTTGAATTTTATCTAAGGCATCTGCTGGAATATTTTTTGTAGCAATTTTAGTGTCGCCATCAAAGAAATCTTTGCCTTCAACCATTACTTTTTGCACTTTTTTGCCTTCTACTTCAATTTCGCCATCTTTATTGACTTCAACACCAGGTAATTTTTTTAGTACATCTTCTAATTTACGCTCGGTACCATTAGTAAATGAATCAGAGTTGTAAATAATGGTGTCACCACTAATTCTTACGGGCATTTCTTTTACGATTTCAACCGCCTCAATTTCATTATTTTCTTGTAATGAAATGTCAAAGGTCATATTTTGATTAGATGTTGTAATCTTCTTCTCGAAAGGAGCAAAACCAATATATCCCGCTTTAATAACATATTCAGTATTGGGTTTTAGATTTAGAGCAAATCTTCCTTTTTCATTAGTAATATTATAAGCATCCATAGCTTTTGTGGTCGTGTTGATAGCCATCACATTAGCCGTCTCTATGGGATTGTTTAAATTATCTTTTAGGACACCTTCTAATTTAATAGATTGAGCCTGTAAAAATCCTGTAAATAGGAACGTACAAAATAAAATTAGTTGTCTCATTTTTGGTTAAATAAAAGTCGCTCTACAAAAGCGACCTAATTGATGTTCATTATTTAAATTATCTACTCATTCTAAATTGCATTCCTCTTCCACCACCTGGGCCACCACCCATTTCGCTCATTTCTTTCATTTTTTTCATAATGATGTCGTCAAACTCTTTTTGAGTAACTTTATCTCCACCAGTCGGAGCTTTTATTTCTGCTTTTTCTTTAGTATTCATCGCTAATTTAGAACATAAAATAATAGTTTTCCCATCATTCACTTCCATGATTAAACCAGGTAGTCCCCAATAACCTTCTGGTCCTTGATTAATTGGAATTTCAGGACAATACCATGCAGTAACGGTAATTTCTTTTGGCATATCAACTTCGTCAAAAAAGTTGGTTTTCTTTTCTTTTTGTTCCGAAGTTTTTTCGTCTTTATTTTCTGTTTTTCCTTCTTCTTTTTTGGCTTCTTTTCTTCTAAAGTTTCTAAAATCTGTTTTGCTTGCTGCTACGACAGCAGTAGCTTTGAAACAAGTATAATCTCCAATTTTCTTTGTCTCTTGACTTAAAAGCCAGTTGTATTTTGGTAAGGAATCTTTAATTAAAAATTCTTTTCCAAAAACTTCTTTATCAACGGTATAGGTTTTTTCTTTTACGTTTTTGTAGTACGTTCCACCACCGCCCATAATCGACGTCATCATACGCATTCCGCCTCCTTGTCCAGGAGCATCTAATTTTTCTTCTTCTTTATAAATAGAGGCAGATTTATCAAAATTCAAAATAAAAGTTTTTTCAAATGCTTTTTTCATTCTTTCAGCAATTTGCGCTTTCATTTCGGGTGTAATATCTTTATTACTATCCATATTTTTCATGAATTCGGCTGTGCTGGTTTTTGATTCATAAACCGCCATGCCTTGAAAATCTTTTTGAGCAAATGTGGCTAAACTTGAAAGCCCAACCAATAGTAAAACTATTTTTTTCATGGTATTGATTTTAATTAACTATCAGTTAGACAATGAAAAGATGAAAAAGTTACATTTTAAATTAGTATTTTTGTTTTCATCTATTATTCCAATGTTTAAATACTTTTTTTTACTAGTTTCCTGTTTGTTGTCAGCACAAACGATAACAGTAACACCTATTGCTTCTATTCAGGCTCCATATGAAGTTTTTTGGAGTATGGACGCTCTTAATTTTTTTTATTGTTCTAATCAAAATGATATACATAAAATAAGTCAAGAGAAAAAATGGGTATATACATCTAATCTAGGAGGTAAACTAACAGATATAGATGCTTTTAATGGATTGAATATTTTTCTATTTTATAAAAATACCAATACAGTTGTCGTTTTGGATACACAATTGAATCCTATTCAGACGGTCACTTCAAATGATTGGTTGTTAGATTGGATAAAACCCGCATCACAAAGTGAATTTTGGTTTTTTGATTCGCTTACTCAAAAAATAGGATTATATAATTTGAATAAAAAAGCGTTCAGATTTTTGTCTAATGCAATGCAACAAAAAATAAAGTATACTTGTTCGGATTACAATAAATTGTATTGGATTAACGAAGAAAATGAATTGAATAGTATCGATAAATTTGGTTCGATTAAATACTTGGGAAAGGTGCCTTTTTTTGACCAAATCTCATTTGATGGTTCAGCAAATTTGATTTACAGTAGAGAAGGAGTGTTGTATAGCTTCAATTGGAAGGAAAGTAAAATTGAAGCTTTGTCTGTTCAAGAAAAAAGGATAAAAAATTTTTGTTTTAAAGAGGGAATTTTAGCTATTTTTACCGAAAATCAGATTACTAATTATCAATTAAAATTTTAATAAATGCATATAGCTGTTGCAGGAAATATTGGTGCGGGGAAAACAACATTAACGAAGTTATTATCAAAACATTTTAAATGGGAAGCTCACTTTGAAGACGTTGATGATAATCCATACTTAGATGATTTTTATCATTCGATGGAGCGTTGGAGCTTCAACCTTCAAATTTATTTCTTAAACAGTCGTTTCAGACAAATTTTGGATATTCGTAAAACGGGTAAAAAAACGATACAAGACCGAACCATTTATGAAGATGCATTCATTTTTGCGCCTAACTTACATGCAATGGGTTTAATGACGAATCGTGATTATACTAACTATAAGTCGTTGTTTGATTTAATGGAAGATTTAGTTGGACCGCCTGATTTGTTAATTTATCTAAGAAGTTCTATCCCTAATTTGGTGAAACAAATTCACATGCGTGGGCGTGATTATGAGAATACCATTTCAATTGATTATTTAAGTCGATTAAACGAACGTTATGAAGCTTGGATTCAAACTTACGATAAAGGTAAATTGGTTATCATAGATGTAGATAATATAGATTATGTAAACAATCCTGAAGATTTAGGAAACATCATCCAGAAAATTGATGCTGAAATAAACGGATTGTTTTAAAAATAGTAAGCCTTGAGAAATCAAGGCTTTTTTTATTTAACTTGTCCTTCTGAACTCGTTTCAGCATCTCAAAAATCTACACTTAAAAGCTGAAATAAATTAACGCTATGAATGATTTTATTGTACGGTATTTAAACTATACCATTTCAAATCTTTTATTTCTTTTGACGCCTGAATTATTATTGGCTCATTGGGTAAAACATCAAAATAATTATTTTCAAAAAATACACCTTCAGCCTCTAGGTATAAGTTTTTAACTAAAGTATTAGATGTGATTTTAATTTGATGATTGAATAAGTAATCAAACCTAATGTCAGGTTGCTGTAATTGTAAGTCTTTGGGCTTTACAAAATAATATATTCCTTCTTTTTTTTGTCCAGAATTATCTAAAGTAACCTTCAAAAACATATGGTTGGGATTCAATTGTGGAAGCGTTTTTAAATTAATGCTATTTAAAATGTCATTAGAATTGGGGTGTATAAATGTAGCGGTCTCATACTGCCAATACACGCGTCCAAAAAAGTCGATTAGTTCTATTTTTAATTGACCATAAAAAGTCGATAAGTCTTCATTTATACCGAAGATGTCGACGATATCATTTTTTTCTTCAAACGAAAGTATTTGTTTTTCAAAACTGCGTTTCGCTTGATAATGAAAGGCTTTCCAATTGCCATAAAAATCAATAGAACTCCAAGAAGTAACCGGCCAACAATCATTAAATTGCCAAAACAAACTTCCCATACAATAAGGCATAGCGCGTCGGTGTGCTTCAATAGCTGTTTTCATTCCCTCCGCTTGAAGCAATTGTGAAACATACACATAACATTCAAATGTGATTGGTTTTTTATAATCACGAACTAAATATTCGTCTATGGTTTCGTAACCTGTAGGATGTTTTTGGTGGGCTTTAATACTAGGGTTAGCCCAATTTAAGTTGGAGGTAAATTTTTTAAAAGTTGCTAGGGATGGCATACCTTGAAAACCATATTCACTCATGAATCGCCCCACTTTTTGAGTGTACATTTCAAAGGGTTCTTTGCCCCACCACACACCCCAATAATGGGAGTCTCCTTGAGTTAAACTTTCTTTTCTACCCCAACCAGTTGAAGGGGAAGAAGGCCAATAGAAAAATGGATGGTCACCTAACGTTTCATTTAATGTTGTTGGTATTAACTCATGAAATAATTTTTTGTAGTTGTTCCAAATTTGGTTTTCTTCTTCTTTGCTGTAATTGAATTGTTTTTGCCAACCCCAATTGTGCCATCCTTCATCATTTTCATTATTTCCACACCAAATAGCTATTGAAGGATGATTTCGTAATCGTATTATATTATCAGTAATTTCAGCTTTGACATTGTTTACAAACGCTGTGTCCCCTGGATACATGGCGCAAGCAAACATAAAATCTTGCCATACTAAAATTCCGTTCGCATCACAAGCATTATAAAAGGCATCATCGGCATATACACCACCTCCCCAAACGCGAAGCATATTCATGTTGGCATTTTTGGCTTGAACAACTAAATTGGTATAATCTTCAGTTGATACTTCAGGAAGGAAACTATGAGGAGGAATGTAATTGGCCCCTTTCATAAAAACAGGGATGCCATTTAATTTTAAATAAAAACTTTTTCCAACATGATCAGGTTCTTGGACCCATTCAATTTGGCGTAATCCAATAGATTCTCTTTTTTCTGAAAGTAGTTTTTTAGAGTCAGTTAATTGAATAGAGAAATGATACAGATGCGGTTTTCCTAATCCATTACACCACCATAATTCGGGTTTTTCTATAGTTAATGGAAATTCAACAGTATTACGACCTTTATCTACTACAATCTCTTTGGATTGATGATCAATTTTTAAAAGGTATTTTCCTTTTTTATCGCACCAAATTTGGGTTTTAAATACAAGTTCTGCTTTTTCTTTAGTTACCACTTTTTGTTGAATTAAACAATGTTCAATATACGCCTTGTTGCTAAAATGCAGTTCTATTTTTTTCCAGATTCCTGCTGTAACAAAACGAGGTCCCCAGTCCCAGCCAAATTGGTATTGTGCTTTTCTAACAAACACCCGTTCTTTTTCGGGAAGCGTATAGGGTAATTGCTGTGCTAATTCTTTTCCTTTTTTTGGAGCTGATAAAAAAATAATTTTTAGACTATTGTTGCCTTTTCTTAGCTGCTTTTTTACCTCAATGTTCCAGGTGCGAAACATGTTGTTCGCTTGTAAAATTATTTGGTCATTCAAAAAAACGGTAGCGTAAGTGTCTAATCCATCAAATTGTAATTGAATATTTTGATGTTGCAGTTCTTTTGAAGTGAGGGAAAATGAACTCTCGTAAACCCAATTCTCGTTTTCAATCCATTGTAGTTTTGCTTCATTATCTTCAAGGAAAGGATCGGGAATTAATTGGTTTTGTAATAAATCAGTATGAACCGTGCCAGGAACGTTAGCTATATATTTTTCTGATTTTCCTTCTTGGTGAAATTGCCAATTCTCGGTGCTTAAATCTCGATATTTTTCTTGTCCAAAAACCGACAATGAACTGGAAAATAGAAGAAGGAATACAACTAGTTTACGCATGAAGTTTTTGTTTTAAATTTTGAATTTCTTCTGCATTTGCTGTGTTGCTTCCATCTGTAATCGCCGCAGAATGATACCAATTGGCTTGAACAAAGCGGTCTAATTCTTCAATATTTGAAGACCGAACACCACCGCCTGGCATAATTGTTATTCGGTTGTTGGCTTGTTGAATCAAATCTTGTAAAATTTCCTTTCCTTCAAGGGCTGTTTGCTTCAAACCCGAAGTTAATATGTTTTGAAACCCGCAAGTAATACAATCTTCAAGTGCTTGTTGAACTTCAATCACTTGGTCAAAAGCACGGTGAAAGGTACAAGGTAGGGGATGAGCCAGTTGAATCAGTTCTTTGTTTTTAGAAATATCAACTTGAAAATCTTCCGTTAATAGTCCAAATACAAATCCATCAATTGCTTGTTCTTTTAAATCAAGCAAGCTTTTTTTCATGGATTCAAATTCTTCAGTTGAGTAAACAAAATTTCCTCCTCTTGGTCGAATCATTGCATATTTTAATAGGTCGTATTTAGCGGCTTCAGTTACCATTTCATGGGAAGGAGTGGTTCCGCCCACTTCCATTTGATCACATAATTCTATTCGGTTGGCGCCATTTTCCAACGCTATTTTAATCGATGCAATGGTAAAACAAGCAATTTCTAATTTTTTCATGATTTTAAATAGTAGGGTGCATCAATTAATCTACTTCCTGAATTATCCTGAACGGCATAATTAAATCCACCTTGAACACAATACGAACCGGTTTGCCCTTTTTTATTTAACGCAATGAATCCAACTTGAATATCTTTTAAATTTTTATTTCTTAATTGGGTTAATTTTATAATGCGTTGAACCGCTTCTTCACATGCTTGTTGCGGAGTTCTGCCTTGTCGCATGAGTTCAACCACTAAATGGCATCCTGCAATTCGAATAACTTCTTCACCATGACCCGTAGCTGTTGCTGCTCCAATTTCATTATCTACGAATAATCCAGCGCCAATAATAGGGGAGTCGCCCAAACGGCCATGCATTTTAAATGCCATACCACTGGTGGTACATGCCCCAGATAAATTTCCATGTACATCCATGGCAATCATTCCAATAGTGTCATGATTTTCTATGTTGACAATAGGTTTGTATTGGCTTGTTTTTAGCCATTCTTTCCATTCTTTTTCTGATTCTTCAACCAGTAAGTTTTCTTTTTTAAATCCTTGTGATAAAGCAAATTGTAACGCACCATCACCAACTAACATAACATGTGGAGTTTTTTCCATCACAGCACGAGCAACTGAAATGGGATGTTTAATGTGTTCTAAACAAGCCACGGAACCAATATTGGCATATTCGTCCATTATACAAGCATCTAAAGTAACACGTCCATCGCGATCTGGTCTGCCGCCATAGCCTACACTTCTTTCCTTGGGGTCGCCTTCGGGTATTTTTACTCCAGCTTCCACAGCATCAAGAGCTCGTCCGTTATTTTTTAAAATTTCCCAAGCCGCTTCATTCGCTTGTATGCCAAAATTCCAAGTAGACAGTACAATTGGTTTCTTTACTTTGTCTAATGATGGTTCAGAAACCTCTTCAATTTTAGATTTAAATGAACTTAGTGCTAGCGCTGCAGAGCCAAGAGCTGCTGTTTTTATAAATTTTCTACGATTTGCCATGTTTTTATGTTTATTCTACTCCAATTTCATCTACGAATAACCAAGCTTTTGAACCTGCTCCGGGCATACCTTCAGGGATATCGCCAAAATTGGTAGCTTTAATTTTTACAAATTGTGCTTCTTGTTTTTCTAAATTTAGGGTTACTTTACCATCGGTCTTTTTAATATCGTCAAGTTCTATTTTTGAAACACTTTTGAACTCCTTACCATCAGCAGAAACAAAAATTTCAATATTTTGAGGGAAATAAATCCAACTTCCCTGACTTTCTAAAACAGAAATTGTTACTTTGTTGAAAGAATCTATTTTTCCTAAGTCAATTGTAGCCATTAAATCCTTGCCAGCGAATCCAAGCCAATCTTTTCCTAGTGTTTTGTTTTTAGAAACCATGCCGTCTACCAAGGTCATTGCGCCTCCGTGACTATAATTTTCGCTAGGTTGAACCTGTAATTCTATATTTTTTCCAGTGGCTTTGTTAATTTGAAAAGCTTGTTGTAGGGTGGCACTTTTTTGTTTTCCATTTTCAAAATAGGCGGCTTTAACAATTGTGTTTTCTGAAATTTGAATAGGTTGGATATAAGGTGTTGAATTTATTGTTGGAACGGTTCTGTCAGTGGTATATCTAATGAAGTTGTTGTTTTTAACCGAATTTAATTCAAATAAAATACCATTCGCGTTTTTGGCTGCTTTTACGTTAGAAGTAATATCAAAAACGGC
The DNA here is from genome assembly GCF_021151785.1 of Flavobacterium sp. Lineage (GTDB taxonomy): Bacteria > Bacteroidota > Bacteroidia > Flavobacteriales > Flavobacteriaceae > Flavobacterium. The sequence continues at coordinate 33,794 of NZ_JAGKWP010000002.1, forward strand.
TTTGCTGTAATTAATACCTTTGCTTTCTAATAAGTCAAAATGATGGATCATTCTGTTTTGAAAATCGGCATATTTTTCCGGATTTGATGTTCCCCAAAGCACTTCAGATAAGGCGAACATTCTTGGAAAAATCATGTATTCCACATGGCTGGGTGTTTCAATGTATTCGGTCCAAAGATTAGCTTGTGCTCCTAAAATATAATTAGCCTCTTCCGAAGTTAAATTTTTTGGTGTTGGATTAAAGTTATATACTTTTTCTACTGGTGTATAACCGCCAAATGCGATAGGTTCGTTTTTAGGATTCCCTTGATAATGGTCAAAATAGCAATGTGAACCGGGTGTCATTACCACGAAATGCTTTTGTTTGGCTGCAGCAATTCCACCTTCCGTTCCTCGCCAACTCATTACGGCAGCATTTGGAGCTAAGCCTCCTTCAAGGATTTCATCCCAACCTATAATTTTTCTTCCCTTACTATTAACAAATTTTTCAATGCGTTGAATGAAGTAACTTTGTAGTTCGTGTTCGTCTTTTAAATTTTCGGATTTCATTCTATTCTGACAATGAGAGCAGGTTTTCCACCTTGTTTTTGGACATTCGTCACCCCCAATATGGAGGTATTCTGAAGGGAATAATGAGATGACTTCACTCAAAATGTTTTCTAAAAATGTAAAGGTTTCTTCTTTCGGACAAAATACATCATCTAAAACACCCCAAGTTTTTCCAACTTCAAATGGACCACCCGTACAAGAATATTCTGGATATGCAGCTAAAGCGGCAACTGCATGTCCGGGCATTTCAATTTCCGGAACAATAGTAATGTGTCGTGCCGAAGCATATGCAACTATTTCTTTAATTTCTTCTTGGGTGTAATAGCCACCATAGCGAATGTTGTCGAATTTTTGTTCACTATAATGACCTATCATGGAGCCATTTCGCCAAGCGCCAATGCTCGTTAATTTTGGGTATTTTTTTATTTCAATTCGCCAGCCTTGATCGTCGGTTAAATGCCAATGAAAAACATTGAATTTATACATGGCTAGGTAATCAATATATTTTTTTATAAATTCTTTGGGAAAGAAATGACGAGCACAATCCAAATGCATGCCACGCCATTTATATTTTGGTTCGTCTTGAAGTTCAAGACAAGGAATTTTTATTGTTTGTTTTTTTTCATTAGGAATAATCTGTATCAAACTTTGAATTGCATAGAATATTCCTTCAGGACTGTTTGCTTTAATTTCTATTTGATTTTCATTTATTTTAATTTCATATTGATTTTTTAGTTTTGTAGAAGTAGCATCAATATTTCGAAGGTTTAAAATTATTTTAGAAGAAGCTTTTGATTTTTTTAGAGTAGGTAACGTTAGTCCAGTTTGTTGAAAAATTACGTTTTGTAAATATGATATTTCAAAGAGGTCCTTTTCATTGGTCTCAATTTCGGTGTTTTTGCAAAGTGTAAAAAACGAGTTTCTAACTTTTAAATGCTGAGGTTGCGGAATGATAGATGGTTGATGTTGACCTGTAGCCCAACTAAAACTAAGTAGCCATAAAAAGTAAATGTTTTTCATGTGTTGTGTTTGTTTGGCTAAATGTAAGGAAAATTGAAAATAAAAAAAAGTCTCAGTTAAACTGAGACTTTTCGTATTAGAATTTTATATTATTTTTTGGCACAACAGTCGGCGCCTTCTTTATGGCCTATAAATTTGCCCTCTTTGTCATAATGTGACATACACATTTCTTTTTCTTCAGCAGAACAACCCAAAGAGTCACACATTTTTGCACATTCTTCTTTAGTCATAGTTGCGCATTTGCTCATGTCGCATTTGCCAACCATTTTTGAACTTTCACTGCAACAAGCAGCTTTGTTGGTTTCAGCAGCACAACATTCGTGTGTACAAGTGGCAGGAGTGCAATTTTCTTTTTTACACATTGTAGCACATTGTTCAGTTCTACAATGACTGTTTGAAGTTGTAGCACTGTGTCCGCCTAATAGAGGAGCAATTACTAAACCAACTAAACAAGTAAGTTTGATTAAGATATTCATTGAAGGTCCAGAAGTATCTTTAAATGGATCACCAACAGTATCTCCAGTTACTGCGGCTTTGTGAGCATCAGAACCTTTAAATGTCATTTCCCCATTAATCATTACTCCAGCTTCAAAAGATTTTTTCGCGTTGTCCCATGCACCACCTGCATTGTTTTGGAAGATAGCCCACAATACTCCTGATACACAAACTCCAGCCATATAACCACCTAAAGCTTCAGCTCCCATAAGGAAACCTAAAATAATTGGTGTAATAATTGTAATAGCACCTGGTAACATCATTTCACGTAATGCAGCTTTAGTTGAAATATCCACACATTTTCCATATTCAGGTTGCCCTGTACCTTCCATAATACCAGGAATTTCTCTGAATTGACGACGTACTTCATTTACCATGTCCATAGCTGCCTTACCAACAGATTGCATAGCTAATGCTGAGAATACAACTGGAATCATTCCACCAATGAATAAGGCTGCTAAAACATCTGCTTTAAAAATATTAATACCTTCAATACCTGTGAAAGTTACATACGCTGCAAATAAAGCTAAAGCTGTTAAAGCGGCAGAAGCAATGGCAAAACCTTTTCCAACAGCAGCGGTTGTATTCCCTACAGAATCCAACACGTCTGTACGTTGACGAACTTCTTTTGGTAATTCGCTCATTTCTGCCACACCACCTGCATTGTCCGCAATTGGTCCAAAGGCATCAATGGCTAATTGCATAGCTGTTGTTGCCATCATAGCAGAAGCGGCTATTGCCACACCATAAAATCCGGCTAAAGCATATGCTCCCCAAATAGCAGCAGCAAATAAAATAACAGAACCAAAAGTAGATTTCATACCCGTAGCTAAACCAGCAATTATATTAGTTGCTGCCCCCGTTGATGAATTTTGAACAATATTTAAAACAGGTTTTTTTCCTAATGCAGTAAAATATTCTGTTATGGCTGAAATTAACCAACCTACAGCTAATCCAACTAAAGTGGCGTAAAACACATGACGAGAAGGGATTTCTTTGATGCCTTCACCAAAAAAGTTCATTTTAATTGTTTCTGGCAACATTTGTTTGATTAAAAACCAACAAGCGACAACAGTTAATGCTAGTGAAACATAATTTCCTAAATTTAAAGCACCTTGTACTTCCGCTTCTTTAGCATCGTTGTTTTTGATTTTAACAAAAAAGGTTCCTACTATTGAAGCTAAAATACCCACTCCTGCAATAACTAATGGAAGTAGAATTGGTCCCATGTTTCCAAAAGCATCTGTGAATTGAGCGCCATTTGCTTCACTCATGTCTTTAATGATATAATTTCCTAAAACCATAGAAGCCAGTACGGTTGCTACATAAGAACCAAATAAATCGGCTCCCATACCTGCTACATCTCCAACATTATCCCCTACATTATCTGCAATAGTAGCAGGGTTTCTTGGATCGTCTTCTGGAATTCCCGCTTCAACTTTACCTACTAAATCCGCTCCAACATCTGCTGCCTTGGTGTAAATTCCACCTCCAACTCGGGCAAATAAAGCAATCGATTCGGCACCAAGAGAGAATCCGGCTAAGGTTTCTAATACCATCGACATATTATCATAGAATGATTTTGTAGTATCACCCATGAATTGATTTAAAAATACTAAAAAGAAAATACTCAATCCAAGAACTGCTAAACCGGCTACGCCTAGTCCCATTACTGTTCCACCTGAAAAGGAAACTTTTAAGGCTTGAGGTAAGCTTGTTTTTGCGGCTTGTGTTGTTCTTACGTTAGATTGAGTTGCGATTCGCATTCCAATGTTTCCAGCTAATGCTGAAAAAATAGCTCCAAAAATAAAAGCTACTACAATCATCCAATGTGAGGCGCCTGAAAATCGAGATACAAAGAACAGGGCTACTGAAGCGATAACCACAAAAATGGCTAATATTCGGTATTCAGCTTTTAGAAAGGCCATGGCACCTTCTTGAATACTTTTTGAAATACGTTGCATTTTTTCGTCTCCTGCATCTTGTTTATTTACCCATGCGGCTTTAATAAACATAAAGACTAATCCGAATACGGCCAATGCAATTGGCAGGTAAAGCATGATTTCATTCATAAATTTATAGTTTTTAGTTGTTGATTTTAACAAATGTAAAAAAAAATGGCAATTATCCTAATGATAATTGCCATTTTTAAATATTTTGTTAAAAAGTTTATTTTATGCTAAATAGTCCTTCTGCTCTATTTTCAATTGCTTGGAAACGATCTACGCATTGTTTTAAAATCTCTTTTGCCTCGTTAACATCTCCCCAGCCTTGTACGTCCACTTGTTTGTTTTCTAAATCTTTATACACTTCAAAGAAATGCTCAATTTCTTTTAATAAATGAGGGTTAATATCGGATAAATCATTTAATTTATTCCAAATAGGATCAGAAACAGGAACACAAATTACTTTTTCGTCTGGTCCTTTATCGTCAGCCATGTGAAATACACCGATTGGCTTCACTTCTATTACACATCCAGGGAAAGTAGGTTTTGTTACCAATACCAATACGTCTAATGGATCTCCGTCAAGTGCTAAGGTTTCTGGAATAAATCCATAATCTGCAGGATACATCATAGAAGAGAATAACATGCGATCAAAACGCATTCTTTTTAAATCAAAATCGTACTCATATTTGTTTCTACTTCCTCTTGGAATTTCAACTAATACATCAAAGGTTGTTACTTTATCTGCTGTCATTTTTAATTTATTTTGAAGCTGCAAAAGTAGCTATTTCCAACTGATTTTTACTACTATGTATATAAAATTTACAAAGTTGAGTCAAAACTTAATGTTGTGGTGATGTAAAATTAGAATTCAGGTGTTAAATTCTCAGGAATAAATAATAACTTAACGTTGTTTTTAATGATTCGTTTTGTTTAAAATTAGTAATCAAATTTTATGATTAGTTGAGGTGCTATTATAGAATTAAATTATTTTTGATCATACTGATTGTATAAGTAGAGTTGATAAAAATTTACGATTTTTTCAGTACTATAGATTTTTATTAAAAACATATTTGTTTAGAAATAAAAGCCAAAACCTACTCTAACGGTGAATTTTCGGGCTTCAGGTAAGTCGAAATAACTACCTCGCCAAGCACAATCAATGCGAGCTACTTTAAAAATATTTCCAATTCCCGCATGATATTCAATGTAACCATCCACCGGAGCAATATAATTTAATCCAGAAGCATTCAGTGCTTTATTTTGGTCTGAAACAGAGCCATATACAGCTTTTACTCCTACGATTTCTCTCCAGTTTAGTTTGCGTAACATTGGTACACGGGCAAATAATTTACCATTGAAGTTATGTTCTAAATGAAGTGATGTGTATTGATCGGCTACAAAATCATAATAATTCAATAAATTGTAGGTATTATCAATGATAAAATACGATTGGTTTCCTGGAATGACGTTCATTAATCCTAACGGAACTGTGCCAAAAGTTTTGCCTACTTCTAAAGTAGTGAATAAACGACCAAAGCCTCCAATTAATAACGGCTGCCTGTAATAAAATTGTAGTTTAGAATAGCTAAAATCACTATTTAATACGCCTTTTAATCCTTGTGAGTAACTAACAAAAAAACGAGGATAATTTATGTCTACTTCGATGCGGTCTACACCATAACCTACCATTTTTCGTTTTGGTGTGTAGTCAATCATAAAATTAATTTCAGATTGTTTCACTTTGCTAGCGGTAGAAGTGAAAGTATCATCGGTAAAGTAATCTAATTTAAATGCGCTTGAGGCAGATTCTAGTTTTCGATGTGAAAAAGTAGCTTGGAAATTTAAGTTTTTAACAGGTTCTATTTCTAATCCAATAGTAGTTAAGTTTACTTTTGTTAACTTGTTGTTGGTTCCACTTGAAAAGAAAGACGACGAGGCAAAACTTCTTCCCAAAACATCGTTAGAAGTGGTTAAACTCACCCCAATTTGTTCAACATCGCTTCTGTTTCCAACGGATATAATAAAGCGATTTTTTTTGTTAAACATATATTTTCCTAAAATACCATATTTGAACTTTTCATCTTTAAATCCATAAGCTGTATAACCTTGAATTCTCCAGTAATCATTAGGTCCGAAATAAGTTCTGCCTCCTAATCGGATACGCTGACCTTCCACATCATTATATCCGAAGGTAGAGAATAAAGGGCCAATGTCAAATTTACCCACTTGTACATAACCGCTGCCTAAAATAGATACTAAGTTGTAAATGCGTTTGAATTTTGGTACGGTTTTTAAGGTGTCAAGCATGTCATATATGCCTTTTTCATTGCTATTGAGGCTTTCAAAACGGTTTTCCTCCCAAAAAGCATTATCTTTGGTGTAGGCTTCTTTGTCAAAATAGTTGACTTCTTCTCGGTAAAATTTATCGTCTTTCTTTTCGTTAAAATTATGATTTTTAAAAAGTGTGGTTCGCTTACCATACATGCCACTTGATTTTTCTTTTTTGGTTAAAGCAAAATCAGTCATCATATAATCTCTTTTTAATAAAAAGACAGAATCGTTCAATACATCAAATTCTTGTTCAATATAAATATCACGCACCCAGTTAATGTTAGCACTTTTACTAGCTTCCAAGTTGATGGTTTTGATGGCATACGTTGTGTCATTAACCCAAAAGTCGCCTTTAAAGGTTAGTTCATTTTTTCTTCTTGGGTAATATACAATTTTATAACACCATTTCTTATCAATAAAAGAACTGTCAGCTAAAACATAATTATAAACTTGAATTCCAGTTCTAGAAAGTGGACTCACAAAGTCTTTGTCAAAGAACTTTAGATAGTTGTTATAGATGTCGTATTCGGCATATAAGTCTTTTAAAAAAGCATTTACTCCATCATTGTTTGCATTTCCAAATCCAGAGTATTTATTTGCTTTTAAAACTTCTTTATTTCGTTTGTTAATATTATCTCCGTAGACCTCACTTAACGTTTCATTAATGAAAATGGGCAAGAAGTTTTTTCCTGTAATGTCCGAAGTATCTACGTGTTTGAATACAAACTCCATTTTTTTAAAGATTTTATTTTTCATAAAAGTACTATCAATGGAATTGATGTCAAATTCTATTTTTTCGTATTTATCGAATTTATATTGGTCAAATTGACGTAATCCATTCTTTTTCTTTCTTTCCCATATTTTGCGTAAAATATCAATAGCTGGATTGTTTTTTTTAGATGTTTTGCCAGAATAAACAGTCACGGCTTCAATTTCTTTATCGGCGGATAAAAGTACTTTTAAGTCGTAGTTGTGTTCACCATTTAATGTGATTTCTTTGCTTGTATAGCCTACATTTGAAACCACAAGAATAGAGTAGTTTTTTTTAGATTCTAGATAGAATTTTCCGTTTTCATCGGTCATTACACCCTCGGCTGAATTTTTAAAAGCCACAGTAGAGTAAGAAATAGGTTTGTTTTTGTCATCTAAAACTACTCCGCTTACCTTGGTTTGAGCCAAGACAAAAGTTTGGAAAAATAATAAGAATAAGGCTAGTATTTTTTTCACGATAAATGATGTTTAAATAAAAAAATCCCGATGTAAATCGGGATTCAAATATAAAAATAAAAATGGGTTTATTTTTTATACAACACTTTTTTAACAGCTTTAATCACATCATTACTATTAGGTAGCCATTCTTTTAATAAATTAGGTGAATAAGGAGCTGGAGTATCAGCGGTAGTGATACGTTGTACTGGAGCATCTAGATAATCAAAAGCTCTTTCTTGAACCATATAGGTAATTTCAGAAGCTACAGAAGCAAAAGGCCAAGCTTCTTCTAAAACAACCAAACGATTGGTCTTCTTGACAGAGTTGATGATGCAGTCATAATCCATAGGACGAACTGTTCTCAAATCAATAACTTCAACAGAAATCCCTTCTTTGGCTAATTCTTCAGCAGCCAATAAAGCTTCTTTGATGATTTTACCAAAAGACACTACAGTAACATCTGAACCTTCGCGTTTGATATCTGCAACACCTAGTGGAATAGTATACTCTCCTTCAGGTACTTCACCTTTATCTCCATACATTTGTTCAGATTCCATGAAAATTACAGGATCATTATCACGAATAGCCGATTTTAATAAACCTTTAGCATCATATGGTGTAGAAGGGACTACAACTTTTAATCCAGGGGTGTTTGCAAACCAGTTTTCAAAAGCTTGAGAATGGGTAGCAGCTAATTGACCAGCAGAAGCCGTTGGGCCTCTAAATACCATTGGCATAGGGAATTGTCCTGCTGACATTTGTCTCATCTTTGCAGCATTATTAATTACTTGATCAATTCCAACTAATGAAAAGTTAAATGTCATGAATTCAACAATTGGTCTACATCCATTCATAGCTGAACCTACAGCAATGCCTGCAAAACCTAATTCTGCAATAGGTGTGTCGATCACTCTCTTTGGTCCAAACTCATCTAACATTCCTTTTGAAGCTTTATACGCTCCATTATATTCTGCTACTTCTTCACCCATTAAATATACCGCTTCATCACGACGCATTTCTTCGCTCATTGCTTCGCAGATAGCTTCTCTAAACTGTATTGTTCTCATTTTATATAAATTCCAAAATTTAGTGAAAGGCAAAAATAATAATTTTTAATGAGTTGATTTGCCAATTTTTATAAAAATAATAATTTTTTACTCAAACGTTTTCTTTATGAACTTTTCAAAGAGGGTGTTGTGATTGGTTTAAAAATTAAATTTTGTTTAATTTTTGCTAAATATTTATGAAAATTTCATATTTATTATGCGTGCATAGTTTTTTTAAAACATTTTTTTGTAATTTCGTGGCATCAATATAAAATTAGGAATAATGAAAATATTAGTTTGCATCAGCCATGTGCCTGATACTACTTCAAAAATTAATTTCGTTAATAACGACACTGAATTTGATACAAACGGAGTGCAATACGTTATTAATCCGAATGATGAGTTTGGTTTAACTAAAGCTGTAATTCTAAAAGAGCAAACAGGAGCGCAATTAACAGTGGTAAATGTGGGTGGCCCTGATGCAGAAGCTACTTTAAGAAAAGCATTAGCTATTGGTGCGAATGAAGCTATTCGTGTAAATGCCAATCCTACAGATGGCTTATTTGTGGCCAAACAATTAGCACAAGTAGTTCAACAAGGTGGTTATGATTTAATCATCGCTGGAACAGAATCAATTGATTACAATGGAGGAATGGTTCCAGGAATGCTTGCTGGATTGTTAGGATACAATTTTGTAAATGCTTGTATCGGTCTTGAATTCAATGGATCTGAAGCTACAGTGGTTAGAGAAATTGATGGTGGTAAAGAAACTTCTACTGCTTCTTTGCCATTAATTATTGCAGGTAAAAAAGGTTTAGTGGAAGAAAAAGACTTACGAATTCCAAATATGAGAGGAATTATGACGGCAAGGACTAAAGCCTTAAACTTAGTAGATCCTACAGGTGATGCAGCTGCTACATCTGCGGTAAAATTTGAGAAACCTGCAGCTAAGTCAGCAGTGAAATTAGTTAGTGCAGATAATTTAGATGAATTAGTAAGCTTGTTACACAACGAGGCTAAAGTGATTTAATTTAACAGTTGAAAATCGTAATTTTAAAAATATGTCAGTTTTAATATATACAGAATCAAGCGAAGGTAAATTCAAAAAAACAGCTTTTGAAATTGCTTCTTACGCAAAAAATATTGCTGATGCATTAGGAACAACAGTAACAGCTGTTTCTATTAATGCAACAGAAAACGCAGCTTTAGCTAACTATGGGGTTTCTAAAGTATTAAAAGTAACTAATACTCAATTAACTAATTTTTCTGCAAAAGCTTATGCAGATGTAATTAAACAAGCGGCAGAAAAAGAAGGGGCTAAAGTTATCGTTTTAGCATCAACAACAGATAGTTTACACGTTGCACCTTTAGTAGCAGTGAATTTAAATGCTGGATATGCATCAAATGTTGTGGCAGCCCCAGTAAGTGTGTCACCTTTTCAAGTAAAAAGAAATGTGTTTTCAAATAAAGCATTTAATATCACTGAAATCTCAACAGATGTTAAAGTTTTAGGTTTGTCAAAAAACTCATTTGGTTTAGTTGAATCAAATGTTTCTCTAACAGAAGAGGATTTTGCTCCAGCCTTAAGCGATGCTGATTTTGGGGTAAAAGTAGTTAATGCAGAGAAAACAACTGGTAAAGTAACGATTGCAGATGCTGAAATAGTTGTTTCTGCAGGACGAGGGTTGAAAGGTCCTGAAAATTGGGGTATGATTGAAGAATTGGCTTCAGTTTTGGGTGCAGCAACAGCTTGTTCTAAACCTGTTTCTGATATTGGTTGGAGACCTCATAGTGAACACGTGGGGCAAACAGGAAAACCAGTTGCAGCAAACTTGTATATTGCTGTAGGTATATCAGGTGCTATTCAACATATTGCTGGTATCAACTCTTCAAAAGTAAAGGTTGTAATCAACAATGATCCAGAAGCGCCTTTCTTTAAAGTAGCAGACTATGGAATAGTAGGTGATGCTTTTGATGTAGTGCCACGTTTAATAGAAAAATTAAAAGAATTCAAGGCAAATAACGCATAATTTTTTATATATTGTGCCCTTCAAAGGGCTATCTAAATTGAGATGGAATTATCTTTGTTTAGATAGCCTTTTTTTTATTTTTTTACTACTTTAGTACATTTTTTGAATAATGATTTAAAAGAAAATGAGTTTAGTTAAATTAACCATTAAAGGAATTTCATATAGCCAAACACAAAATGGAGCTTATGCATTGATACTTAACGAAGTAGAAGGTGAGCGTAAATTACCAATCGTTATCGGTGCTTTTGAAGCACAATCCATTGCTATTGCTCTAGAAAAAGAAATAAAACCTCCTAGACCCTTAACACACGATTTATTTAAAAGTTTTGCCGATAGATTTGATATTGTTGTGAAGCAAGTTATCATTCATAAATTAGTAGATGGAGTGTTTTTCTCAAGTATCATTTGTGAACGTGATCGTATTGAAGAGATTATAGATGCTCGTACTTCTGATGCTATTGCATTAGCCTTGCGTTTTGATGCACCTATTTTTACCTATAAAAACATTTTAGATAAAGCTGGCATTTATTTAAATAACCCCTCGGCTGAATCAAATCCAGAAGATGCTGAAAACGATGGAGTTCTGTCATCACCTGAAACATTTGGTTTGGAAGATGAATCAAATAAACAAGGATGGTCAAAACATTCTTTACAAGAACTTTATGATTTGTTAGAAGAAGCAGTTCAACAAGAAGATTATGAAAAAGCGGCTCAAATTAGAGATGAAATAGATAAAAGAGAAAGCTAATTAATAAACAAACACGCAACTATAACTAAAACTAGACTAATCAAAAAACTATTTCTTTATGAATGTTAAATTTAGATTGACTATTATGAGCTTTCTCCAATTTTTTGTTTGGGGAGCTTGGTTGATTACAGTTGCCAATTACTGGTTTGGTACTAAACAATGGGATGGAGCACAATTTGGAGCTATTTTCTCAACAATGGGAATTGCTTCCATTTTTATGCCTACGATTTGTGGTATAATTGCTGATCGTTGGATTAATGCAGAAAAATTATATGGAATTCTTCACGTTTTAGGAGGGTTTACCTTGTTTTATGTGCCACAAATCACAAATCCAGCTGACTTTTTCTGGGTAATATTAGTAGCTATGATTTTTTACATGCCAACTATTGCTTTGTCAAATTCCGTTGCCTATAATGCTTTGAAAACGAGTAATCTTGATGTAGTAAAAGATTTTCCTCCCATTCGAGTGTGGGGTACTGTTGGTTTTATTGTAGCTATGTGGATTACTAATCTTACTGGGAATAAAGCTAGTGAAAATCAGTTTTATATTGCTGCCATAGCCGCTATTGGTTTAGGTATTTACTCTTTTACTTTACCTAAATGTGAACCAAAAGGAAAAACAACAGACAATAAATCTTTCATTGATTTACTAGGCCTAAGTTCGTTCAAATTATTTACTGATTACAAGCTGGCTTTGTTTTTTATTTTTAGTATGTTTCTAGGGGCCGCTTTACAGTTGACTAATGCCTATGGAGATGTGTTCTTAGATGATTTTAAACACCTTCCTGAGTATGCAGATTCGATTGTTGTTAAATACTCAACTATCATCATGTCAATTTCTCAGATTTCTGAGACATTATTCATCTTAGCTATTCCGTTTTTCTTGAAACGTTTTGGAATTAAACAAGTAATGTTGTTTAGCATGATTGCTTGGGTATTACGTTTTGGATTATTCGCTTACGGAAATCCTGGTGACGGTTTATGGATGATTATTTTATCATGTATAGTTTATGGAATGGCTTTTGATTTCTTCAATATTTCGGGTTCGTTATTTGTGGAAACATCTACTGATTCAACTATTCGTTCATCGGCTCAAGGTTTATTTATGATGATGACTAATGGGTTTGGGGCTGTTTTAGGAAGCGTTACTAGTGGTTATATTATTGATAGATATTTTACTACAGCTGAAGGAAAAGATTGGCATAACATCTGGTTGACTTTTGCCATTTATGCATTAATAATTGCTGTAGCTTTTGCTGTTTTATTCAAACACAAGCACAATCCTAAAGATGTAGAATCGTTTTCACATTAATTTTTTAAAAATAATGAAACAATATCACGATTTAGTAAAGCATGTTTTAGAAAATGGTCACCAAAAAGGGGATCGAACAGGAACAGGAACCATTAGTGTTTTTGGATACCAAATGCGTTTTGATTTGAGTGATGGCTTTCCTTTGGTTACCACTAAAAAATTACACGTTAAGTCCATAATTCATGAATTATTGTGGTTTTTAAAAGGAGAAACGAATATTGCTTATTTAAAGGAAAATGGAGTTAAAATTTGGGATGAATGGGCAGATGACAAAGGAGATCTTGGACCTGTTTACGGTCACCAATGGCGTAATTGGAACAATGAAGAAATAGATCAAATTAAAGAATTGATTGAAACTTTGAAAACAAATCCGAATAGTAGACGAATGCTTGTTTCAGCATGGAATCCTTCTGTTTTACCAGATACATCAGTTTCATTTGCAGAAAATGTAGCTAATGGAAAAGCGGCTTTACCACCTTGCCATGCATTTTTCCAATTTTATGTAGCAGATGGAAAATTGTCGTGTCAATTGTATCAAAGAAGCGCCGATATATTTTTAGGCGTTCCGTTTAATATTGCGTCTTATGCGTTGTTTACCATGATGGTGGCACAAGTATGTGGTTTAGAAGCAGGGGAATTTATTCATACTTTTGGAGATGCTCATATTTATAATAATCATATTGAACAGGTGAATTTACAATTAAGTAGAGAACCAAGAAAATTGCCAAAAATGATTTTGAATCCTGAGGTTAAGAATATTTTTGATTTTAAATTCGAGGATTTTACTCTAGTTGATTATGATCCGCATCCACACATCAAAGGAGAAGTTTCGGTTTAGATTATATTCAGTAGATTGTATTTAATGGTAATGGATTGTACCAATTTAATGTTTCAAAAAAAGAAAATGAACCAGAAATGTTAATTTCGTTTATTATAAAAACGGATGGTACAGTATCTGATGTGAAAATTTTAAAAGCAAATGGATCAGATAATATAATTAATGACATAGTTATTAATCATTTGTTAAGTTTTAATAATTGGGAACCTGCTGAATATAGGGGTGAAAAATTGGAATATAAATATAATCTTCCTCTTAAAATTCAAATAAATTAATCTATGCTAACTATAATTGCTGCCGCAGCAGAAAACAATGCCTTAGGAAAAGACAATCAACTCGTTTGGCATTTACCCGATGATTTTAAGCGTTTCAAAAGTTTAACTTCGGGACATTTTATAATTATGGGAAGAAAAACGTTTGAAAGTTTTCCAAAACCATTACCCAATCGTACGCACGTGATTATTACACGTCAAGCTGATTATACAGTTCCTGAAGGATGTAAAGTAGTTTCTAGTTTGCAAGAGGCTATAGATTTTTGTCCTAAAGAGGAAGAGGTTTTTGTAATTGGTGGCGGTCAAATTTATCACCAAGCTATCAATTTAGTTGATAGAATTGATTTAACAAGAGTGCATACAACTGTTGAAGCTGATGCTTTCTTTCCAGAAATTGATTTAGAGAAATGGCAATTGATTTTCGAAGAGTTTCATTCCAAAGACGATCAACACGTTTTTGACTTTACGTTTACTACTTATCAAAGGAGATGATTTTGATAGAATGATCGTTGATGAAGTTAAAGGAGTTGATTTTTAACCTCAATATTGAATTTTATAATTACTTTTGTACTCCAAAAATAGAGCTATGTCAAAGATAATCACACCATATCAAGATTCTGAAAAAGGAAAAAAAGAACAAGTGGCCCAAATGTTTGATACCATTTCTGAAAATTATGATGGTTTAAATAAAGTTATTTCTTTTGGGACAGATGCCAAATGGAAAAAGAAAATCTTGAAGATGGTGCAAGAAAAGCAACCAACTACTATTCTAGATATTGCTACAGGTACTGGTGATTTAGCTATATTGTTTTCTTCGACTTCTGCTCAAGAAATAATAGGTCTGGATATTTCTCAAGGTATGCTTGAAATTGGTAAGCAAAAAATTCAGGCTAAAAACTTAAATGACAAAATTCAAATGGTATTAGGTGATGGTGAAAATATTCCCTACGCTAATGATTATTTTGATGTTATTACAGTGGCTTATGGAGTTAGAAATTTTGAGAATTTAGAAAGAGGATTAGCCGAAATTTTGAGAGTATTAAAACCTGAAGGTCAATTATTGATTCTTGAAACGTCTGTACCCACTCAGTTTCCATTTAAACAAGGTTACTATGTTTACACTAATTTCGTCATGCCAATGATTGGTAAATTGTTTTCTAAGGATCAAAAAGCGTATCAATATTTATCTACTTCGGCACAAAATTTTCCTTTTGGAGAGGTTTTAAACAATATTTTGAGAAAAATTGGGTTTATAGATGTACAACATCTGCCTCAAACGATGGGTGTAGCTACCATATACAAAGCATCAAAAAAATAAAAAATGAAGTTGAAATCACTATTTATTGTTATAATTTTTACTCAAATTAGTTTTGCTCAATATGGCATGTTTGGCAAAAATCCACTTATTCATTTGGAAAATTTTGATAAACAAAGAACACATTGGGGGTACTTTTTAGGTTTTAATAGTTATGATTTTAAATTTGATTACCTCACTGTAGGAAAAGATATTGAGGTGAAATCTACTACTGGGTTTAGTGTGGGTTTAGTTGGTAATTTGCGATTGAATGATTATTTTGACCTTCGATTTGAACCAGGATTTTATGCTACGCAACGTAATTTAACTTATCCTAATATAGAAGATAGTGTAGATCGACTTAGAGAGGTAAAATCTTCTAATTTGCACTTTCCTTTATTGTTGAAATTTTCTGCTTTACGAACAGGAAATATTAAGCCTTATTTAGTAGGTGGTTTTTCAAGAACATTGAATTTAGGTAGTAATGCAAATGCTCAAGATGATAACTACTCGAATCGTTTTAGAATGAAAAAATGGACAAGTAATTATGAAATTGGTTTTGGTGTTGATTTGTATTTGGAATATTTTAAATTCTCTCCTTCAATCAGAGGTGTTTTTGGAATGGGAGATGAGCTAATACGTGATAATAATCCTAATAGTCCATGGACAGGAAATATTCAATCAATGAAAACAAGAGCCATTTTTATTAATTTTACATTTCATTAATTTATCTTCTTTTAAATTCCGAGAGAATAATTGCGGTGGCAGTTGCTACATTTAAACTTTCTGTAGCTTGAATCGTTCCAAATCTTGGGATGCTAATTTTTTGGGTGATTAGTTTTTCAATTGAGCGGCTAATTCCATTGGCCTCATTCCCCATTACAATGA
Organism: Flavobacterium sp.; assembly: GCF_021151785.1. Lineage (GTDB taxonomy): Bacteria > Bacteroidota > Bacteroidia > Flavobacteriales > Flavobacteriaceae > Flavobacterium. The sequence goes on from NZ_JAGKWP010000002.1 coordinate 49,775, forward strand.
TTCCTTTTTTGGGTAAGTTCAGTTCATAAATAGTACTTCCTTCCATGAAAGTACCATAAATAGGTAAATTTGACTGTGAAAGATAAGAAGCTAAATCCGTATAAATAACCTCAACCCTTGCAATAGAACCCATGGTGGCTTGTACTACCTTTGGGTTGTAAATATCTACCGTTTCATTAGAACAAATTATTTTCTTGATGCCAAACCAATCGCATAATCGAATAATGGTTCCCATATTGCCTGGATCTCTAACTGAATCAAGTGCTACAACAAGTTCGTCTTCGTTTTTAGTAACTATTTCTTTAATTTTAAATACGGCTAGACAATCATTTGCTGTTGTTAAAGCAGATATTTTCTTTAATTCAGCTTCGGTAATTAAGGTGTAAGGGATGTGTTTTTCAAAAATAGTTTCTTCGGTTACAAATAAGGAAACCAATTCAAAATCAGCATCAAGCAATTCATTAATCACTTTTTTACCCTCTGCAATAAAAAGGTGGTGTAATTTTCGGTATTTTTTTTGCTGTAAACTAGTAATTAGTTTAATTTGGTTTTTGCTAACCATAAAAAATTGTATTTTTGAATAAATTTTATGCGCTTGAAATTTCTGTCTTCAAAAATAGTATTATTTTTTCTTATAAGTTTATTTTTTTACTCTTGTTCAGAAGTAAGAAAATTGCAAAAGAATGAATTTTTACTTCATCAAAATAAAATCATGGTTAATGGTAAAGAATCTAATTTAGAAGAATTAGAAATTCAACTTTATCAAAAACCAAATAGTAAATTATTAGGTTTTAAGCCTAGACTACAACTCTATAATTTAAGTAAAAAAAATCCAGATTCGTCATATCAGGCTTGGCTAAGAAAAAAACCAAATAGAATTGCCCGAATGAATAAAATCTATTCTAAGAAGCAAGTAGATAGCTTAGGTCATTCTTTTTTAGTTTCTGGCTACAGTGATTTTTTAAAAAGAGTAGGTGAAGCACCTGTAATTCAAGATTCAGCAAAAGTTAGAAAATCACAGAGGAGATTGATACAGTATTTTTTCAATAGAGGGTTTTATAACGTAAAAGTAGAGGCTAAAGTAGACACATTAAAAAATAAAAAAACAAAGGTTACTTATTCTGTAAAAACAGTCAATCCTTTCTTAGTAGACTCTATTTCTACCAAAATTCAATCATCTGTTGTGGATTCTATGTATAGAGCTATTGAACGAAATTCAATCATTGAAAAAGGGAAGCCTTTTACGGCTGTTATGGAAGATGAAGAAAAAAATAGAATCACAAAAGAGTTTAAAAATAATGGGTTGTACTATTTTGAAAAAACCAATATTAAGTATGATGCAGATACTTTAGGAACTAATAAAAAACTTAATATTGTTGTTCGTATAGACGATAAAAAAATTAAACAAGGCGATTCTTTAATTACAAAGCCATTTAAAATATACAAGGTTAGTCGTGTCAATATTTTTACTGATCGTCAAACGAATGATAAAACAGCGATTATTGATAGTACAACCTATAAAAAGTTTCATATTTACAGTTCAGGTAAATTGAAGTATAGACCAAAGGCCTTAGCTGATGCGATTTTTATTGAAGAAGGTAAAGTTTTTAGTGATAATGACAAAGTGTTGACGGGTAAGGCTTTGTCAAATTTAAAGGTATTTTCTTTTCCTAGAATCCAATACGTGGAAAATAATTTAGATAGTAATACATTGACGGCTAATATTATTTTGTCACCATTAAAGCGAAGACAATTTAATATTAAAGCGGACGTCACTACCTCAAATATTCAAGATTTTGGCATCTCTGGATTTGTTGGTATTACTTTTAGAAATGTGTTTAAAGGTGCTGAGATTTTAGACTTTTCCATGCGTGGCAATTTAGGTTCTTCAAGTAAGTTGTCTAATCCAGATAATTTGTTTTTTAATGTAAGAGAGTATGGAGCAGACATGAAGCTATCTTTTCCAAGAATATTTTTCCCTTTTAATACACGACGAATCATAAAAAAAGACATGTTTCCATCAACATCTATAACTATGGGTATGTCTAAACAAACGAACATTGGTCTTGACAAAGAATCGTATGTGAGTAATTTTTACTATGATTGGACTACTACGAAGGGAAAAGAAAAAAAATATCGATTTGACTTATTAAACTTACAATTTATTAGAAATTTAAATACAGCTAACTATTTCAATGTTTACAAGTATTCTTACAGTGTCTTAAATGCATATGCTCAAGATTATGGAATTAATCCAGATTATTTAGATGCTGATGGAAATTTAACTTATTCAGGAGCCTTGGGTTTTGTAAATGATGTTGTTGATGGTAGTTATAATACAATTCCTTATGGTAGTTCTGTTTATCGAACAATTAATAGTATTGGAGAAAGAAGAAAACGATTAATTGAAGATAACTTGATTTTGTCTTCTTCCTTTAGTTTCAATTTAAGTTCTAAAAAGGGTTTTAATGATATAGAATTTTATAATATTCGGGCAAAAGTAGAAAGTGCAGGTAATTTTGTTTCTTTAATCGCAAGACAATTTCCCACTAAATTTAGTGATAATGGAAAGAAAACTATGTTTGGAATTGAATATGCGCAGTATTTTAAATTTGAATTAGAATACATAAAACATTTACACATAAGAAGAAAAAGTTCACTTGCCTTTAGAACTTTTGGAGGTATAGCCATTCCTTATGGAAATGCAAATTCTATTCCGTTTTCGAAGAGTTATTTTGCAGGAGGTAGTAACGATAATCGCGGTTGGTTGGCTTACAGTTTAGGACCAGGTTCAAGTAATAGTTTGAATGATTTTAACGAAGCCAATTTTAAGTTATCTGCTAATTTAGAATACCGATTTAATATCTTTGGGAAATTGAATGGAGCCTTGTTTGCAGATGCAGGAAATATTTGGAATGTTTATGATAATGTTGAAGATGAGAAGTTGAAGTTTAATGGAATTGCCTCTTTAAAAGACATTGCCTTAGGTTCAGGGATTGGTTTCAGGTATGACTTTGGATTTTTTGTAGTACGAACTGATTTTGGTTTCAAAGCTTATAATCCGGCTAAAGAAATGGAACAGCGATGGTTTAAAGATATGAGTATAAAAGAAGGAGTGTTTAATATTGGTATTAATTATCCTTTCTAGAATTAATAAAATTGTTACTTTTGTAAATCTAACAACATAAATTATGAGTCACAATATTAAACCCGGTGTTGCCACTGGAAATCAAGTTCAAGAAATTTTTAAATATGCCAAAGAAAAAGGATTTGCTTTACCAGCGGTTAATGTAACTGGTTCAAGTACAATTAATGGTGTATTAGAAACTGCGGCTAAGTTAAATGCGCCAGTAATTATCCAATTTTCTAATGGAGGTGCACAATTTAATGCGGGAAAAGGATTGTCAAATGAAAATCAGCAATCTGCTATTTTAGGAGCAGTTGCTGGAGCTAAACATATTCACACGCTTGCTGAGGCATATGGAGCTACAGTTATTTTACATACAGATCATTGTGCTAAAAATTTATTACCTTGGATTGACGGATTATTAGATGCTTCTGAAAAGTATTTTGCAGAAACGGGTAAACCATTATATTCATCTCATATGATAGATTTGTCAGAAGAGCCTCTACATGAAAATATCGAATTGTGCAAAAAATATCTTGAGCGTATGAGCAAAATGGATATGACTTTAGAAATTGAATTAGGTATCACAGGTGGTGAAGAGGATGGGGTAGATAATTCAGATGTCGACAGTTCAAAACTATATACACAACCAGAAGAAGTGGCTTACGCATATGAAGAGTTAATGAAAGTAAGTCCAAGATTCACCATCGCAGCTGCTTTTGGTAATGTGCATGGAGTTTACAAGCCTGGAAATGTTAAACTTACACCAGTAATTTTGAAAAATTCTCAAGAGTTTGTTCAAAAGAAATTTAACACAACAGCAAATCCAGTTGATTTCGTTTTTCATGGTGGTTCTGGATCAACTTTGGAGGAAATTAGAGAAGCAATTTCTTACGGGGTGATTAAAATGAATATCGATACAGATTTACAATTTGCTTTCACAGAGGGGATTAGAGACTACATGATAGGTAAAATAGATTATTTGAAAACACAAATAGGTAATCCAGAAGGTTCAGATAGTCCAAATAAAAAGCATTACGACCCAAGAGTTTGGGTTAGAAAAGGGGAAGTAACTTTTAATACACGTTTAGAGCAAGCATTTGCTGATTTAAATAATGTAAATACTTTATAATAATTTCGAATTGCAAGTTTGTTGTTTCATACAGTTGTAATTCGCAATTTAATTTATAATTCATAATTATAAACTATGGCTTGGTTCAAGAGAAAAGAAAAAGGGATTCAAACCCCTACCGATGAAAAAAAAGACGTTCCTAAAGGATTGTGGTATAAATCACCAACGGGTAAAATTGTTGATTCAGATGAATTAGAAAGAAATTTATGGGTAAGCCCAGAAGACGATTATCATGTAAGAATAGGAAGTAAAGAATATTTTCAAATTTTATTTGATGATAACGTTTTTACTGAGCTTGATGCTAATTTAACATCAGTAGATTCATTGAATTTTGTGGATACAAAGAAATATAGTGAGCGTTTAAAAGAAGTTACAGAAAAGACCAATTTAAAAGATGCTGTTAGAACGGCTGTAGGTAAATCTAAAGGTAAAGATTTAGTTGTTTCTTGTATGGATTTTGCATTTATTGGAGGCTCAATGGGTGCTGTAGTGGGTGAAAAAATTGCTAGAGGAATTGATTATGCTATTAAACATAATATTCCTTTTGTAATGATATCTAAATCTGGAGGTGCTCGTATGATGGAAGCTGCTCAGTCTTTGATGCAGTTAGCCAAAACCTCAGCTAAATTAGCACAATTAGCAGAAGCTAAAATTCCATACATTTCTTTATGTACAGATCCAACAACAGGAGGTACAACAGCTTCTTATGCTATGTTGGGAGATATTAATATTGCTGAGCCAGGAGCTTTGATTGGTTTTGCTGGGCCACGTGTTGTAAAAGATACAACAGGGAAGGATTTGCCAGAAGGATTCCAAACGTCTGAATTTTTGTTAGATCATGGTTTTTTGGATTTTATTGCTCACAGAAAAGAACTGAAAAACAAAATTAATTTATATATCGATTTAATTTTAAATCAAGAAGTAAGATAAAAAAATCCCGATGAATAATCGGGATTTTTTATTTTTTATAATTTAAAAGCAGCTTTTACTTGGTCAACATAGTCTAGTTTTTCCCAAGTAAATAATTCTACTTCTAATTTTTTCTCTTGTCCATCAGGAGATTTGAAAACTTTTGTTACCACTTCATTTTTACGGCCCATGTGTCCATAAGCAGCTGTTTCACTATAAATTGGATTTCTAAGTTTTAGGCGTTGTTCAATAAAGTAAGGTCTCATGTCAAAAATATTTTCAACAATTTTACCAATTTCACCATCGGTTAACTCAACTTTTGAAGTACCATAAGTATTAACATTAATTGATGTTGGTTCTGCCACACCAATCGCATAAGAAACTTGAACTAAAATTTCGTCAGCCACACCAGCTGCAACTAAATTCTTAGCAATGTGTCTTGTGGCATAAGCAGCCGAACGGTCCACTTTTGAAGGGTCTTTTCCTGAGAAAGCACCACCACCATGAGCACCTTTTCCACCGTAGGTATCAACAATAATTTTTCTACCTGTTAATCCAGTATCACCATGAGGCCCACCAATAACAAATTTCCCCGTTGGATTAATGTGATATTTAATCGCATCATTGAATAAGTGAGCGTATTGTGGGTTTTTAGCAATTACTCTTGGAATTAATATCTCAATAATATCTTTTTTGATTTTTGCCAGCATCGATGGTTCGTCTGCAAAATCATCATGTTGTGTTGAAACCACAATGGCATCTATACGAACAGGTTTGTTGTCATCTGAATATTCAAGAGTAACCTGAGATTTAGCATCTGGACGCAAGTAAGTAATCTCTTTGTTTTCTCTTCTCAAAGCAGCTAATTCTTGTAAAATTTGGTGTGATAATTTTAAAGCTAAAGGCATGAATTCTTCAGTTTCATTAGTTGCATAACCAAACATCATACCTTGGTCACCAGCGCCTTGTTCTTCTTTACTTGCTCTATCCACTCCTTGATTAATATCTGCTGATTGTTCATGAATAGCTGATAAAACACCACATGAGTTAGCTTCAAACATGTATTCACTCTTTGTGTAACCAATTTTCTTGATTACTTCTCGAGCAATACTTTGAACGTCTAAATATGTATTCGATTTTACTTCACCAGCTAAAATAACTTGTCCAGTTGTTACCAATGTTTCACAAGCTACTTTTGATTCAGGATCAAAGGCTAAAAAATGATCAATTAAAGCATCACTGATTTGATCAGCAACTTTGTCTGGATGTCCTTCACTCACAGATTCTGACGTAAATAAATAAGCCATATTACAATTAATTAAATTAATATTAGTGAAGAAAAATTGAAATTGCAGGAAAAAGCTAAAGAAGGATTCATCTGCTTTAGCATTTTTTATAGAGGTTGCAATCAGTCAAATTTTTCCTCTGTTAAATTTTGGCAAAGTTATGAAATCATATTTAAATTTAAATTGAATTATATATTTTTTTTAAAATATTAATTTGGTCGATTTTTTTTTCTTTTTAACGATATTTTGTTCAGAGTGTCGAATTTAAACATTAAATTTAAGAATTAAACTATAAAAATAATCACATGAAAAAAACATTACTTTTTATTTTATTGCCATTTTTAGGTATTTCACAACAGAATGTATTTAATTTTGGTTTTGATGGAACAAATACAGCGATGCAAACAGCTGGTTGGCAATTTACTAATCAAAGCTCACCATTAGGGGCATCAACTTGGAGTGTTGCTACTTACACTACTCCTCTCTCAAGTGCTTTGTTTGGAAGTGGAAATGTAAATACCGTGCCTGTTGGACAAGCTGGAGGAAATAATTCATTTGCTCTTGTTAATTTTAATAGTACAACTGGAGCGGGAACTATTAGTAACTGGTTAATTACTCCAACTATTACAGTGCAAAATGGTGATATTGTAACTTTTTATACACGTAAAGGTACTGATGGGACTACCGATTATCCTGATAGATTAGAGTTAAGAATGAGTTCAGCAGGAACACATGTTGTGCCTTCAACAGGTTCGTCAGATGTGGGTACCTTTACAACATTATGCACTTCTGTTAATCCTACTTTGGCTGCTGGTTTCGTTTATCCTAAGACTTGGACGCAATACACTTACACAGTTTCAGGTTTATCTGGTTCAACGGCTGTGAGATTCGCTTTTAGATATTTCATTACTAATGGTGGACCGAATGGTGCTAATTCTGATTTAATTGGAGTTGATACTTTTTCTGTAGACAGACCTTTAAGTACAGATAGCTTCTTTAATCAAAATTTTGCTATGTATCCAAATCCTGCAAGCAATGTGCTTAATCTTTTACCAAGAAATGGTAATTCTGTTAATCATTTTTCAATTACAGATTTAAATGGTAGAACGGTTGCTTCTGGAGCAGTTGTTGATAATTCGGTTAATGTTTCTAATTTATCTCCTGGTGTTTATTTTGTATCAGTTGAAACTAATGAAGGCAAGGGAACTGCTAAATTTGTGAAAAATTAATTAGAGTTTAGTAATTCATAGTAAAGC
>NZ_JAGKWP010000115.1 GCF_021151785.1 Flavobacterium sp.
TCACCATTTGCAACCGATGTTGCATAATACTTTTCAGGCGCTGACATGTCCTGAGGGTTCTTCTTAGGAAGAATCTTAAATTTAATTGCCATAATTTTTACAATTAAATGAAACAATAGTTAGTTAGCGAAGTACATACTAAAATGGTATGCCTTTATGCTTTTACAAAGTTTAAAAATTTGTAGGAAAAACAAAAGTCAAAGTTATTCACAATTGAACGGAGTTTTTAACAATAATGCATTAAAAAAACATGAATCTATAACATCATCTACTAGAGTCAGTGGCGCTATCAACTTGTAAGACAGCTTTAGTCTAATTTATCTATTTTGAAATAAACAAATGCCTGTAAATGATCAAAAAAAGGCATAATCTATAACAAAAAACATAAAATTTATTAAATTAGTATAAAACTTATAATACAATAATTGATTTCTCTATATTTGAAACAACAACACAATACCAACAAAAATGATTAAAATTGCCTTACTTGATGACCATCCGTTAGTCAGAGAAGGATTAAAGCAACTATTATCTAACTCGGGAATAAAAGTAGTATACACCTCTGATGATGGTTATAACTTTTTAAAACGATTACCCACATTAAACATTGATGTTGCGGTACTAGATATTCAAATGCCAATTATGGATGGTTTTGAAATCAGCAGACGAATTAGAAAAATAAATGCTGACTTGCCAATTCTTTTTTTGTCTTTTTTAAATCCTAAAAATGTAATTCCTATCATTTTAGAAATTGGTGTAAATGGATTTATTTGTAAAAATGAAGAACCTGAGCAATTAAAAAAAGCCATTGAAGAAGTTTTTTATAATAAATTCTATTTTGACGATTCTTTGAAAAAAATGATCAAAAACCCTTCTTTTTGGAATAGTATAGATCATCACACATGGCCTGTAATACCTAAAACAATCCTTACATCAAGAGAGATAGAAATCATCAAAATGATGGCACAAGAAATGAGTAGTAAACAAATTGGAGATCAATTATGCATTAGTTTGCGAACTGTAGAAATGCATCGCAGACGCATCATGGAGAAAACAGAATCTAAAAATAGTATTGGTGCCATTCTATTTGCTTTGAAGCATAATATTATTGAGTTATAGTAACTATCACACCCCTAATAAATTACGTGTAAACACGTATTGTTATATGTAATTTGTACATCTATATTTACAGAAATAACATTTAATTAATAAAGTTATGTTAAAATCTGTATTACTATTTCAGCGGAAAGGATTACTATTAGTCAGTCTTTTTTTGCTTTGTTTAACTTCGGTTAACACCTTCGGACAATCGGGTTCTGGACTCCTATTAAAATGGGATAAAGAAGTGGGTTGCCAAATGTATCAATTTGAAAAAGAACGATCGGTATACCTAGAGAGTATCGGAAGTTCAGAGTGCATTCGTGTCTGTGAATACAGTCAAGTAACATACACGCTCCAAAACTTACCAACAGGAGCTACCACAACTTGGAATGTTGTAGGAGGATCAATTAGTAACCCAACTAACAATACCTGTGTCGTTTCTTGGGGAACAATGGGTTCTGGCACGCTATCCTTTTTAATCACTGTAGGAAACGTAGTCATTAATAAAACCGTTTGTTTTGAAAAAGTAATTTCACCTACGGCCAAGTTTAAAATAGCGCCTCATGAGCCTACTGAACAAATATATGCCTGTAGTAATCAAAACCTGTTTTTTAACAATTTATCAACCGCAAATGGAGGAAGTGGTTTAGTAAATTACTATTGGGATTTTGGCGATGGTACTACCTCTACTGCCTTTGAACCCACGCATGCATACATTGAAGAAGGACAATATACTGTTTATCTAAAAGTAACTAATGCTTGTCATTGTATTAGTGAAACTAAAATGGAAGTTATAATAAAGACAAAAGGATTTGAAATTTCTTGTCCTACTGTAATCTGTGAAGGACAAACAGAAACATATTCCCTACCTTTTGATGGAAAAGAAATATGCCAAGACCACTATAATTGGGAAGTACAAGGAGGAACAATTTTGTCTCAGGCTGGTGGTAATGTAGAAGTAATATGGGATCATATAGATGAATTAGGTTTTGGGTATCTAACATTCATTCCTGAAGGTTGTCAATTAGAGTGTTTACAACCTACTACTGCTAAAATCCCAGTCATACAAACAAAAGGAACTATACAAGGGCCACATTCTCTTTGCAAGGGCGAACAAGGAAAATACAAATTACCACAATGGCCAACAACCGATTTCCAATGGGAAATAGTAGGAAATACAGGAAATAATTTAGCACAAGTAATTCCAACCGACCAACGTAATGAAGTGATCATTACTCCCTTAGCATCAGGTACTTTAACACTGCGTGCCACCTACATGAATACCTTATTACATTGTGGAGGTACAGCTGATTTTATCATTGAAGTAGGAAAAACATTTAAAATTGAAGGCCCTGATAACCTCTGTTTAAATGAACCTATGCCTTATACCAATTCTGAAAGCGTAGCATCAAACTGGACATTAACTACAGCGCAAGGCGTAACAGTTACCACACAAGAACAAACAGAATCATTCTATTATGAATTCACCACACCAGGCAACTACATCTTAACCACAGAAGCACCTGGATATTGTAAAAGTAAACAAAAAGTAATTACTGTTTTACCAATACCTACAATTCCAAATGGGGTGATGGGAACTACAGAGGTTTGCCCAAATTCTACTTACACCTACACCATACAAAATCCTGATCCTAACTCAGAATACCGTTGGTGGATTATTAATGGATCAGTAATAGGGTCGGATATGGGAAACCAAGTAAATGTAACTTTTAACGGTACATTTCCTGCTTACATTAAACTTTATAAAGTATCATTAACCCCAATAAGTTGTGTTTCCGAACCTAAAATAATCACAATCAACAGAATACCTGTTAACGCCACCATCTCGGCTAATAATACAACCATTTGCGCTAATTCATTAGCTACTTATCAAGCATTAGTACCTGGAACTTCAACACTTCATACGGATGGTGATACCTACACGTGGAGTCTTGCTAATGCATCTGGTTCTTATCCTGCACATACACTAGGTAGTGTATCAACTGGACAAGGTACAAACGCTATTGAAATTACTTGGAATAACGTAACAACTATAACAACAGTTGATTTGGTTTTAACTATTGGAAAATGTAATTTAAATCCAGCACCACAGTTTATAAAACACATTACTTTATATCCTAAAGCACAAATAAGTATTTCAACGCCAACGAATCCAATTTGTGGAGGAAGCTTATATCCAGTAACGTTTAATGTGCAATCAACTAATGGCGTACCTCTATCTCCAACAGATGTGGTTACATGGAATATAGGTAGTGGTGATTTTACCACTGCACCAGGAGTGTTTACTTATACAACTAATTTCAATAATACATCATCATCAAACATTGGAGTACCTATAACGGCCTATATTGCTAATGCAAACGGTTGTGGACGAACCAATACGGCTAATTACTTATTGACAATTTTACCTAATCCACCAGCAATTTTAACCTTAACAAGTCCTGCTAATGCATTTTGTACAGTAAGTGAAATTAATGCTACAGTAACCATTTCATCAAATATCAGTGGATTAAGTTTCACTTGGTACAGAAACGGTTTACCATTGTCGGGGTATACTGGAACATCTCTTAACATTACTCCAAGTTTAGGTTTTGGATCTTATACATTTAGAGTCACAAATAGTAATGGATGTATTGCTGAATCCAATCCAATTCGAATTGTTCAAGTCCCATGTGATCCTATCAATTGCTTCACAAATGAAACAGTTATAAACAACTCTTACCTTAGTGCTTGCGGACAAATAACATTACAAGGTAGCTATACAGGTACTCCTATTTCTACAGAGTTTAACATCTTAGGACCAAGTCCTACAGATTATAGTATTAGCGGAAATACCTTAACCGGAAAACCAGGAAATTATAAAATAATTTACAAAGTAGTTTTACCGTGTATCAACGGAGGATACGGAACATTTACGAGTATAAAAGATGTGGTAATCCCTTATATGCCCGACTTTAAATATACAGTTCAATGTAATGGGAACAATACCTTTAACGTAAATTTTATTGATAATTCTAATTTTTATGACCCAGTTACCAATAAACAAATTCGTTTTTATTATAAAGCACCTGGGGCTAGTACTTTTACAGGACCAATTACCTACAACCCTAGTTTAAGTGTATTTGAATTGAATAATGTAGCGGCAGGAAACTATATTTTTAAAATAGAAATAGAAGGTACCTTAAGCGGTACCCCTACTTACATTTGCAGCAAACAATACACGGTCAATTTACAAGGAATTAACCCTTCCACTGCAATTGTGGTAAATGGTGGTGGTGCAATAAATTGTCATGATAAATCTATTAAATTTAAACTTTCAATAGCTCCTCCAGTAGGTTCTTCTGTACTTTGGAATTTTGGAGATGGAGCATCAAATACAAGACTAGATGTTGATAAAATTTTCAATACCCCTGACCATTATTACCCTGTAACCTGTACCATAACCAATGCCTTAGGATGCAGCACTGTCTTGTCAACAAATGTTTACATTCCTAAACCTTGCTTTTCAGGAACTCTTGTAGCCAATCCAATCAATGCCGCTGTTTGCGAAGGCCAAGGCGTTACCTTGAGTTACCAAGCCGGCAGCAACGAATGTACCATAAGTCAATACACTTGGATGAACGGCAACAATCCTATTCCAGGAGCTACTAGTAATACCTTAACAGTATATAATACTGGGTTCTATTGGGTAAAAGTAAAAAGTAACACAGACTGTGATTATTATACCCCTAACCAAATTAAACCCGTATTTAATGTACTGCCTAGCGTCAAGTTTCTAGGAGCAACGAGTTTTTGCCAAAACGATGCCATCAAAATTAAAATCAGTTCCAATGGAGAAGTAAAATGGTACATGGACGGCATTTACTACCCGCAATTTGACAACTCATTTGATGGAGATTTTACAGGGCTTTTAGCTGCTGGGCCTCATACGATTAGTATTCTGGTTAGCTCCTATTCGGGCTGTACTAAAACCTTTACTCAAAACATAGTGGTAGAAGAACCTATCCATAACATTGCCTTCGACATACAAATACATTGTGATCCTTATGAGGTAACCATCAAAGCCTTACCGTCTAACGGTAGTAACATTCAGTACAATTGGAGCAATGGAGACACTGGAAACACTATGGTAGCAACCCATGGTGGACCTTTCGAAGTAACAGCAACAACCGGAGGCTGTAGTACGAGTGCACAAATAGTAATCCCTAAAAGCCCAGAAGAATACGTATGGATTTTTCCAACAGGTTGCTACCAAGACTGTAGTACCAATACCAACTACTTAATTGGACCAAATGTTCCGCTGAAATATTGGAGCTGGAACAATGATAATAACTCCCAAAGTTCGGGCTATTCTAGTTTTCCTTCTCCTTACACTTTAACAAAAGATGGAGCCTATACTTTTACCTTAAATACAGGAGCCTGTGAACTTGAATCCAAACCGCTACACTACACAACTACTAAATGTGACGAGTGTAAACTAGAACGTGTGAGTGTGGATAAAATTACTCCTATTGATGGTCCTTTTTGTGCCTATACCGCTACCTTGTATATTGTAAGCAATTACACGTTTCCTATCCAAGTTAGTCTTAGCGATGAATTCAATAACGTAATCATCATTCCATCTACCTTTACCATACAACCTGGAGTAAGCAGTATCATTCCAATTACCATCATTCCGCAAAGTCCTTTCACAGGTGGAGTAACGGAATGGAACCTGCAAGGTACGGTAACTTACAAAGAAAAAACATTTGAATGTCTCAATAAATTAATGATAGACATTCCTACTTGTGAAGGAGGAGGAACAAACAATAAAACGGCCGATAGTACACTGAATAAAATAAATACAGGCATGGAATTAACTTTGTACCCTAATCCCGTACAAGAACGACTAACGTTAGAATATAAAGTACCGAACCAAAATAGTTTATTAGAAATTTATGACATAACGGGGCGTTTAATTGATAGAAAAAACTTATCTTCGTACCAAGGACAACTTTCAATTAGTACCCAACATTACCCTAGTGGGATATACATCGTGGTACTGAAAGACGGAACGGAACATATATGGCAACAAAAAATAATTAAAAACTAACTTTTTAAGAGGTAGGCACCTGCCTGCCTCTTTTTTTAACACACAACCGTATGAAACAACTTTTACTTTTTTTAGGCAGTTTAAGCTTTGGTTTAACCACTTCTACTGCTCAATGCTATCAAAACTTAAAATTTGGAGGAACACATACCATAGGCGAAAGTAACAATGGTACCTTGTGGGGATGGGGATTTGGTTCATATAGTCAATTAGGAACAACCAATGAAACAGAACCCTTACCGATACAAATAAGCACAACCACCGATTGGAACCGCTACTATTTAGGAGCTACAACAACTTTTGCCATTAAAGACAACGGCACCCTATGGGGTTGTGGTAGTAATTACAACGGTCTATTAGGAATTAATACTTCTATTCAAACTTTCAGCACCTTTCAGCCTATAACCAATGCTACTAATTGGTTTAAAATTTCTCCTGCTCAATTTTATACCCTTGCCTTAAAAACAGACGGTACCCTTTGGGGATGGGGCATGAACAACTACTACCAATTAGGCTTTGCCCCTGCCATTGAACAACAAATGACTCCCGTACAAATTGGTACCGCTACCGATTGGGTGGATCTTTCCAGTGGAACCAGTGGTACAAACTTTGCTATTAAAGCAGATGGCACCATTTGGGGATGGTTGGCACAAAAAAGTGATGGTACCTTGTGGTCGTGGGGAGAAGGAGCTCCTATGGGAATTGGTGCTAGCATCCCTACTACTACTACCGCCCAACAAATCAGTACTGATACCTGGAAATATTTCTGTGCTGGATTAAATACTTCGTTTGGGATTAAAAGCGATGGTACCCTTTGGGCTTGGGGACTCAATTACAACGGACAAGTAGGCGACGGTACCACCATTAATCGCTATTATCCCGTGCAATTGGGTAGCGATACCAATTGGGACACCGTACAAGCCAGAGACTTTGAAACCTTCATGGCTACTAAAACAGACGGTACCGTATGGTACTGGGGACAAAATTACTATGGTGAGTTTGGAAATGGT
>NZ_JAGKWP010000116.1 GCF_021151785.1 Flavobacterium sp.
AAAATATTTTCTAATTATAAGTCTACTTTTCTTCTGTTGGCTTTAATTTCTCCTGCTTTCTTTTTTTCCTGTAGACGTTTTTCTTTAGCGGATCGGGATACCGTAGTAACTTTTCTAGTTTTGGGTATTTGTAGTGCTTTATCTATCAGCTCAAAAAAACGTTGGGTAATGATTTTTTTATTTTTAAGTTGACTTCGATCTTCATCACAAGTTAAAATTAATAGGTTTTCTTGTGAAATTTTAGTTTTTAATTTAACTTTAATACGTTCTTTTTCTTCTTCGTTTAATCCAGAGGTGGAAGATACATCAAAAATTAAAACCATTTTTGATGAAACTTTGTTCACGTTTTGTCCTCCAGCTCCACTACTGCGAACTGCTTTAAAATGAAGTTCAGAAAGCAAAATTTCTTTATTCATTGTTGGGTTGATGAGCAGGTTTTAATAAATCATTAACCGTTTTTACTGGATTGAATGTTGTAAGTGGAACTTCAACAAAAATAGTAATCCATTTTGCCATGGCACCATTCCATAAGCCAGGTAATTCAAAGGCTTTAATTGGTTTTCCATTCTTTGTTTTTTCAGTAATGAAAGCCGTGTCTGGGTCTACAAACTTTGTTAAATCAAATTTTTCACCTTTAAAATTTTTAATGCCGCAAACTAAATCAACGGGATTAAAATGCGTTGAATTTTTAAATATCTCTTTTTGTTTTACATTTTGTAAATCTACTTGTGAGGACTCTACAATTTGTAAGGTACGTCTTCCTTTACTGTCAATTACCCAAAATGGTCCTCCCCCAGGTTCACCTTCATTTTTGACCATTCCACAAACTCGAATAGGACGATTTAGTACCTTAATGAGGTATTCTCGTTGATAGTTTTTTTGAAACATAGAAAATTCATCTAATAAAGGCATCGATAGACGTTCTTCTACAAAATTTTTGATGTCTTTAATTTTTGATTCGCTAATATTTTCATCTTGTAATTCAGCTAAATAGTTAAATACTTGAGATTGAATTTCTAACAAAATGCCCCCTAAAATTTTTTTATTAGCAATGCCGTCTTTGATGTTGTTTTGAGCTACATTATCAATATTTTTGATGAACACAACATCAGAGGTAAGCTGGTTTAAATTTTCTATAAGTGCACCATGTCCACCTGGTCTAAAGAAAAGTTCATTGTTTTCTAAGCGAAAAGGCGTGTTGTTAGCTTCTACTGCAATTGTATCACTGGTTTGATCTTGATAAGAAAAACTAACTTCAATATGGTTGTATTTATTTAATATTGTCTCGAAATGAGATTTAAATTCTTTAGAGATTGTAAAATGAATTTTAGCTTTTGTATTTTCTTTTTGGTAATAGATTGTCTCTGCTACATGTTCGTCAATTGGCGTGAAAATAGCATCTGATTTTACATGGAATGGCAATATGCCTTTAGGTTTAGCTGCAAAATGTAGACCTTTTTCATTCAATAAGGTGTATATGATAGCATGTATTTTCTGATCAGATGTAAAATTTATATATTCAGGGAAAAGCGCTCTTGTTTTAGCTTTTAGTTCTGGATGAAAAGGAAAATTTCGAATTCCTACAATGAAAATATTTAAGTTTTGGTCCTTAAACTTGTTGATGTAACTTGTGATGGTGTCGGTTTCAGGATTAAATTGGTTTAGAAATTCATTAAGAAACTGAAACATGCGGGTGGCAGCACCAGATGCAGGAACAAATTTTTCAATTTCAAATTGATTTTTATGCTCATCAAAGTAAGTAATGTATTCATTTTGTTCTTTTGAATTAAGCTTCCAAATACCATCCCCAATGGTAGCACACTTATGTAAATTGATTTTTGGAATACCATTTTTAAAATAATGCAATTGTTGCATAATTTTGTCTAATGAATTTCCTCTTTGAACAATGTATTTTAAATCTGCTTCGCTAAATATTTTCTCCATTCTAAATAAGCTAAAATTGCTAAAATTGTAAAAATCACATATTGTAAGGCTAATAGGTTGTACCCTCTGTAAATAAACAAGGGAACAGCTACAGCATCTCCAATAATGTAGAGTGTCCAATTTTCAATTTTCTTTAAGGCCATATACCACATGGCAGTAAAGAATAATCCAGATGTAAAAATATCAATATAATTGGGAATTTCAAGTTTATAATCAAAAAAAACATACACAAAATAAGTTAGTAATGCGGTAATACTGAAAATGAGAAGACCTATTTTTTTTTCCTTTGGTGATGTTCTCGAAATTTTCAAATCAGGTTTGTCACTCTTTTTACTCCATTTGTACCATCCATAAAAACTCATAATTGAATAGTAAGAATTTAAAATAACTTCTCCGTAATAATGAGCAATGTAGAGTAAATATACCGTTATTAATGTGCAAATCAGGCCTGTAGGATAAACTAAAATATGCTCTTTTTTGGCAAAAATGACACTTACGATTCCAAAGAAAAACACAATTGCCTCTGCTACAATTTTCCAAAGAGGAACATTTTTATAGGAATCAATTAAAAAATCTAACATAATAGTTAAAAAGGGGAATTTTAGTTTTTAAGTTAAAATAAGTTGGCTTTCTTTTCTATAAATTCAATTGTAATGATTTTTGCCTAAAATTTATTTTTTTGGTGTGGCACAGACAAAGATAAAATTTTCAATTTCATAAAATTTGAAGCAATAACATTCCTTGTGATTATTATAGGTTAAAAAAGCGGTTCCTTCTTTGTCATTTAAAGTGAATGGGAGTTCGTTAATATGTCTTGGGAAACTTATTCCAGTTTCATTTTTGATTTTAAAAATAGCTTCTTTTACTCCCCAAACAATCGTTGCTTTTTTCAATTGTTCCTCCTGAGTTAGATTTTCCAAATGTGATATATCCATAAATCTAGGTGCAATTCTCATCACTCGATCTTTAATTTTTTCTAAATCTACACCAATTTTTTCGTCAGTGCTTACACAAATGCTTGAAAATTCATGTGAGTGTGAAATTGAAATGTGCTTAATATCAACTATTGGATGGTTAGTTTTGATTGCTTCAACGCTTGATTTTTGTTTAGCCTCTGGTATTAGATGAGGTTTCCCAGTTTGATCATAAAACAAATCAAAATCAGTGTAGCCAATATGTTCGAGTAGTTTACGAACCCCTAAAAATCCTTTTTTATGTTCAATGGATTGCATGCCTTTTAATCGTTCAATTGAACTTTCTTTTAATAAAATTTCGGTGCATAAATCTTCAATTGCTTCCGAATTTTTCCAAAAGAAGGCAGAGATTGAGGGACTTATTTCGATGAAACTATGAAAAGGCATAGGTAAGTTATTAAGTGGTTTAAAATTATATGGTTGTCTTTCAAATGATTAGATGTATGAACAAATCATAAAAAAACCGTTAATGTTTAGAAAATACAAACTTATGTTGTAAATTTGCATCCTCAAAAATAAAAAATTAATTAGTAAAAATAATGAGTACGAAAACAATTCCGTATGTACCATACAAAGTTAAAGATATTTCTTTAGCAGAATGGGGAAGAAAAGAAATTACATTAGCTGAAGCAGAAATGCCTGGATTGATGGCTTTAAGAGCAGAATATGGTGCTAGTAAGCCATTAAAAGGAGCTCGTATTGCAGGATGCTTACACATGACTATTCAAACAGCTGTGTTAATTGAAACGCTCGTTGCTTTAGGGGCTGATGTAACTTGGTCTTCATGTAATATCTTCTCTACTCAAGATCATGCAGCTGCGGCTATTGCAGCCGCTGGAATTCCAGTGTATGCATGGAAAGGAATGAATGAAGAAGAATTCGATTGGTGTATCGAGCAAACATTATTCTTTGGTGAAGAGAGACAACCGTTAAACATGATCTTGGATGATGGTGGAGATTTAACTAACATGGTTTTCGATAGATATACAGAGTTGGTAGCAGGTATCAAAGGATTGTCAGAGGAAACCACAACGGGTGTTCACCGTTTATATGAGAGAATGAAAGCTGGTACATTGTATATGCCAGCAATTAACGTGAATGATTCAGTAACAAAATCTAAATTTGATAATAAATACGGATGTAAAGAATCTGCGGTAGATGCAGTTCGTCGTGCTACAGACGTAATGTTAGCTGGAAAAAGAGTTGTAGTATGTGGTTATGGTGATGTAGGTAAAGGTACAGCTGCTTCATTCCGTGGAGCAGGTTCAATTGTAACAGTTACAGAAATCGACCCTATTTGTGCTTTACAAGCTGCTATGGACGGTTATGAAGTTAAAAAGTTAGATACTGTTATCGCTAATGCTGATATCGTGATTACTACGACTGGAAATAAAGATATTGTTGTAGGTCGTCATTTCGAGGCTATGAAAGATAAAGCAATCGTTTGTAACATTGGTCACTTCGATAACGAAATTGATATGGCTTGGTTAAATGCAAATTATGGTGATACCAAACAGGAAGTAAAACCGCAAGTTGACATCTACAATGTAAAAGGTAAAGAAGTTATCATTTTAGCTGAAGGTCGTTTAGTAAACTTAGGTTGTGCTACGGGTCACCCAAGCTTTGTAATGTCAAATTCATTTACTAACCAAACGTTGGCTCAAATTGAGTTATGGACAAATAGTGCCGCTTATAAAAATGAAGTATACATGTTACCTAAACATTTAGATGAAAAAGTAGCAGCACTTCACTTAGCTAAATTAGGAGTTGAGTTAGAAATTTTAAATCCTGAGCAGGCAGCTTATATTGGAGTTGAAGTGCAAGGTCCATTCAAGCCTGAATATTACAGATATTAATGTTATACTGTTCGATTAGTCGAATTCGTATTTGATAATCAAACAAAACCCTTACAGAAATGTGAGGGTTTTTTGTTAAAATTTTATTCTACATTTGTAGAATTGATTTTTTATTCTACATTTGTAGAGTTAATTCTAAAAACGTAGAAGTATGCAATTATCTAATTCCGAAGAACAAGTAATGGAACACTTGTGGAAACTTAAAAAAGCTTTTTTAAAAGATATTTTAGAAGCCTATCCAGAGCCAAAACCAGCCACAACAACTCTAGCAACATTATTAAAGCGAATGATTGATAAAAAATTTGTGGCTTACACCGAATTTGGAAATTCAAGAGAATATTATCCATTAGTAAAGAAAGAAGACTATTTTTCAAAACACGTTAATGGTTTGATTAAAAATTTTTTTAATGATTCTGCTTCACAATTTGCTTCTTTCTTTACCACTTCAACAAATTTGACTGAAAAAGAATTAGAAGAATTAAGAATGATTATTGATGTTGAACTTCAAAAAAAGAAAAAATGATCGACTTCTTAATTAAATCAACAATTAGTTTAACTGTTTTTATTGCTTTTTATTATTTAGTGTTAGAACGAGAAAGAATTCATGGATTTAACAGGTTTTATCTTTTAGCTACAATTGTAATTTCATTTTTAATTCCGTTTATAACATTTGAATTTATTAAAATTGTTCCAACAGTTAAAAATATAAATCTTGATCCAACTCCCGTTATTATACATAATGATCAAATTAGTGAGCGTGTCATTCCTTTGCAAGAATCTATAAATTATACACCTTATATAACATCGGGAGTATATGGTTTAGTTCTATTTGTGTTGATTATGAGATTTACAATAAATTCATTCAGTTTAATTTCAAAATCGAGAACAAATCCAGTTATAAAATATAAAAGTGCCAATTTAGTTTTGGTCAATGAAAAAATTATTCCTTATACCTTTTTAAATTATATATATATCAACATCGAAGAGTATAATAAAAATGCAATTGAAGAAGAATTGTTTACTCATGAATTAGTTCATGTGACTGAAAAACATACATTGGATATTTTGTTTGTAGAGTTGTTAAAATGTGTTTTTTGGTTCAATCCAATATTGTATTTCTATAAAAAAGCTATTCAGTTGAATCATGAATTTTTGGCTGATGAGAAAGTAGTAAATGAATATAGTAATATTCCTTATTATCAGAATTTGCTTTTGCAAAAAAGTAGTAATATAGCTGCTGTTTATTTAACGACTAATCTAAATTATTTAATAACAAAAAAGCGCTTACTTATGATGACAAAAAGCACCACAAGAAAAATAGCTTTATTGAAAAAAATTGCAATAGTGCCTGTTTTTCTGGGATTAGTCTACTTTTTCTGTGTAAAAATTATAGCACAAGAGAAAGAATTAGCTTCAAATGATATAATTAAAAATGATAAAATAACGGATAAAGATAAAATTAGAGATCGTTATTATAGTGGTGTTTATGTGAAAATTATTGATGAAAGAAATAACCGAAAAGAGGTAACATTATATGAAAAACTAGCATTAGAAGACAGAAGAAAATATCTTGATCTTGTTCCAGAAATAATTATTGAAAAAGAGATTCCTGAACTCTTGTTTGAAAAGATGAAAACTAAAAATATGGCGGTTTGGATTAATGGTAAAGTTGTGACTAAAGAAGAAATAAAAAAATTCGAAAGAACCGATTTTAGTTATTATACCTATAGTTTTGTGCATAAAAATGCTCGTTCTAAACGTTTTCCTCAAGAGTACCAATATGCGCTTTACACAAAAGAGTATTTTGCTGAAAATTTAAAGAACAGTCATTTACATTTCGGTAGTGATACTATAAAGATAATATATGCTTCATATAAAACAATTAAAAATGATATTTTTATGAAGAAATACCCATTTGATACTCTTGTTTGGTATAAAGAAAAGAAAGATGGTTATAATATATATGTGAATGACGGTAATGATAAATTTGAAGAAGATGAAGATTTGAGAAAGAAAAGGGATTATGCATATTCAGGTGCTACAATAACTATAAT
>NZ_JAGKWP010000117.1 GCF_021151785.1 Flavobacterium sp.
TAGCAATGGATTTTAATCTATTGTAATGTGTACGAGATGTTGCGTAGTAGTCCCGTAGGGACGGTCAATGTCATGGCGTTGGATTTTAATCCAATGGTGCTGGTAAAGTGATGTTGTTGGTGTTGTGTCGACTGGACTAAAGTCTAGCCTTATGATATGTGTCGAGCCTACGGCTCTAGTGTGTGACGTTGTGTTGATATCGACTGGACTAAAGTACAGCCTTACAAAATGGGCCGAGCCTATGGCTCTGGTACGTAAACATTGCGTTTAAATAAAAATAATGCGTTATGCAACGTGTAAGTTCCGTAGGGACGACCTATAATGTAGCAATGGATTTTAATCCGTTGCATTAAAAAGGTCGAATGGATTTTACCCGTTGCGTAAAATGAGATAGAATGGGTTTTAATCCGTAGCAAAATAAAAACATAAAAAACATAAATACAAATGGCAAATACCTATTATCAAGTTTATATTCAAGTTGTTTTTGCGGTTAAGTATAGAGCAGCAGTTTTAGATCAAGCATGGAGAAAGGAAGTGTTTGCTGTGATGGGTAATTTAATTAATGAAACAGGATGCAAAACCATCATTGTGAATGGAGTGGAAGATCATGTGCATTGTTTTATTGGTTTAAAACCGTCAGTTTCTATTTCTGAATTGATGAAAACAGTTAAGGCGAAATCATCTAAATATATCAATGATAATCGCTTTTTACTAAATCGTTTTGAATGGCAAGAAGGGTATGGGGTGTTTTCTTATAGTCATTCCCAAATAGATGCTGTATACAATTATATTAAGAATCAAGAGAAACATCATACTAAATCAACTTTCAAAGAAGAATATGTAATGATTTTAGATAAATTTGAGATTCCCTATGAAGAACGTTATATTTTTGAAGAATTGAAATAAGAGTATGACAGTTGTTTTAACCACATGATTTCAAGATCTTGACAAAGTCTATTTAACTATTCCTTTTGGGAGTAGAAATAAATGGCGATGTACTATAAAAAAAGGGGAGAGGTGACCCTCTCCCTATAAGTAAAAGGATTTTTCAACAGCTTAAAAACGTTGAGCCACTAAAGAAATCTCCACATTTACATTTTTAGGTAAACAAGCTACTTGCACTGTTTCACGAGCAGGAGCTGTGGCTACATCAAAATAGCTACCATAAACACTGTTTATTCTAGCAAAATTGGCCATATCGCTAATGAAAATAGTAGCTTTTATAGCGTGCTCAAAAGTCAAATCAGCCGCCTCTAAAATCGCTTTAAGATTTTCCATGACTACTTTTGTTTCTGCTTCAATATTGTCTAAAACCAATTCATTCGTAGCGGGATCAATGGCAATTTGACCAGAGGTGTAAAGGGTATCACCCACTAAAATGGCTTGATTGTAAGGACCAATAGGGGCTGGTGATTTTTCTGTAAAAATAATTTTTTTCATACTAAATATCTATCTTAGGTTTGGATCAGGAAGTTTACGTTTTTCCCATTTAATGTCTTTTAACATAGAGGACTTAATTCCAATAAAGAAATTCCAATAATTGTAAATACCAACAGGAACAATACTAAAACTCATACGCCAGCTCTCTAAATCTCGTTCAAAGCGCAATTGCGTATAACTTAACCCTTTTCTAGCAAAATCATACCCCGAAGAAAACCCCATTTTCCATTTCACTGCTAAATCAATATTTCCGGATAACATCAATGAATTGGTGGTAATTTCTCTCTCTTTACGATCATTAGAGTAAGTAAGGGAATAGGCAACTCTTAAATCCCATGGAATTTGAAATTGGTATAATTCTTTTTGGGTAGACTTGTTACTTTTTTCAAATAAGGTTTGATTGCTATTACTCAAGTCGGCACCACGACCAAATAAGTCGTCTTCACGTCCACCATTTTGTATGTTTTGTTCTTTGGCTTTGTCTTTTTTCTTATCCTTGTCAGCGCCAAAATCCCTACTTGATAAATTGTAGTTTAGGGAAATATTAGCACTAGTCATTCGAACTAATCCATTACCATTATTAATGCTATATTCGTCAATGCGATTGCCCTCTTCATTTAAATCATAAGGGTCGAAGATAGCGCCAAAATTCAATCCTAATTTGTTTTCAAATAATTGTGTACCTCCATTAAAACGAATCGGCGATAATTTATAAGATGTTGCCGCAAAGTTATAGCTGGTAGAGAAGTTGAACTGATTCAGTAAAAATATTTTTTTACTTTCTCCTTTAGGGTTTTCATCATCTCTAACTTTAGCTTCAAGCGAGTTGTCTAATGAAAATCCAATAGAATTAGCCATTTGGAAGCTAGGGGCACCTAATAACGTACCATCAAATCTACTGTAATTAATCGAATTACCACTAGGATCAACATAAGTATCATAATATTGTTTAAAGCTTGGCGTGTATCCATAACTAATATTAGGTCTCATGATGTGACGAATAGCCTGAATTTTATTAGTTTCTTTAAAAGTATAAGTTCCATATACGGTTGTTCCAATACCCGTACTAAATCCATACGTACGATAGGAATCAAAACCATTATTACGAACGGATTCTACTTTGTTAGTGGTTGGGTTGTAATATTTATCGAAGGTGTTAAATACCCAGCTTTCTGTATAATTTACCCCTGTTGAAACACTAAAAAAGTTAAAAATTTTAAAATTGGTATTGATTGGAATGGAGTGAGAAATACCAGATAAAGCCTCTTTAAACATTCCAGATTTGAAAAGTAAGTCTTCGGTTGTGTTGATTCGATTATCTCCTTTTATGGTATATTGAAAATTAATATTTTCAAAGACTCCTTTTTTAATTCCATCTTCTTTAGCAAACGGGAATATACGATCCACACTGGCAGTAAAAGTTGGTAAAGTCAAGTTAACAACTCTGGTATTGGTATTTTGATTGTGAGTCATCGCCATTGAAAAATTAATCAATGGGACAGTTGGAAAGGTCTTCGAATAACTAACAGACGAACTCATGGTGTTATTCAAATTCGACCCTACATTTATAATATTGATGGATTGTCTAAAATATTTACTACTACCAAAATTGACCGAGGCAGCAAATCGAGAGTTAGCCGATGCTTTGGCATCTTGACTATGCGACCACTGAATATTATATAAATTAGTTTTTGAATAATTAGGGAAGCCTTTTTCACCGAATACTTGATTTTCATACCTGAATTGAACAGATCCATTGAATTTATACTTTTTAGCATACATAGATTCTGCCCGTAATGCATAACTACCATTTGTGTAATAATCACCTAATATAGCTAAATCATAATAGTCGCTCAAAGCAAAGTAATACCCACCGTTTTGTAAAAAATACCCCCTGTCGTTGCTTTGTCCCGGAGTGGGAATGATTACACCCGATGTGTTTTTATCTGACATGGGGAAAAAAGCAAAAGGAACGCCAATAGGTGTAGGTACATTGTAAATATACATATGGGTCAATCCGGTTACAAACTTCTTTTTGGGAACAAATTTAGATTTGTAGGCTAAAAAATAATATTCAGGATCTTCAATGTTGTCAGATGTAGTAAATTTTGCTTTCTTGAAGAAAATAATCGAATCATTTTCTCTTTTAGAAATTTCAGCATTAATAAACATTTCGCCTTGTTTGGTTTTAGATTTCCAAATTTTAGCTTTACCTGTTTTCGTATTGTATCGAATAGAATCAGGCTCAATCACCGTTTCACCTTGTTTAAAATAGGGGTATTGGGTGTATTTGCCCGTACTGTCTTTTAAACGACCAGCATAGATTTCATTTTTTTCATAATCAAGTACAATAATTCCTGATTTGATTTCGTAGTCTTGGTAATATAATTCAGCTTGATTGTAGAGTGTTAATTGTTTTTTTCGCTGATCCAGTCTTTCATAATCTTTCGCTTTTCTTTTAACAATGCCTTCTATGAAAACTTTTTTCTTTTTTACAGAATCTTTTTTGATGGAATCGTTGGCTTTAAAAAGGGTAGTAGGCGAGAGCTTAATGGAGTCTGTTTTTTTTTCATTTTGGGAATAAACAATTGAATTTCCAATACTTAGAAAAAAAATAAAAAAAACGATATGAATTAACTTTGTACTCAAATCTTTATATACTATTTTTGTAAAAGTGGTTTGATTTTTGCGGTGTCAAACTTACGTATATTTTTCGTTAAATTTTATCTATTTAGTAAAATTATAACTAATTTTTAAAGATGAAGAAATTCCTAGTAATTGTCACTATATTATTATCTATGCTATCTGAGGCACAAGATAGAAAATTTAAGTTGGTTTTAGATGCGGGTCATGGAGGTAAAGACCCTGGTGCTCAGAAAAATGGTTGCATTGAAAAAGAAATAGCCCTTGATGTGGTCTTGCAAGTGGGACAACTTTTGGAAAAGTATCCTGATTTCAATATTAAATATACTAGAAAAACGGATGTGTTTATTCCATTAAAAGATAGAGCCAAAATAGCAAATGATTTTGAAGCTAATCTATTTGTTTCTGTACACTGCAATTCATCTACATCGCCCAATCCCTCAGGTTCGATGACTTTAGTGATGGGATTGTCTCGTTCCAATCTAAATTTTGAAATTGCTAAAACTGAAAATGCGGTAATTTTTCAAGAAGACGATTACAAGAAAAATTACAAAGGATTTGATCCTAATAATCCTAGTACTCAAATTGGACTAAAAATTCTACAAGAAGAAACCTTGTTGCAGAGTATTGCTTTTGCTAGCGAAGTTCAAAATCAATTTAGAAATACCATGCAAAGAAAAGATTTAGGAATGCATCAACAGCCTTTGTGGGTACTTGATGCTACTGTAATGCCTGGTGTTTTGATTGAATTAGGTTTTTTATCTAACTTAAAAGAATCTAAATATATCAATTCAAAAGAAGGGAGACATAATTTTGCACAAGTTATCGCGCTGGCTATTCTCAAATATAAAAACCAATTGTTTGAAACAAATACGCCATTGTTTGAACCTAAAATAGTAACCCCTGTTATTGTAGAAGAACCTAAACCTGAATTGGTAACCATTAAGGATGACCCCAATTACAATGTTGTGGTTGATACAACTAAGGTGAGCACAGAGAAAAAATACAAAGTACAAATTAGTTTCAGTGCAAAGAAAATAGAACTTATTCCTTCTAATTTTAAAGGATTGTCTAATATTACTTTGACTGAAGAAGCTACGGGCTATAAATATTATTATGGTGCAGGTAGTACTAAAGAAGCATGTAAAAAATTAGTAGCAGAGGCTAAAGCTAAAGGGTATACTTCAGCTTTTATTGTTGAGGATAAATAATATAAAATGAATCGGAAATTATTTTTTTTTATTGTATTTTTTGTAGGTTCCATTGGAAGTTGGGCTCAAAATAAAAAGTTTAAAGTAGTATTGGATGCTGGTCATGGAGGTAAAGATTATGGTGCTACCTATCATGGAAATATAGAGAAAAATATTGCTTTAAAAACAGCTTTAAAAGTCGGGAATATTCTTAAAGAGGAGCCAGATGTAGAAGTTGTTTTTACAAGAAGTACGGATGTTTTTGTAGAATTAGACGAGCGTGCTAATATTGCCAACAAATCTAAAGGACATTTGTTTATCTCTATGCATTGTAACGCTAATCCTAATCAAGCCGCAGCAGGGAATGAAACGTATGTGATGGGGATTACAAGAAGTGCTTCCAATTTAGAGGTTGCCAAAAAAGAAAATGCGGTGGTTACTTTAGAAAGTAATTACAAAATTAAATATGATGGTTTTGATCCTAAAAAACCAGAATCGGTTATTGGTATTTCCATTTTACAAGAAGAAAATTTACAGCAAAGTATTGAAATAGCTGGAAAAGTACAACAAGCGTTTACCAAGTTCACTTCAAATAAAAATAGAGGAGTTAAGCAAGCAGGTTTTTTAGTGTTAAGAAAAATAGCTATGCCCCGAATTTTAATTGAAATGGGGTTTGTATCTAATAAAGTAGAAGGGGCTTTTTTAAACTCTGAGCAAGGACAAGAAAAACTAGCTGAGGCAATTGCCACTGCAATCATTAATTATAAAAAAGATTACTTTCATGCAGATACCAATTTGCCTAAGAAAAATGAGAATACAGCAACCGAAGTAAAAAAGGATAAAACAAATACCACTGAAGACACTAAAGAAACTAACGAAAAAGAAAATTCAGCTATTGAGTTTAAAGTTCAAATTTCGGCAAGTGGTAAAAAAATAGAGACCATTCCGGCTAATTTTAAAGGCTTAAAGGGAGTTACCATTCAAAAAGATAAAACAATTTATAAATATTTTTACGGTTTAACTACGGATTATAAAAAAGCTAAATTGGCTTTAGAAGAAGCTAAAAAGAAACACCCAGATGCTACATTCGCTTCTGATGGTGTGCATCCCAACTCGCAGGGACACTGGATAATCTGTAGAAATATGTTGACCTATTTTGGTTTGAAAAAAGCCAAAAATGCAGAAGTTTGGACAGAATTATACCCCAATCGCTCGGTAAGTAATTTGTTGTTACTTTTTCAGAAAATCCAAACAAGACATAATATCCTCAAAAATGCTTGGCTTCGAGCTACCCAACACACACGTCCAGAAATGCC
>NZ_JAGKWP010000118.1 GCF_021151785.1 Flavobacterium sp.
TATGTATACAATTGATGTAAATTTATTTCAATTAAATTGGTTCAGCATATAGATCAAATTCTGTAGCATCAGTAATTTTTAGATTCACAAAATCACCGGTTTTTAAATAATGTTTTGAAGCATCAACTAATACTTCGTTATCAACATCTGGACTATCAAATTCGGTTCTTCCAATAAAATATTGTCCTTCTTTTCTATCGATAATACACTTGAATGTTTGACCAATTTTTTCCTGATTTAGTTCCCATGAAATTTGTGCTTGTAAATCCATAATTTCTGCTGCACGAGCTTGTTTTACTTCTTCTGGAACGTCGTCAACTAAATTATAAGCATGCGTGTTTTCTTCGTGAGAATAGGTGAAACAGCCTAAACGTTCGAAACGCATTTTTTCAACCCAATTCTTTAATATTTGGAAATCTTCTTCGGTTTCACCTGGATATCCAACAATTAAAGTAGTTCGAATTGCCATGCCCGGAACCGCAGTTCTAAAGTCCTTTAACAATTGAGTAGTTTTCTCATATGTAGTACCACGACGCATTGATTTTAGGATATTATCAGAAATGTGTTGTAATGGAATATCAATATAGTTACAAATTTTAGGTTCACGCTTCATTAATTCTAATACGTCCATTGGAAAACCTGTGGGGAAGGCATAATGTAAACGAATCCATTCAATACCTTCAACTTTTAATAAAGCTTCAAGTAATTCTGCTAAATTCCTTTTTTTATATAAATCTAAGCCATAATACGTTAAATCTTGAGCAATTAAAATCAATTCTTTAACTCCGTTTTTAGCTAATTTTTGAGCTTCGATTACTAAATTCTCAATAGGTGTAGAAACGTGTTGACCTCGCATTAACGGAATGGCACAAAAACTACATGGACGGTCACAGCCTTCAGCAATTTTTAAGTAAGCATAATTTTTAGGTGTTGTAGTTAATCGTTCACCAATTAATTCATGTTTATAATCGGCACCTAATGCTTTTAATAATAAAGGTAATTCCGTTGTGCCAAAAAATTGATCTATATTAGGAATCTCTTTTTCTAAATCAGGTCTATAGCGCTCAGACAAGCAGCCAGTTACAAAAACTTTGTCTACAATACCTTGTTCTTTTTTTTCTGCATATTCCAAAATGGTATTAACCGATTCTTCTTTGGCATTATCAATGAAACCACACGTATTAATTACGATGATATTACCTTCATCTTCAGTTGCTTCATGGGTTACTTCTTTACCATTAGCTTTTAATTGTCCCATTAACACTTCACTGTCATACACATTTTTGGAACAACCCAAGGTAATTACATTGATTTTATTCTTTTTTAAAGATTTCGTTCTCATAGACTTAGCTTGCTTTTTTTGAAAATGACTGCAAAATTACAACTTTCTTTTTGAAATTAAACATAAATAAGGCTAAGTAAATAAAAAACGCCCACTAAAAGTGAGCGTTTGTGAAATTTTACCAACGTAATTAGAAATTAATTACATAAGTTAGTGTTACATTATTATTGTAATTTCTGATTCTTGCAGAATCATTTAACCCTGAAGTTAATAAGTATTGATTGTAATTTCTATGTTCATTAGTATAAGACAAATCTAATCTTGAACCTCCGAAATTGTATCCTAAACCACCAGAATAGGCGCTTAAGTCACCCATTACATAATCATTTTTATAAGGACTTTGCTCAAATCTATATCCTGCTCTAAGGCTCCATTGTTTTATTTTGTATTCGCCACCTAAACGTAATTCATAATTATCACTTAATACATTTTTTATACTATTGTTTAAGTAATTATATAATCCGTCATTGGTTGGTTTAAATTTAGTGTTTGCGTAATCTTTATAAATATAATCAATACTAAGCAAAGCATTTTTACCAAAAACATAAGCAAAACTTCCCGTCAATTTACTTGGTGTTTGAATTTTGTATGTTGGATACACATTGGTTAAACCCGGATTGACATTTATGTTACTTTCAGTTGTACCATCCGTTTTTAAGGTTTGAAGTCTTTGTGTTAACTCGTCATTTAAACGATACCAAGTAGGTGTTTCGTAACTAAAACCAATTCTGGAATTATTTTTCAATTTATAGATAGTACCAAAATTCATAGAGAATCCAGAGCCATAAGTATACAATTGATTGTCAAATTGTGCAGCTAATAATGTGTTTCCACTAGAGTATGGTAAGTTATTGTTACTTTCATATAATGAAGAAGTTCTTGTGTAATCTGTGAACATGAAATTTAAATTCATACCTATATATAAACGATCCATGTAAGAACCTGATATGTTGGCTGTGAATTTTCCGTTATATCCTTTTGAGGTAATACTGTTTCTGTGATAATAATTTCCGCCAGTTGGAACATTAGTCCAATAATCATTAGTAGCTGAAGTTGAAGTGTCTTCGTCAAAAACATACCCTTGGTATCCCAACATGGCTTGTTGAGCATCAAAATTATAGTTTTCACCAAGGTAATTGTATAAACTACCAATGCTTTCACCTGGTTGAGTTTCTAAATAACTAACATCAATACCTTGTGCCTTATTTAAGAAATAATCACCCATAGAGTGGAAAGGGTTTGTTCCTTTGCTATTAATAGTGTTGTCCAAGTGACTTACTTTTTCATAATTCAATCCTAAAGTAAATTTATTCCAACCACTTTTAGCACTTTGATCTTTAAAAACAAAAACGGCTCCAAGTTGATTGATATCAAGTGTATTGTCATTAGATTTTACACTTGTCCCAAAGTAATTAGCATTGTTATAAATGTTAAAGCTTGTAGCTGATACAGCTGCTTGATTATTGTTAAATATGGATGAGCCCGCAGGGTTTACATTTAAGGAAGATAAATCTCCACCTACAGCACCAAAAGCCCCACCCATAGCTCTATATCTAGCTGTTCCATTTAAACTTTCAACTCCATATCTCAATGCATCACCAATATTGGTTTCTTGTGAATAAATGAAATGAGCACCCAATGCTAAAAATGATAAAATTATTTTTTTCATAATTGATAAATGTCTTATTTAATCTTTAGATTCTAAATTTAGTTATCCTCTGCGTCCGCCTCCGCCTCCGCCACTTCTTCCGCCGCCAAAGCTACCGCCTCCGCCGCCAAAATTTCCACCTCTTCCGCCGCCAAAGTCAGAACTTCTTGGGGTAGAATAGTTGTTAGTTCTTGGTTGAGAAGATTCGTATCTAGGTCTTGGGGTGTCATAAGTTCTAGGGCTTTGTTCTCTAGGTTGTGTATTTATTCTAGGTGTATTATAATCTCTAGGTTGTGCATTGTAATTTCTAGGTTGGGTATTGTTGTTTGGATTAACAGTTCTAGGTGTTCCAAATGTATTTGTTCTAGGTGTGCCTAGAGAATTATTTGTTCTTCCAATGCCAGATTGTCTTCCTGTAGAATAGTTACCATTATTGAAATTGTTATAACTTCCACGTCCACCATTATTTCTAACAACGTTTCTGCCGTACCAACCATATCCACCATAATAAGGATAATATCCACCATATCCACCATATCCATAAGGACCATAGTACCCTCCGTACCAGCTATTCCAGCCCCAGCCCCATGCGCCGCCATAATAACCTCCATACCAACTATTCCAACCCCAATAAGGATCATACCAACCATTGTTCCAACCCCATCCCCAAGAACTATAATAACCCCATGGACGGTAGTATCCACCCCATCCCCAATAAGGCGAGGAGTTATAAATGTTTACAGATACATTTCCTGTTTGGTTTTGACCCCAACCTGCATAACGAGTAACTTGGTCTTGATTGTGTACAGTATCTCTAGTAGAATTGTAATTATCAATATTAGTAAAAATCTCACCATCAGTTGGATATTGACTCTGCATGTCTCTAAATTGTTGCGCGTATTTATTGTCTTGAACTACAACAGTTTCGTTTTGTTGTCTGTAGGTTACATCTTCTGTGTCAGCACCATAAACACCATCATTATCATAATATGAGGAATTTTGATAAGAGCCACATGCGGTAAGTAACAAAGAACCCACAAATAGATAAAAAAATCTATTTGTTTTTAGCTGTGAAAAGTAATTAGTAATCATATATACAATTTTTTATTGTTGGTCAACGTAAAATTAACTAGTTTTGTTGCACGAATTTAAAATAAATAAATCAAATTTTGTACCAAATTAACAAATAATGAGTAAAAAATTAACAACTAGAGCTGAAGATTACTCTAAATGGTATAACGAATTAGTAGTTAAAGCCGATTTAGCAGAGAATTCAGGAGTAAGAGGATGTATGGTAATTAAACCATACGGATATGCAATTTGGGAGAAAATGCAAGCCCAATTAGATAAAATGTTTAAAGAAACTGGACATTCAAACGCATATTTCCCCTTATTCGTGCCCAAAAGTATGTTTGAAGCAGAAGAGAAAAATGCAGAAGGATTTGCTAAAGAATGTGCCGTTGTTACTCATTACCGGTTAAAAAATGATGAAGAAAATAAAGGAAAATTAATTGTTGATCCTAATGCTAAATTGGAAGAGGAATTGGTAGTTCGTCCTACAAGTGAGGCAATTATTTGGTCTACTTATAAAGGTTGGGTGCAATCGTATCGTGATTTACCATTGTTAATTAATCAATGGGCTAATGTGGTGCGTTGGGAAATGCGTACACGTTTGTTTTTACGTACGGCTGAATTTTTATGGCAAGAAGGACATACCGCTCATGCTACTAGACAAGAAGCGATTGAAGAATCAGAACAAATGATGCATGTGTATGCAGATTTCGTTCAAAATTTCATGGCTATTCCCGTAGTAAAAGGTTTAAAAACAGAATCAGAACGTTTTGCTGGTGCTGAAGAAACCTATTGTATTGAAGCCTTAATGCAAGATGGGAAAGCATTGCAAGCAGGAACTTCACATTTCTTAGGGCAAAATTTTGCAAAAGCTTTTGATGTGAAATTTGCAAATAAAGAAGGAAAGCAAGAGTTTGTATGGGGTACTTCTTGGGGAGTTTCAACACGTTTAATGGGGGCATTAGTGATGACGCATTCTGATGATAACGGTTTAGTGTTGCCTCCAAATTTAGCCCCAATTCAAGTGGTAATTGTGCCAATTCATAGAACAGATGAGCAATTAGACGCAATTTCAGCTCAAGTAAAAGAATTGATGGTTGAATTGCGTAAAGTAGGTGTTTCTGTTAAATATGATGATAGAGATACACAAAAGCCAGGGTTTAAATTTGCAGAATGGGAATTGAAAGGCGTGCCAGTACGTTTAGCTATTGGTCCAAATGATTTAGAAAATGGCACTTATGAAGTAGCTCGTCGTGATACTTTGACTAAAGAAGTGGTTTCTAAAGACGGAATAGTAGCTTATTTACAAGGCTTATTGGCGCAAATTCAAGCAGATTTGTATCAAAAAGCGTTTGATTTTAGAGATGAACATATTACTGAAGTGAATTCGTGGGATGAATTTGTTGAGGTTTTAGAAAATAAAACTGGATTCATTGCCGCGCATTGGGACGGTACAGCAGAAACTGAAGAAAAGATTAAAGAAATGACAAAAGCAACGATTCGTTGTATTCCTCTAGATAGAGTAGAGGAATTAGGAAGTTGTGTGTTAACAGGTAGACCTTCTAAAGGAAGAGTGTTGTTTGCAAAAGCCTATTAAAAAATAATTTACATATTGTATTAAAGACAAGCCACAATGGAACAACTATTGTGGTTTTGTTTTTCAAGTTAATTAGCGATAAGGGGGAGAAGGGTGGAATAAAAAAACAAAAAAAAATGTAATTGTAAATTCTTGATTTTTAATAAATTTTATTTTGAGGTTGAAAAAAATATAAAAAAAAGTATTCCACCTCTTGCAGAAATAAAAATTAGTAGTATCTTTGCACTCGCATTACAGAAATAATGTAATGGCCCGTTCGTCTATCGGTTAGGACGCCAGGTTTTCATCCTGGTAAGAGGGGTTCGATTCCCCTACGGGCTACACAGTTTACTGAAAACTTTAAAAACAGGCTTTGGCCCGTTCGTCTATCGGTTAGGACGCCAGGTTTTCATCCTGGTAAGAGGGGTTCGATTCCCCTACGGGCTACAAAATTAGTTGTAAATTAGTTTTATAAAACAAAAAAGAAGTGTCTCTCTTTTTTGTTTTATTAGTTAAAACCAAAGTGATTAATTTTTAATTGTGGGAGGTTTTTCTTTTTTAACTAATAGTTTATATAATTATTACAATTAAATTAAAAGGAAATGGCAAATCATAAGTCAGCTTTAAAAAGAATTAGAAGCAACGAGAAAAAAAGAGTATTAAATAGATACCAACACAAAACTACGCGTAACGCTATCAAAGCTATCAGAATTTCAACTGACAAAGCAGAAGCAACAGCAAAATTACCAGTAGTTATTGCAATGATTGACAAGTTAGCTAAAAAGAATGTAATTCACTCTAATAAAGCTTCTAACCTAAAGTCTAAATTAACAAGACACGTAAACGCTTTATAACATAAGCTTAGAATACTTAAAAGCCTTGAAGAAATTCAGGGCTTTTTTATTTGGATTATTTTCTTACTTTTTGTAAGTTTACATT
>NZ_JAGKWP010000119.1 GCF_021151785.1 Flavobacterium sp.
CAGGTCGTATGCGTATCAAAGAACCATCTTTAGCATACATTTGTTCATCAGAATTATAACCCGTATGCTTCAAACCAAATGGATAATAATGATTTTTTATTCTTGTAAGAACGTAGGTCAAAGTTAATATTTTATAAACAAAATCCTAACTTTTTTTACGGTTAGGATTTTTTTTTGATTTACATTATACGAACAGCGAATTAGGATTGTTTAGTACAGTGTGAAAGAATTCATGTGAGAGTAGGGGCAGGGTGCATTTAGTGTTCGTTAGGGTAGCTGTTTAAAATTATCGCTTTTTCTTCCGATTTTCTTCCAGGATAAGGGGGATTTTCGTAAAAAAACGTTTAAACTTATTAACAATTTGGACGCAATGTTTTCCGCTGCCAACTTAAGGTTCAATAATCGTAATGTAAATGTTAAAAAAAGCAATATTCCCTTATCTTTTGTGGTTATTTGGCTAGAATCCTGACTTACAGAAACCCGTAGTTTTATTCTTTTTTTAAACTTTTATTAAAGTAAATGGCCATTCATTGTTGAAAAAAAATATTTCTTTTTTTGAAAGTGTATTTTGATAAGTTTTCTCTTTTTTGTAATTTGTGATACGCTAAATGCATAATAGTATAGACATAATTAATTGTTTAACGAATAAAATTTATATGCCATTGAAAACGAATGTTAACCTTTTAGAAGAAACAGTAGAGAAGTTGTCAAAAATAGTTTTTGACCTAAGTAAAAATCACGATTTTGAGGCTGATTATTATGACAATGCCGATGTGAAGAGAATTTTTAAACTCAGTGATTCTACTTTGTTTCGTTATCGTAAACATAATAAAATTCCCTATACAAAATGGGGAGGACGAATTTGGTATCCAAAATCGTTTTTCAAAGAATCATTCATGAATAAAGTGAAAAACAAACACTTATTGTAAGTTTTTAATTTCACTAGGTGACTTGATGTTGCCTAGTGTTTCTTTTCTTTTTTTTAACTATAGTACAATAACTAAGGCGCTCTATAGCATTTTTGCTACTGCTTTTTCCTTTTTTTATCCTTTCCTTTTTTACCCTGTTTTTCAATGCTGGTGCTGCTATAGGTAGCTTCGGACTATTGGTCTTGCCCTGTGTTTTTATTTTTAATTCAAGCGTTACCGCCTGATGCAGTGGTTTTTATAAAAGCCAAACGCTACCGCTTTCTTTTGTTTTTGCCTTTTTTTAGGTAAGGACTACGATTTTCCTTTTTTTGATTTTTCCGCTCTTTTTTTCTCCTTTTTACGGGTTTGAATAGGGATTGACTCTAACGTGGTTCGTACCAGCTCGTGTTTTTGCGAAGGCCATACGAACCAAGTACGAATATAATACGAACCAAACCCCTCTAAAAACCGACTAAACCATGCATTAAAGTGCAAAAGCGGTCAAATAACGTCAAAAGGTGTCATTTTAAGGCAGGGCATTTCACAGCTAGTCAATATCGGTCAAAACCAGTCAAAAAAGAGCAATAGCAGGCATTTTTTTTCAATACATGTCATTTTAGTTTAAATTCAATCAAAAGCCGTTAAAGGTTTGTTTTTCAGTAGTTTGACTTGTTTTTAAAAAAATGGTTTTTTTATCTTTGTCCCTGTACTTTGATAGCGCGCATCACTTACAAAAGGTTAATGTTTAATTTATAATTTTTAAGAATATGGCAACATATAACAAAGGCATATTAGGTGCTTTTTCTGGAAAAGTAGGTCCTGTAGTGGGGGCCACTTGGCGAGGTAAAGATGTTATGCGTAGTTTACCTAAAAAAGGCAATCGTTTGCCTACTGAATCCCAGCAAGTGCAACGCAAAAAGTTTACGATGACGACGGAATTCATAAGTGGCATTCAGCCTGTAGTGAAACGCTATTTTGGTCGTGATAATGGGAATAAAACCCGACGCAATCAAGCGATGTCGTACTTAATGAAAGAGGCGATTGTGTTCAATGACCCTGATTATGAATGGGATTACTCGAAAATTTTGATTAGTAAAGGAGATTTGCTAGGGATTGATAATGGGCAAGTGGTGGCTGGAGCCGGACAAAGCATCGATTTAAGTTGGAGCAATAACAGTGATCAAGGGGAGGCGTTGGCTTCTGATAAATTGGTAGTAGTGGTGTATGAACCTTCTTTGAAAGCGACGGTGTATAGTTTGAATGCCAGTACTAGAAGTAGCGAATCGGTAACACTAGAATTGCCGAACTATTTAGCTGATTTAAAGGTTCAGGTGTGGGCTACTTTTGCCGCTGAAGATGATGCTCTTGTAGCAACGAGTCACTATTTAGGCTCGGTAACATTAGGTTAATTATAGCGGTATATTAGTGTTCGTACCAGCGATTTATAAACGCTCTGCCAGTAATGGTGGAGCGTTTTTTTTGTTTTATTGACCGTTGCCTTCGAGAGCCTCAGGCAACGGTTTAATACGGATTATCTGAATGGTGGCTGAGGTTCTCGAAGGCAACTAGATAGCTGGTGTGCTTACTATTGGTAGGGGTTTTTGACTGAATGAGGTGGTACAACTATTATTGATTAGTTGAAATTTACGTCATAAAAATTGTATGATTTCATTTTTTTTGTTATGTTTGGGACTATAAGATTTTTAAAACCATGATGAGCAAAACTACCGTAAAAGCCGATATCAATTTTGAACAAGAACTATGGAAAGCTGCCAATGAATTACGTGGTGCTGTAGCTGAAAATCAATACAAAGACTATGTGTTGCCGATGATTTTCTTAAAGCATATGTCTGAGCGTTATGAGATGCGTAAGGAAGAATTAACGACGTTACTACACGATAAAACCTCCAGTTATTTTACGACAGATGAAGCAGAAATCAACTATGTGTTGGAGGATGCCGATGAATATTTATCAAAAAATGTATATATCATTCCCAAACAAGCCACTTGGGACTACTTAAAAGCCAATGCCGAGCAAGACAATATCAAAGTGATTGTAGATGATGCTTTTGATGTGTTAGATGCTACTTTGGCACAATTTAGACCCGATTTAAAAGGTATTTTACCTCGTATTTTTGTAAAAAGCCAATTAACCGCACGCCAAGTAGGTGGTTTAATTAATTTACTATCCAATCCTAAGTTATCGCAAAAGGAAAATCCTGAAAGTGATGTACTAGGGCGTGTGTATGAATACTACATTGGTAAGTTTGCTTTGGCAGAAGGTTCTGGTGCGGGACAATTCTTTACACCAGGCAGTATTGTGCGTTTGATGGTAGAAATGATTGAACCTTATGAAGGTAAAATCTTTGATGCCGCTTGTGGTAGTGGCGGTATGTTTGTACAATCGTTGAAGTTTTTAGAAAGTCATGGAGGCGACAAACGTAAGATTTCTATTTACGGACAGGAGCGTTATGATGGTACGTTGCGTTTGTGTAAAATGAACTTAGCCTTGCGTGATTTGTCTTTTGATGTACGCTTGGGCGACTCGTTATTGAACGACCAATTTCCTGATTTAGAAGCTGATTACATCATTGTAAACCCTCCGTTTA
The DNA here is from genome assembly GCF_021151785.1 of Flavobacterium sp. GTDB lineage: Bacteria > Bacteroidota > Bacteroidia > Flavobacteriales > Flavobacteriaceae > Flavobacterium. The sequence continues at coordinate 3,518 of NZ_JAGKWP010000119.1, forward strand.
ATGTGAGCCAATGGCACCCAGAAGACTTGCCTGAAAACGACCCTCGCTTGTTTGGACCGAAAGAAGAATTTACTACCGATGGTAATGCCAACTTTATGTGGATGCAAACCTTTTGGAGCCATTTGAGCAAAAAAGGTACCGCAAGTGTCGTAATGGCAAACGGAGCGATGACCTCTAACAACAAAGGAGAAAAAAACGTACGTGAGTTTATGGTAAACAACCACATGATTGATTGTATTGTGCGTTTACCCGATAAATTGTTTTTAACTACAGGCATACCTGCTTGTATTTTTATATTAAGTAAAAACCGAGATGGCAAAGACGGCATCCACCGCGAACGTAAAAATGAAATCCTGTTCATAGATACCAGTAAAATGGGTACGATGGAAAGCCGAAAACTTCGTGTGTTTACCGATGCTGATATAGACAAAGTAGCCGCAACCTACCATGCGTGGCGTAACAAACCCGATGGTCATGCTAAACTTGTTTCAGCATCTAATACACCCTACAGCAATATAGACGGCTACTGCTACGCCGCCACCTTAGAAGAAGTACGTAACCAAGACTACAAACTGACCCCAGGTATTTATGTAGGTACCGAAGAAGTAGAAGACGATGGGATTGCATTTGAAGATAAAATGGCAAGCTTACAAGCTACCTTACAAGAGCAGTTTGCGAAAGGGAATGAGTTGCAAAAGAGGATAGTTGAAAATTTTAATAAGTTGTAAAATGGTTTTAGACAGAATAGTTATTGAGGATTTTAAATCAATATCAAAAATAAATTTAAATATACATGATATTACCTGTTTGGTTGGTAAAAATGAGTCAGGTAAATCTGCTATATTAGATGCTATTAGTTGTTTAAATTCTGAAAAATATAATTTGAGTGTAGATAAAACAAATAAAAGATCTAAACGATATGAAAATGACGAATTACCAATTGTTACGGGTTATTTTTTATTAACTGAAGAGGATAATGAATATCTTGAGATGACATTGCCTTTTGAGTATGATTCTAAGGGAAAATCAATTGAAAATAATTTTAATTTTAAGTGGATAAGGATAAAAGTAAACAATGTTGAATCTAGTAACATTGAGTTAGAATTTGTTCATGGAAATAATAAAGCAATTAAATTAAAAGATAAATTTCAACATGATAAGAGTGTATATCAAGAATATAAATCTAGAATTTTATATGAGTTAATACCAAATATTGAACTTTTTACTCAGGAAACTTTACAAATTAAACCTGTGACAGTTCAAGAATTAATATCTCCTATGAAAGAAAATGAATCTTTCAGAAGATTACTTAAAATAGGAGGAATTAACGATTTGGCAGTCTTAAATAATTCAAATCCTGAAAGAGTATCTGATAAACTGCATCTTGCGAGTCAAAATATAACTGAACTACTACAAAAAAATTATAAACAAGATAAAACATTAAGAGTTGAAATAAATTATCATGGTAATCAATTTTTACTAAAATTCAGAGATAGCTCTAATAGAAGTTATAGTTTAAATGATAGAAGTGTTGGTTTTCAATATTTCTTTGCATTTTTGGTAAATAAAACATACATGAATAAACTTGAAAATCAGAAAAATATTTTGCTTTTGGACGAACCAGGGGTTTCATTACATCCTGAAGGAGCAAGAGATCTTGTAAAGCTTTTTGAAGAGATAGCAAAAACAGACCAAATAGTATATACAACACATAATCCATTTTTAGTTTATAGAAATAAACCAGATAATTTGATTTTAGTTAAAAAAGATAATGATGGTACTCAATTACTAACGAAAGTATATACTAATAAATATCAAATTTTAAGAAAAGAACTTGGCTTATTACTTAATGATTCTTTTTTGGTTAATGATATTAATATTGTGGTAGAAGGTAATGCTGATAAATATATTTTACATTATTTAATTCATGAATTAATAGATTTTGAATCACTAACTTGGATACATATTTACAGTGCTGATACAGCATCTGAAGTAGTTCCTTCAGTTCGATATCTTAATAGTTTAGATTTAAAAGGCATTGTATTACTAGATTCTGATACAGCTGGAAAAAATGAAATTGCAAAACCAAAATTTAAAACTCATGTGTTAGAAAATAAAAATTGGGATTTCTTAACTCTTAATGAAGTTGTCAAAGACAGTAATGAAAGAACTATTGAAGATATGTTAGAACAAGAGTTTTTTATAAACGCATATAATAGTTACTATACTTCTGTTGATGATAGTGTTGATTGGAAAAAAGATTTTGTTGAATTATCTGTAAAAAAGTATAAGACTCCAGTTTTAGATACAATAAATAAACATTTTAATGAATTTGCAGATGGAGGAATTAATAAAATTGCTATTTTAAGACAGTTTACTAAAATGTTTCCCTATAATGAAAATATTGAAAAGTATAAAGATTTAGTTGATGTTTTAAGGGTGATTCAAGCCAAAATAAGTAAATTTTAAATATGTTTTTTTTCTATTTTAATACTAAAAGTATAAAAGTTGAATTAGGTTCTTTACCTAATGAACACGATATGGCTATTGTCTCAATTGATCAATATGGAAATATTGGAGAGCTTAATAAACTTGTTTTAAGGCAATATGGATATAGTGAGCATATTTTAAAAGAGTTAAATTTAGTAAAAGGATATGATTTATTTGAATTAAATAGTAAACCTATACTTTTTATTGTAACTATCAACGATGCATTGGTTGGTACTAAAGACGGAACGAAATTTAATTTAAGTACTAATTTATCCAAAGCAATAGATAATTACTTTGATTTTTTTAGAGGTAGGTCTATTTGGATTCCTTTAATGGGTTCAGGTTCAGGTGGTCTTACCATGAACGAAAGCTTTGATTCAATAATAAATGTATTGAAATTAAGAATATTAAAAATAGAAAAATATAATTGTACATTTAATATTTCTATACCTGATAATAATGAGGGTTTAAAAT
>NZ_JAGKWP010000120.1 GCF_021151785.1 Flavobacterium sp.
GCCTAAATATAAAGACAAACCTATTGATAGTTATGTTCAAGTAATTATGATCACAATGTGGATTTATGCTTTTATATCATTTATATTGATATTGTTTGACACTACAAAGACGACACTTTTAACTACTTTTGGTTCTGTATCAGCTGTTATCATTTTAATTTTCAGAGATACAATTTTAGGATTTGTTGCAAGTATTCAAGTGACTGTAAATGATATGGTCAGAATTGGCGATTGGATTACGGTTGAAAAATATGGGGCTGATGGTGATGTGGAAGAAATTAATTTAGCTACCGTTAAAGTTAGAAACTTTGATAATACTACATCAACTATTCCAACTTATAGTTTAATTTCAGATAGCTTTAGGAATTGGCGAGGTATGCTTAACTCTGACGGAAGAAGAATTAAAAGACATATTTTGATTAAAGGTGGTTCGGTTCGCTTTTTAAAAGACGAAGAATTAGAAAAGTTAAAAAGAATTGAATTTATTTCTTCTTATATTGACAAAAGAAAACAAGATATTGACAAGTTTAATATGACTAATCATGTTGATAAATCGTTGGCAATTAATGGAAGAAACTTAACAAATTTAGGGGTTTTTAGAAAATATATACAACAATATATTCTTTCGCATCCTGGAATAAATAAAGACATGTTATTAATGGTTCGTTATTTACAACCTACTGAAAAAGGTATCCCATTAGAAATCTATTGTTTTAGTAAAGATAAAAAATGGGAAAACTATGAATACATTATGTCCGATATTTTTGATCACGTGGTAGCTTCAATTAACTATTTTGATTTAGAATTATTTGAGCTTCAACCAGCTAAAAATCAAACAGATTTTACCTTGTAGTAGCTAAATCGATAATTTCTTTATGGTCAAATGCTAATTTTGGTAAGTTATTGATTTTAAACCATTTTAATTCTTTTGCATCATCCATTGCTTTAGCATTTTTAACATCTGAAGAATAACCTAAGTAAGCGATAGAAATCATATGTCCTCTTGGATCTCTGCCCGGTGTACCGAAAGCACCTAACTGATACAATTCTTCTACTTCTAAATTAGTTTCTTCTTTTAGTTCGCGATGAGCCGCTTCTTCCAAGTCTTCATTTTCATCAACAAATCCCCCAGGTAAAGCCCAATAATCTTTAAAAGGCTCATTTAAACGCTTTATCAATAAAATTTCTTCAGTCGTATTGTTAATAACTAGGATATCAACTGTTACAAAAATTTTTGATATATATGTACTCATACTTATAATTTTTTGTAAATTTATAATAAAAATGCTAGAAAGAAATAGTTGGTTAGACCAAATTAAAACAGAATCATTAGGAGTTGTTAATCAAGATACTGGAAGCGAAGAATCTTTTCAAAATGCAACGTTAAGACCTATTTTAAAACTTCAAAAAGAGTTATTTATTGAAACTTTTAAGAATTATGCCATTAAACAAAAGTATACATTTTTTGATTTAGCTCCAGATAAAAAAGAAAAATACATTGAAAATGCTATTCAAAAGGATTTAAAATTAAGAAATGTTATGAAAGGAATGATTATTGCTCTTTTTACAATAGATGAATATAAAAATTATATTAAAAATTCATCTAATCTTAATAAAAGAATGATGAATTTATTAATTGAGCGCTTGAAAAGTCAAGTTATGTTAATTGATAATTCCTGATATAGTCTTTATAGTATTGATATGTTAATACAGTTGTATTTGAGTTATTTTACTTTTTCCTGCTAAAAAAATAGTTTTTTCATTTGGTATTCTTAAAGTGTAAAAATCATTTTCATCAGATAATTGAATCCAATGTTCACCAAAGTCTTTTGAATAGAATACACCAGAAGAACCACAAGCTACTAGTTCTTTACCTTTTTTATTAGGAACAAATTGAACACAAGATGTATAACCAAAAAAAGCATTATTAGCTACTATTTTCCATGTTTTGCCTCCATTAAATGTTATAGCTTTGTTGTTTGACTTTTCGTTTGGTTTGTCACAATTTCCTCCAGCAATAAAACCAATTCTTTTATCATAGAAATCCATAGTAAAAGCACCAGTCATAGTTTCACCTTGTATAATTGGTGTTTGAAACACCTCCCAAGTTTCTCCTAAATTTTCACTTTTAAATAAACGTGATTTTTTTCCACCTGATATAATGTAAATTGTAGAATCAATTACTTTTATATTGGAGTTACTCGCAGCAAAGACAGCTTCTCCATCAACTAATTTTGGTAATTGATCACAAGATAATTTAGTCCAATTTTCACCTCCATTTTTTGTAATAATTAAAGAAAAACAATTAGTTATTGGATCTCCAACAGCTACACCTATCATAGCGTTTGAAAAATGAAAACTATCATAAAATACCTTTTCCCCTTCTTCTTTATAAACAATTTTATTATAATCAAAATTTGTACTAACTTTAAAAAATTGCGCAGGAGTACCGATGTTTATTGTAAAAAATAAATTTCCTACCAAGGCGGAACTTCTAAACTCATTCTTTGAATCAGTAATGGTTTTTAATTCTAAAGATGAATCACTAAAATCAACTTTTCCAACGTTACCTCCACTCCCAGCAAACCAGACTTGATTTTCATTTTTAGGCGAAATAGCTCTTATACTTGTTTTTTCAACTTCTATTGTTTTTAAACTTTTGATTTTTGGTAAAGTTGAACAGCTTATTAAAGCTAAACTTATTATAAAACTTGCAAACTTCATTAATTAATTTTTAGCTAAGATACCTTTTTTTAATTAATCTATTATTTTGTTAATGAACTCTTAATACAGATTTTATGGCATAAAAATTGGACTCATTTGTTATCAACAAAATAAAATGAATTATGAAAACAGCAATTACTCATTGGACTTTTTGGGCTTTTATTTTAAGCTTACCTATTTTAGCCCAAAATAAAACTAATGTTACAGCAAGTAGTAGTGATATTAGTGATAACTTGGATCTCCGAGCAGTAGCTACAATATTTGGAGATTCTAAAAATTTGGAAGATTTTGAGCAACGTTTAAATGATCCTAAATCACAAATTTCTAATTTAGATTTAAATAACGATAATTATGTTGATTATTTACGCGTGATTGAAACCATTGAAGGTAATGCACATATTGTTGTGCTTCAGGCTGTTTTAGGGCAAGATAAATACCAAGACGTTGCCACTATTGAAATAGAACGAGATCGCAATAATCGTGTTCAAGTTCAAGTCGTTGGAGATGTCTATATGTATGGTAGCAACTATATATATGAACCCGTTTATGTACATGTTCCTGTAATATATAATACGTTTTGGGTGAATCATTATCGTCCTTATTGTTCAGTATGGACTTGGAATTATTACCCGAGTTATTACTATTATTGGAACCCCTTCCCTATTTTTAGATATAGAAATCATATTCATCTACATATTAATTTTGGACATAGTTATCATTATGTAACTCAAAGAAGATGTCATGACGCTTATTATGCTTACTATGGGAGAAGAGGTAATTACTATGAAAGCACTTATCCAAATAGATCATTTAATCACAGAAATTCTGGTTTTGCTAACAGATATGAAATGGATAATCAACGAACAATTAAAACTAGAGTACCAGGATCAAATGAATTAGCTGTCAATGAACCTAGAAATTCACAACCAAGAGAGGTAAGTAATATAAATCAACCTAGACATAATGAAAATATAATGCCAAAAGGAGAAAATAGTAATCCTAAACCAAGAATGCAATACCCAAGACAAGATATAAATATAATTCCTAAAGGAGAAAGTACTATATCTCAACCTAGAGTGGTACAACCAAAAGATAATAGTAATATAATACCAAGAAGTGAAAATAGTATCCCTAAACCAAGAATAGAATACCCAAGACATGATGAAAGTATAATTACTAGAGGTGAGAGTCATATATCTCAACCTAGATTTGAAGCTCCAAGAAATCAAAGGTCAAGATATGAATTCCAATCTAATCGTCAAGGACAAGGTCTGAATAATGGCTTGCGAGGTGGCCAATTTGAAAGCACTAGAGAAGTACGAAGATAAAATAAAAGCTGTCATTTGGCAGCTTTTTTGTTTTTATTACTATCTTTGCTAGCATTTTTTTAAATAAAATACATGAGATTTCACAGAAATATAAGTTTCGCTGTAATTGACGGATTAATGGCAATTTTCAACGAAGGAGAATATGCAGATAAAGTTGTTGCAAGAGCATTAAAATTAGATAAAAGATGGGGAAGCCATGATAGAAAGTTTGTAGCTGAAACAATCTATGACATTGTTCGTTGGAAAAGATTGTACTCTGAAATTGCAGAAGTTAAAGAAACTAATTATACTCGTGATAATGTTTGGCGTTTATTTGCTGTTTGGGCAGTTTTAAGAGGTTACACTCTTCCCGAATGGAAATATTTTGAAAATACTCCTGTAAGAAGAATAAAGGGTAAATTTGATGAGTTTTCAAAAATAAGAAGAATAAGAGAGTCTATTCCAGATTGGATGGATGAAATAGTGGTAAAAGAATTAGGAGAAGCTACTTGGGAAAAAGAAATTAAAGCTCAAAATGAACAGGCAAAAGTAATTCTTCGTGTTAATACATTAAAGACAACCAAAGAGGCACTTCAAAAACTATTAAGTGAGACGCATCAAATTGAAACTGAAACATTAAAAGAATATCCAGATGCATTAGTTTTAAAAGAAAGAGCCAATGTGTTTATGACTGATGCTTTCAAAAATGGATTATTTGAAGTTCAAGACGCCTCATCTCAATTAGTCGCTAGACTTTTAGATATAAAACCAGGAATGCGAGTAGTTGATGCATGTGCAGGCGCGGGTGGTAAATCTTTACATATTGCTAGTCTATTAGATAATAAAGGACAAATTATTGCTATGGATTTATATGAAAGTAAACTAAAGCAATTAAAGTTAAGAGCAAAAAGAAATGGAGTACATAATATTGAAACTCGAATAATTGAAGGTACAAAATCTATTAAAAAGCTTTATGAAAAAGCAGATCGAGTTTTAATCGACGCGCCTTGTAGTGGTTTAGGTGTTTTAAAGAGAAATCCAGATAGTAAATGGAAATTACAACCTGAATTTATTGAGAACATAAAGAAAACACAACAAGAAGTTTTAGAAAATTATTCTAAAATGGTTAAGCCAGGAGGAAAATTAGTTTATGCTACATGTAGTATATTACCTTCTGAAAATCAGGAACAAGTTCAAAAATTTCTAACTACTGAGACGGGAAAAAACTTTACATTTATTGAAGATAAAAAAGTTTTAGCTTACGAGTCTGGGTTTGACGGATTTTATATGGCATTACTAGAAAGAAAAAAATAATCAATCCTAAATAGAAAATGAAAAAAATTACTTTATCGATAGTACTTTTACTATCGGGGATAGCATTCGCTCAAATTCCAAGTGGATATTACAGTACGGCTACTGGAACTGGGTTTGCTTTAAAAACACAATTGCACAATATTATTAAAAATCACATTGATAATACTTACGGAGGTTTATACACCACATACCAAACATCTGATGTAAAACCAAATGGAAGTGTTTGGGATATGTATACAAATTGTGATTTTATTTTTGGAACAGTGGCTAATGGAGGTCAGCAAGATAATGGAACTAATGTTACTGCAGAATGTCAATTATTTAATAGAGAACATACTATACCACAAAGTTATTTTGGTAGTGGCGCAGTTCCTATGTATTCTGATGCTCATTTTGTACTTCCTGCAGATAAAAAAGTAAATGCTACTCGTGATGATTTTCCTTATGGTGTAGTTGTAAATGCCACTTATACATCTAACAATGGAGCTAAATTAGGTAACAATCTTAACTCTGGATATTCTGCTGGTTATACTGGTACAGTTTTTGAACCTGCTGATCAATACAAAGGAGATATTGCTCGTTTAATGTTTTATTTTGCAACTAGATATGAAGATTTATTAACTAGTTTCTATTCTTCAACTTCAACTGCTAAAGTAATGTTTGATGGAACTTCAAATCATTCTTTTTCTACAACTTTCTTGAAAATCTTTATTACATGGCACAACAACGATCCTGTAAGTCCTAAAGAAATTGCTAGAAATAATGCCATTTATGCTAGACAAAGTAATAGAAACCCATTCATTGATCATCCTGAATATGTTTGTCAAATTTGGTCAGTAGAGTGTACCGCTCTAAGTAGTGCTTCTTTTTTAACTGATGATGCAGTTAATATTTATCCTAATCCAACTAATGGAAATCAAGTAAGTATTCAAACAAATGAAACAATTACAAAACTTGTATTGATCAACATAAATGGTCAAATAATTAAAGAAATTAATAATCCGACATTTGTAAATCAAGTATATGAACTTGCTAATTTACCTCAAGGATTCTTTTTACTTCAGTTGTCTAGTGACAAAGGAAATGTAACAAAAAAGATAATTTTAAATTAACTTTGTTCTACATTTAATATATAG
>NZ_JAGKWP010000121.1 GCF_021151785.1 Flavobacterium sp.
GGTTAGAATTAAAATTAACAATACTATTCTTTTTTGTTATATTATTTAATTCAATAAAAGCTTTTCTTTTTTTCTTAAATTTCTTTTTGATTGCTTACTTTTGAGTTCCTAAATTTTCTATTTTATGAGTATACCTTCTTCTACTATTCAATGTCCTAATTGTGGAACTGCTATTGATGTTAACGATCTTTTAAAACATCAAATAGAAGAAACATTACGTAAGGAATTTCAATCTAAAGCCGCTATGCAAGAAAAGGAAATAGCTTTAAAAAAGGAACAATTTGAAAAAGCTAAAGCCGAATTTGAAGCTAAAAAAAGACAAGAAAATGAATTGTTTGCAGAGCGTTTAGAGCGTGAAAAAAAACAAGCGGAAAGAGACATAGCTGAAAGACTTAAACAAAAATTAGAAGAAGAAAATCAAGAGCGCATTGCCTTGATGAATAAGGAATTGGCAGAAAAATCAGAAAAAATTCGCGAATTGAATAAAATGGAAGCCGAAATAGCTAAATTAAATAGGGAAAAAATGGAAATGAAAGAAGCTATTGAGGCGCAGTTGCAGCGACAGTTAAACGATCAATTAATTCAAGAAAAGGAGAAAATCAGAAAGTTGGAGGAGGAAAAGAACGAACTCAAAGTGAAAGAACTTCTTAAGCAACTAGAAGATCAAAAAAAACTAACTGAAGAAATGAAACGCAAGCAGGAGCAAGGCTCAATGCAAATGCAAGGTGAAGTACAAGAGTTAGCTATTGAAGAATTCATTATGCAAAACTTTCCCTTAGATACGTTAGAAGAAATTAAGAAAGGCGCAACGGGTGCCGATTGTCTTCAAATTGTCAATACGCGTGAAGTACAAAATTGCGGTACCATTTATTATGAAAGTAAGCGTACAAAAGCTTTTCAACCTGCTTGGATAGAGAAATTTAAAAACGATATTCGCACAAAAAAAGCCAATATTGGAGTTTTAGTAACGGAAGTCATGCCAGCCGATATGGATCGAATGGGAATGAAAGACGGTATTTGGATCTGTACATTTGAAGAGTTCAAAGGGCTAAGCGCAGTATTGCGTCAGTCGTTAATTCAAATTAGTCAAGCGGTACAATCGCAAGAAAACAAAGGCGACAAAATGGAAATGCTGTATGATTTTCTAACCAGTAACGAATTCCGATTACAAATAGAAGGAATTGTAGAAGGATTCAGTCAAATGCAAGCCGATTTAATAAGCGAAAAACGAGCCATGCAACGCATTTGGTCGCAACGCGAAAAGCAAATTGAAAAAGTAATTCTAAATACCACAAACATGTATGGCAATATTAGAGGTATCGCCGGAAACGCCGTTCAAGCCGTTCGTGCATTAGAATTAGACGACACCCATTCATTGGAAGACTAAATTACCATGGCCACACATTTATTTTGTTTAGAGTATGTAAACAATACAAGCATACACTTCAACAGCGTCATTTTACCAGCTTTGGAACAGCTCTCCTTACAATATGGAGTAACCAATGTTTACCAAGTTTGTGATGACATTGAAACGTTTGAAGAGCGCTTAGGAAACTTATTGTATGAAGACCGAAATTTTCAAGACTACGAATTATTGTATTTTGTTTTTCAAGGTCAAAACAACCAACTAATATTAGATGATTATTATTATTCCTTAGAAGAAATAGCAGAATTTTTCGAAGGAAAATTAAAGGGTAAAAAAGTACATTTTGCTAATACCATGTTGCTCGATTTAGAAGAAGAAACTTTTCAATATTTTTTAGACATAACAGGCGCCCAATCCATTTCGGGTTATGTAAATCAAGTTCCGCTTTTGAGTACGGTTTTAGATAATTTATTCTTCTCCATTTGTCAGGAATACGATGATGTAGTGGATATTGTAGAAGAATTATTTGAAAAGCAATACAATTTAGCTAAAAGTATGGGATTTCGATTACATTATTAAGCCTTTCAGAAGCCACACAAAGTATTAGTTTCTATTCTTTAGCGATTATATTAGAAACAATAAAACTCAATGAATACGCATTTCCTTAAAAGATAAGGATGAGAAATACCTTGAATACGAAGCTTGCTTAAAAACACAAAACATCCGTTATTCTTACAAGTATTTTTATATATTTGTTTATGAGTAGGTCAATTTTTTTTACAGATTGATGTTAATTGCCATTTATTATGAAAAAAATAACTCAAATAGCATATATTATTTTTCTATTTTTTATTTCATGTACTAAGGATGAAAATAGCAGCCCAGTTACAAAGGATTTTGTATCAGCCGTTGATATTTCACAATATCCTGAAATAGCAAGTAGCAATATATCATTTAAAGACTTCAATGGTAATCAAAAAGACTTGTTGGATTTACTTAAAGAAAATGGTGTAAATACTATAAGACTCAGATTATGGGTTAATCCAGTAGACGAACATTCTGGTTTTGAAGAAGTAAAACAATTTTCGCAAGTATTAAAACTTAAAGGATTCAAAACTTGGTTAACTGTTCATTACTCTGATACATGGGCTGATCCAGCTAATCAACAGATGCCATCTCAATGGGAAGGATTAAGTTATACTTCACTCAAAGACAGCGTATATAACTACACTAAAAAAGTGGTGAATCAGATTAATCCAGACTACATTCAAATTGGAAATGAAATCAACTCAGGTTTTTTGCACCCTATTGGAAAAATCAACAATCAAGATAATTTTTTAGATCTTATAAAAACAGGATGTTTAGCAGTAAGGCAAAATTCCAGTAATTGTAAAATCATTTTACATTACGCTGGAATTCAAAATTCGGACTCCTTTTTCAGTATAGTCAAATATGTAGATTATGACATTATTGGCTTGTCTTATTATCCTATTTGGCATGGCAAATCAATAACACAACTAAAGCAAAAACTACAAGAATTGGGCAAAAACTACAATAAAAGTATTCTAATTGCAGAAACGGCATATCCATTTACGCTTGATTGGAATGATTGGACAAATAATGTTGTTGGACAAAACAGTCAACTCATTTTACCGGATTATCCAGCAACCAATGAAGGACAAAAAAAGTTTATACATGATATTAAAAGCATAATGAAAGAAGCTGAAAATGGAATTGGTTTTTGTTACTGGGGAGCTGAATTAATTGCATGGAAAGGAAATCAAGCTACCAATGCTTCCCCTTGGGAAAATCAAGCTATATTTGATTTTAATAACAAAGCTTTACCAGTTCTTTCTGAATTTAAAAATGAGTAATAAACTAGATATTCACGTGCAGTAACTTTTTCTCTAACTTTGGTTAAGAAAAAAACACCCATTAAAAAGCAAAACCTCCTTTAAAACAATTAAAAGAGGTTTTACAATCACACATTTTCTAGAATACTAAAAAAGGCATTCAACACGTTTTTTAGCTTTTTCAAAAACGAATGAGCATTCTATCGTCAAAACAATAAAATACGTTTAACAATTTCCTTCTATATCGCAGCTCTCACCTGAAAGAGTCGATTTTTCCATAGTAGAGGCTTTCCATTTCGAATGAATATCACGCAAGGCTTCTAAAAACGTTTCAGGAGGTAAGGCCCCACTAAAACTTATACTGTTAAAAGCCACAAAAAAAGGAACACCGCGCAATCCATATTGTCCGCCTAACTGAATATCTTGATTCACGGCTTCACCATAAGCATCAGAATAAAGTAATTGTTCCACTTCTTCTTTTGGTAAACCAACCTCAACAGCTAGGGTAAGTAAAGTATCTTTATCACTAATATTTTCACCTTTAACAAATACGGCTTCAAACAAACGATCTTCTAGTGCATGAGTCAGCTCTTTTGATTTTGCAAATTGTAAAACACGATGTGCATCATAACTATTAGCCCATTTCATCTGGTCTAAATTAAAAGTAATACCAGCATGTTTTGCCATTTGTGCCACTTGCTCATTCAATTGTTTGGCTTGTAAATAGTCCATATTTTTATGATTAGCTAAAGCCTGATGGGCATCAATCGTTGCATCATATTGTAAATAAGGCGCCAGTTGAAAACTATGCCATTGAATTTGAATATCATCCTTATGTTCAAATCGTGCTAGTGCTTCATCTAAATTGCGTTTGCCAATAAAACAAAAAGGGCACAGCATATCTGACCATATATCTAATCGTAGTTTTTCCATAAATTATTTTTTGTTTAATTCTTGTTTGCGATGGTAAATTCCCCATTCAACCATTTTATCTAGTACTTCATTTAATTTTTTTGCCGATTCAGAAAGCTCATATTCCACAATAACCGGTGTGGTATCATACACTTTTCTCAAAACAATACCGTTTAACTCTAATTCTTTTAATTCTTTAGATAACATTCTTGGAGTTATTTTACCAATGTTCTTTTGAATTTCAGTAAAACGTTTCTTTTCAAATAATAACGAACCAATAATAGGTAATTTCCATTTCCCATTAATAACATTTAAGGTATCATTTACGGCAAGCACATAATCAATTGGACATCCAACACCTGCTTTTATATTAGGAATTTCCATTTCCATGGCGCTTCATTTTACTTGATTTCTAAAAACAAAGGTCTATATTAATTGTTAAGTATACAAGAGTATAGCGCTATACTTTTGTATACTAATATATTTTGTATACTAATTAAAAGTAATTTTGATTCATAATTTTAAACGTTAAAAAAATGATATTAATAACAGGAGCAACGGGTCAATTAGGAAACGGAATACTCAACTTTTTAGAAAAAAAAGGAAGACTAGCTGAGGTTGCAATTTTAGTAAGAGACGCTTCAAAAGTAGCACATTGGCAAGAAAAAGGTGTAAGCATTAGAGTAGGAGATTATCATCAACCCGAAACATTACAAAGTGCATTAAAAAACATCAATCAAGTGGTATTAATCTCATCAAATGATTTTAATGATAGGTTAAAACAACATAAAAATGTAGTAGATACTGCCGTTCAAAACGGAGTACAGCATATTTTGTATACAGGTGTATCAATGAAATCTATCAATCAATCACCACTTAAACCTTTATTAGAAGATCATTTTCAAACAGAAACATACATAAAAGAGAGTGGCTTAAATTATACTTTTTTACAACATTCTTTGTATGCCGATGTAATAACGATGTTTTTAAGTCCTAATCCAGTGGAAACAGGTGTTTATTTTCCTGCTGGTGAAGGAAAAGTTACTTTTGTTGATCGATTAGAATTAGCCGAAGCTATTGCAAATCTTCTAACCACAACAGGGCATGTGAATCAAACGTATAAAATGACTAATGTAGTAGCTTATTCCTTTGCAGATGTAGCAACTTATTTAAGCGAACTAGCAAATAAAACCGTTGCCTATATCAATCCAAGTGAGCAAGAATTTCAAGCAGCTTTGCATAATATTGGATTACCAGATGCAATCATACAAATGTCTTTAGGCTTTGCAGCTGGAATTAAAAATCAGGATTTTGAAGAACCATTTACTGATTTAACTACTATTTTGGGTAGAACACCTCTTGACTTAAAGTCTTATTTAAAAAAGACCTATTTTAATTTGTAAAGAAACGGCTGTCTTTTTTAGACAGCTTTTTTATTTTTAGGGCATCTCAACTTTTTTTTATAGATTTACCCTAAAATTGAATTCATGAGTAGCGGACATCTAAGAACAAGTCAAATTTGTGAAAACTGTGGACACCAGGTAGAACTCCGTTTTTGTCCTAATTGCGGTCAGGAAAACGTAGAAACCAGACAATCATTTCATTATTTATTTACTCATTTTATCGAAGATTTTACACATTATGAAAATGGCTTTTGGAAAGCCATGAAATATTTATTGTATTCCCCAGTTACCTTAACAAAAACCTATCTTGAAGGGAAACGTAAAAAGTTTGTTGTACCTGTCAAATTGTTCATTTTTATCAACTTTATTTTCTTTTTGCTTTTTGGTGTTTTCAAAGTAGATACTAAAGAAGAAGTACATGTTAAAGATTTGGAAGTAACAAATAAGACAAACATCGATAATAAAGGAGCTAATTTTAATTTTGAAATAGATAAAGACAATTCGTTATATTTTTTACAAGACAAAATTGATAATTTAAGTAAAAAATACACCAAAGAGGAAATAATTAAGAAAATAGGTGAGGAAATGTATAAACAACTACCTAAAGCCTTGTTTTTTTATCTACCTATTTTTGCTTTTTTATTATGGTTATTTCACAATAAAAAAAGATGGTGGTTTTTTGAACACGGTATTTTTACGTTTCATTTCTTTTCAAGTTTGCTATTGCTTTTACTTTTAAGTAGAATATTCAGTTTTATTGTCATGAAACTACATTTAGAAGCCTTAGACGATTTCACTGATTTAATTTTATTAGTATACTTATTAGT
>NZ_JAGKWP010000122.1 GCF_021151785.1 Flavobacterium sp.
ATTTTGAAGCTTCTGGTAGAATACTGATTAGGATTCACTACATTTAAACTTTAAAAGCGAAATGAATTATGAATAAGAAAATAAAAAAATTGAATAAAAAAGAAAAAGACTTTTCCGCTAAGATTTATAAAATACTTTCACAAGAGCCTTCTAAAAGTTTTAATTACAAGCAAATTGCTGCTATTTTAGAAGTTAATGATACCCAAAGCAGAAATGAAATTATAAAAGAATTGAAATATCTAGCTTCAAAAGAAAAAATTGAAGAGATAGATAGAGGAAAATACCGTGTTATTTCAGGTTCTGATTACTATGAAGGTTTTATTGATATGACTTCTCGTAAAACAGGTTATTTTGTATGTGATGAATTAGAAAAAGATGTTTTGATTCCATTTGCTAATTTAAATCATGCGTTAGACGGCGATAAAGTAAAATGTTACATTTATAATAAAAGAGCTTCTAGAAGACCTGAAGCTGAAGTAGTTGAAATACTTCAACGAGCTAAAAATGAATTTGTTGGAGTTATTGATATACAAAAAAACTTTGCTTTTGTGACTACTGCTAATGCTAAAATGTATACTGATATTTTTATTCCAAAAAATGATATTGGTGAAGCCCAACATGGTGAAGTCGTTTTGGTTCGTATGACGGATTGGCCTAAAAAAGCAGATTCTCCTTTTGGAAAAGTAGTAAAAGTGTTAGGTAAACCAGGAGAACACAACACCGAAATTCATGCAATTTTAGCGGAATATGGCTTGCCTTATGATTTTCCAATTGAAGTGGAGGCTTTTGCAAATAAAATTGACACTTCTATTACTGTTGAAGAAATTGCTAAGCGAAGAGATATGCGTAATGTATTGACGTTTACTATTGACCCTAAAGATGCGAAAGATTTTGACGATGCCTTATCTTTTCAGGTTTTAGAAAATGGTAATTATGAAATTGGAGTGCATATTGCCGATGTTTCACATTATGTTAAAGAAGGCACTATTTTAGATGACGAAGCTTATCATAGAGCTACTTCGGTGTATTTAGTAGACCGTGTGGTTCCAATGTTACCAGAAGTTTTATCAAATTTTGCTTGTTCATTGCGTCCACATGAAGAAAAATATACCTTTTCTGCCGTATTTCAATTGAATGAAAAAGCAGAAGTAATTGATTCTTGGTTTGGAAGAACCGTAATTTATTCAGATCAGCGTTTTGCTTATGAAGAAGCTCAGGAAATAATAGAAACAAAAAGTGATATCATTCCTGCTCATATTTCGTTAACCGGAGAACAGTATCATGCTCCAAAACCAATAGTTGAAGCTACATTAAAGCTAGATGAATTAGCCAAAAAATTACGTAGTAAACGAATGGCAGCTGGTGCTATTTCTTTTGATAAAGTAGAAGTAAAATTTAATTTAAATGAAAATGCAGAACCTGTTGGTGTATTTTTTAAACAAAGTAAAGATGCGAATCATTTAATTGAAGAATTCATGTTATTAGCTAATAGAAAAGTAGCAGAATTTATTGGTAAACAAAAGAAAACCTTTGTGTATAGAATTCACGATGAACCTAATGAAGATAAATTAATGAGTTTGCAATCGGTGATTTCAAAATTTGGTTATTCTATAAATTTTAAATCGAAAGCAACCATTTCTAGTTCATTAAATACCTTGTTAGAAGATGTTCAAGGGAAGAAAGAACAAAATATGGTAGATACTTTAGCTATAAGATGTATGAGTAAAGCGGCGTATTCTACTCAAAATATTGGTCATTACGGATTAGCATTTGATTATTATAGTCATTTTACGTCTCCTATTCGTCGTTATCCTGATGTTATGGCACACCGTTTGTTACAATATTACTTAGATGGAGGTAAAAGTGTGAATGAAGAGGACTATGAAGAAAAATGTAAACATTCGTCTGAAATGGAAAGTTTAGCCGCTAACGCCGAACGAGATTCTGTGAAATACATGCAAGTAAAATACATGCAAGATCATAAAGATCAGGAGTTTTTAGGTGTTGTTTCAGGTGTGACAGAATGGGGTGTTTATGTTGAAATCGTTGAAAATAAATGCGAGGGAATGTGTCGAATTCGTGAAATAAAAGATGATTATTATGTATTTGATGAAAAACAATATGCCTTAGTTGGTGAAATGACTAAAAGTTTAATACAATTAGGTGATGAAGTGTATGTTAAAGTAAAGAACGCCGATTTAGTGAAGAAACAATTAGACTTTTGGTATATTAGAAAGAATGAGTAATTATAGAAAGAATGAGTAATTAATTTTTGACCTACTGAACTTGTTTCAGTATCTAAATTTACAATAATATGAAAAGTATCTTTTTCAATTTTTTAGCTTTTTTAGCTTTTTCAACATCTTTTGCTCAAACTGAAAAAAATGTTGGTGATTTTACTAAAGTCACTGCTTTTGATCAAATTGACGTTACCTTGGTTCCAGGAACTGAAAATAAGGTTTTGTTAACAGGTGCAAATTCAAATGTTGTGGAATTAATCAATAAAAATGGTGAATTAAAAGTTCGTATGCCTTTGGGTAAAATGTTAAGTGGAGATGATGTAACTGCTACCGTATATTTTAAAAAATTAGAGGCGGTTGAAGCCAATGAAGGAAGTAGAGTGGTTTCAAAAGAACCTATTCAAAGTATCGCTTTTGATATTATTACCAAAGAAGGTTCAGAAGTAAATTTACAAAACTTACAAGCGGATAAATTAACAGTTAGAACCAGTGCAGGTAGCATAGTTACTGTAAAAGGTACAGTAAAAAATCAGGATGTTTTAGCTAATTCTGGTGCGAAATATGACGGACAAGATTGTATTACCCAACAAACCACTGTTACAGTAAATGCTGGAGGAATGGCAGAAGTAAATGCAACAGATTTAGTAGACGCTAAAACAAGAGCAGGTGGAACTATTACAATTCATGGTAAACCTAAGCAAATTAATGAAAAGAAAATTGCTGGTGGTACTATTGAACAAGCAAAATAAATAATAAGAGAAATTGATAATTTTTAAAAACGATAAATTAAAAACTTATCGTTTTTTTAGTATATTTTGTTAACTTCGTATAACAAACTACAAATTTTAAAAAATTACATGATTCAAGATATTTTAGCTGCCTTACCATGGGGTTTTCTTTTAGCCATTTCTATTGGTCCAGGTTTTTTTGTTTTACTAGAAACTAGTATTACTAAAGGTTTTAAAGCAGCAATGACCTTGGATTTTGGTATCGTTTTTAGTGATATTGTTTACATATTAATTGCCTATTTTGCTTCTAATCAAATTTTAGATCAATTTAAAAATAACCCTAATTTATATATTATTGGAGGTTTAATAATGGGTGTATATGGAGTTATTTCATTTATACAACTGAAGAAAAAATTTGTTATTGAAGAGGAAAAAGATATTGATGATATTCCCAAAAATAATTACTTAGGTTTATTTTTTAAAGGGTTCTTTTTAAATGTAATTAACATTGGAATTTTAGGATTTTGGATGATGGTTATCATTACACAAGGACCTCGTTTACAAATGGTTCCTTCTCGAATTTTTGTTTTTTTTACAGCTACTTTATTATTTTATTTAGGTTTTGATGTAATGAAAATTTTATTAGCTAAACAATTAAAACACCGTTTAACACCAACTAATATTTATAAAATTAAAAGGACCATCAGTTTTATTTTAATTATTTTTGGATTGTTCTTTCTATTGCAAGGTATTTTTCCTGGTATGAAAGATGATATTACTAATAAAATCGAGCACACTACAGAATAAATTTTAACCTTCAAATAAATAATTTGGAGGTTTTTTTTTTTGAATTTTTATATCGGTTTTATTTCGTTATAAGTATCAAATAATTTCTAGTATTTAGAATTTGAATAGAGAAATAAAAAAACCTTCTAAGAAATTAGAAGGTTTTTGAGGCATCGCCCGGATTCGAACCGGGGTACGCGGTTTTGCAGACCGATGCCTAGCCGCTCGGCCACGACGCCCTATTGGATTGCAAATATAGTAAAAAAGTTAAAAGTCAAAACGGTAAACGATAAAAAATATTAAGCTAATCATTAAATATAGTTAATTAATAATTTTATATACTTATCTTTTTTTCTTCATTATAATGGTAACTCCCTCAACATCACCACCTATAGGCGGATTTAATTTAGTTACTTCCACCTTAACCTGAGTCACCATAAATAATTCATTTAAAATTCGATCAATGATTCTTTTAGCTACATGTTCTAATAATTTAGCACGTATAGCCATTTCTTCTGTTACAATTCGGTTTAAATCTACGTAATCAACTGTATCTGTCAATTCATCTGTTTGAGAAGATGGTTTTAAATTCGTTTTTATTGTTAAATCAACGCGATAATTACTACCTATTTTAGCTTCTTCTTCTAAACATCCGTGATAGGAAAACGTTCTTATATTCGTTAGTTTTATAATCCCCATTTTTTTTCAAATTTTCAAATTGACTAATTCTCAAATTGACTAATTAAACTTATCTTTGTCAAAAGTAAAAAAAAGACAATGTCTACAGAAGAAAAATCACTGAATTTTATAGAGCAAATTATTGAAGAAGATTTAAAAAATGGTTTGCCAAATGATAAATTACGTTTCCGTTTCCCACCTGAACCTAATGGGTATTTACATGTGGGTCATGCTAGTGCAATTTGTCTTAATTTTGGTTTAGGATTAGATTACAATGCACCGGTAAACCTTCGTTTTGATGATACCAATCCTTCTAAAGAAGAACAAGAATATGTAGATGCAATTAAGCGCGATGTAGCATGGTTAGGTTATCAATGGGATAAAGAATGTTATGCTTCAGATTATTTCCAACAATTATATGATTGGGCAGTAGAATTGATTAAAAAAGGTAAAGCTTATGTAGATAATCAATCTTCTGAGGAAATGGCCAAACAAAAAGGAACACCTACGCAACCAGGTACTAATAGTCCGAATAGAGACCGTTCTGTGGAAGAAAATTTAGATTTATTTACACGTATGAAAAATGGTGAATTTCCTAACGGAAGTTACATTTTACGTGCAAAAATTGATATGGCTTCACCAAATATGTTGATGCGTGATCCGATTATTTATCGTATTATGCACGAACATCATCATAGAACTGGAAATGATTGGTGTATTTATCCAATGTATGATTGGGCACATGGTGAAAGCGATTATTTAGAACAAATTTCACATTCTTTTTGTACCCTAGAATTCTTACCTCATAGAGAATTATACGATTGGTTTTTAGATCAAATTTACGACAGTTCTAAAGTAAGACCGAAACAACGTGAATTTGCTCGTAGAAATTTATCACACACGGTAGTTTCTAAACGAAAATTATTACAATTGGTTGAAGAAAAGCATGTTACAGGATGGGACGATCCACGTATGAGTACGATTTCAGGTATGCGTAGACGCGGCTATACACCTGCTGCTATTCGTAATTTTGCTCATACAATTGGAATTGCTAAACGTACCAATTTAATTGATGTTTCGTTATTAGAATTTTGTGTACGTGAAGATTTAAATAAAATTGCACCTCGTGTAATGGCTGTTTTAGATCCGGTTAAATTAGTAATTACTAATTATCCTGAAGGAAAAGAAGAATGGTTAGAAGCTGAAAATAATCCAGAAGAAGAAGTATTAACTTTTAGAGAAGTACCTTTTTCTAGAGAATTATATATAGAAAGAGAAGACTTCCAAGAAGAAGCACATAAGAAATTTTTCCGTTTAACCTTAGGTACAGAAGTACGTTTAAAAAATGCGTATATTATTAAAGGTGAGTCGGTTGTAAAAGATGAAAACGGTAAAATTACCGAAATTCATTGTACATATGATGTAGATTCTAAATCAGGAAGTGGTACTGAAGCGAGTAAACGTAAGGTTAAAGGAACCATTCACTGGGTTTCTATTCAACATGCTAAAGAAGCTGAAGTACGTGTGTATGACCGTTTATTTACGCATGAAATGCCGGATGGAAATAAAGAGGTTGATTTCAAAGAATACATCAATCCTAACTCTTTACAAGTTATAAAAGGATATGTAGAACCAAGTTTAACTTCTGCTAAAGAATTAGATCATTTCCAATTTCAGCGTTTAGGATATTTTTGTGTAGATCGAGATTCCACAGCAGAAAAATTAGTTTTCAATAAAACAGTTGGACTAAGAGATACTTGGGCAAAAGTTTCGGAACAGTAAAAATAAAAAGTTGTCTACTGAATCAAGTTCAGTTTTAATTTATATAAGAAACCTGTAAAAAATTTTTTTTGCAGGTTTTTTTATTTTGTATCATTAAAATCAATTT
>NZ_JAGKWP010000123.1 GCF_021151785.1 Flavobacterium sp.
TAGTAATAGTATTCAGCAAAATCAGACGTAACAAATGAATTGGCATAAAAAATCTGTTCTTTTTTTATGAATACCTTGTTCAAGTTAAAAATATCCTATCTCATCTAATTTAGAACTATGAAAACTTCAAAATATATCTCGAATAAAAAATACTTTCCTTAAAAATAAATGAGTTAAAACTTTTACTTTTCAATCTCTTTCAAACTTTCCATTTTCTTATGTGCTAAGAAACCTTTAATATCCTCAAAGTGTTCTTTTACACGTTTATTCCCAAATTCAAATACTTTTTCAGCTAAACCATCTAAGAAATCACGATCGTGAGATACAAGAATTAACGTTCCATCAAAATCCTTTAATGCTTCTTTAATAATATCTTTGGTTTTCATGTCTAAATGATTGGTAGGCTCATCTAGGATAAGTAGGTTAACAGGTTCTAACAATAATTTTATCATAGCTAAACGTGTACGCTCTCCTCCTGAAAGGACCTTAACCTTCTTTTGGATATCATCTCCACTAAACATAAATGCTCCTAACATATCCTTAATTTTTGTACGCACATCACCTACAGCTACTCTGTCAATAGTTTCAAAAACAGTCGCTTCACCATCTAGTAAGGCTGCTTGATTTTGTGCAAAATATCCAATCATAGCATTGTGACCTATTTCAACTTTACCTCCTTCATACTCAATTTCACCCATAATAGCTTTAATCATTGTCGATTTTCCTTCTCCATTTTTACCTACAAAAGCTACTTTTTGACCTCTTTCAATCACCATGTTTGCATTATTAAAAACTACATGATCACCATATTTTTTTGTAAGCTCTTCAACAACAACTGGATATTGACCTGAACGAGGTGATGGTGGGAACTTTAATTTTAAAGCAGAAGTATCAATCTCATCTACTTCAACTAAAACCAATTTCTCTAACATTCGAACACGAGATTGAACTTGTTCTGTTTTTGAAAAAGTACCTCTAAATCGCTCAATAAAAGCTTGATTTTCTGCAATAAATTTTTGTTGTTCATCATATGCTTTTTGTTGATGTGCTCTACGATCTTGTCTTAATACCAAATAATCAGAGTATTTTGCTTTATAATCATAGATTCTTCCCATAGTAACTTCAATAGTTCTATTGGTAATATTATCTACAAAAGCCCTATCGTGAGAAATAACCATAACAGCTTTGGCTTGATTTACTAAAAATTCTTCCAACCATTGAATACTATCCATGTCTAAATGATTGGTAGGCTCATCTAATAAAATTAAATCTGGTTTCTTTAAAAGGATTTTTGCCAATTCAATTCGCATACGCCACCCGCCTGAAAACTCAGAAGTCATTCGATCAAAATCTTCTCTAACAAAACCTAAGCCTTTTAGTACTTTTTCAACTTCTGCATCATAATTGACTTCCTCAATTGAATAATACTTGTCTGAAAGTTCAGAAACACGCTCAATTAATTTCATGTAAGCATCACTTTCGTAATCTGTTCTCACGGTAAGCTCATCATTTATAGCATCAATTTCCTTTTTCATATTCAATACTTCTGCAAAAGCTTTTGATGTTTCTTCACGAACCGTACATTGATCTTCTGTTAATAAATGCTGGGGCAAGTAGGCAATTACAGCATCACTTGGAGCCGAAATACCACCTCTTGTAGGTTTATTAACACCTGCAACAATTTTTAAAAGGGTAGATTTACCAGCACCATTTTTACCCATTAAGGCAATTTTATCATTTTCATTAATAGCAAATGTAATATCACTAAAAAGAGTGGTTCCGCCAAATTCAACGGCAATATCATTAACAGTAATCATAGAGTAAACAAGGTTATAAGGAAATTTAAAATTCCTCAGATTTATTCAAAGTTGCAAAGATAATAGAATTGTAAAGAATAAATAAGCAGATTGTATACTTAAATTATTTCATAAAATATAGTTAACATAATCCACCTAAACTTTTAAAAATTCTATATTTACAACTAAAATTACATTTATGAAGTTTAAAATAATTTTACTCTTTTCTATTGCTAATACTGCCCTTTTTGTTCAAGGACAGGAAAATAAAAATAATATGAATCCCTTTTTTTTAACTTATCAAACGCCCTATCAAGTTCCTCCATTTGACTTAATTAAAAATGAACATTTTAAACCTGCTCTTTTAGAGGGAATAAAACAACAAGAAGCTGAAATCTTAGCTATCACATCAAATAGAGAAAATCCAACTTTCGACAACACAATTGTTGCTCTAGAAAAATCAGGTAAATTACTATCTAAAGTAAATACTGTTTTTAATAATTTAAATGGAGCCAACACCAATGACGAACTTCAAGCTATTGCAAAGGAAGTAGCCCCTATTTTAGCTGAACATAGCGATAACATTAACTTAAATGATGCCTTGTTTAAAAGAATAAAAATAGTTTGGGATCAACAAAGCAACCTTCAATTAAATCAAGAAGAAAAAAAACTCCTAGAAAATACTTACAAAAAATTTGTTCGTAATGGTGCTAATTTAAATACGTCTCAAAAAGAACGTCTAAGAGCTATTAATAGTGAGTTAGCTATTTTGACGTTGAAATATGGCCAAAATGTATTAGCAGAAACGAACAAATATGAGTTAATCATCAGTAACCAAAATGAGCTGATAGGTTTACCAGAATCGGTTATTGCTGCAGCAGCGGCTGAAGCGAAAGGAAAAGGCAAAGAAGGAAAATGGATTTTTACCTTATCAAATGCTAGTGTAATGTCTTTTTTACAGTATAGCACAAACCGTCAATTACGCAAAGAAATTTGGAACGCTTATCAACTGCGCAGTAACAACAACAACGATAATGACAATAAAGCGCTTGCTATAAAAATGGCTAATTTGAGAAGGGAAAAAGCGCAATTATTAGGTTATAAATCTCATGCAGCTTATGTATTAGAACTTTCAATGGCTAAGAATCCAGAAAAAGCAAATCAATTATTACTTGATTTGTGGAAACCTGCACTAAAAATGGCGAGAAAGGAAGAAGCAGATATTAAGGCTATGTTAGTAAAAGATGGCATTCAAGACGAAGTACAACCTTACGATTGGCGTTTTTATGCTGAAAAAATTAGAAAAGAAAGATACAATTTAGACGAGCAAGAACTTAAACCATATTTTAGTTTAGAGCAAACAAGAGAAGGAATTTTTACAGTAGTAAACAAACTATATGGATTAAGTTTTACTCAATTGAACAATGTACCTGTTTATCATCCTGATGTTACTGTATGGGAGGTTAAAGAAGCTAATGAAACTATTGTAGGATTACTTTACATGGATTTTCATCCAAGAAGCTCAAAAAGAGGAGGTGCTTGGATGACTTCTTACCGCGCTCAATCCACAGAAAATAAAACAAGAATACTCCCTATTATTTCAATAGTTTGCAATTTTACAAAACCAACAAGCACGACACCTTCCCTTTTAACTTTTGATGAAGTAAGCACTTTCTTTCACGAATTTGGACATGCACTACACGGACTTTTATCTCAAGTAACTTATGAAAGTTTATCGGGCACCAATGTCCCAAGAGACTTTGTAGAATTACCTTCTCAAATTATGGAAAATTGGGCTGCTGAACCAGAGGTTTTAAAATTATATGCCAAACATTTCAAGACAGGAGAAACAATTCCTGATGAACTGATTAATAAAATGCAAAAAGCAGGTACTTTTGATCAAGGATTTGCTACCACCGAATATTTAGCTGCCTCATTATTAGATATGGCTTATCATACACAAACTTCTAATATAACCTCAACTTCTGAAGATTTTGAAAAAAACACATTAAATATGTTAGGCTTACCACAATCCATTATTTCAAGATACAGAAGTACATATTTTAACCACATCTTCTCAGGTGGTTATTCAGCTGGATATTATAGTTATATTTGGTCTGGAGTATTAGATACAGATGCTTTTGAAGTGTTTAAATCTACCTCCTTATTTAATCCTGAAAAAGCAAAATCTTTTAGAACCAATATTTTAGAAAAAGGAGGAACAGAAGATCCAATGCTATTGTATAAAGCTTTCAGAGGTGCCGAACCAAGCGTGGAGCCTTTACTAAAAAAGAGAGGTTTGAAATAATAAAAAGTGACCACATTATAACGTGGTCGCTTTTTTATACTTACTCTTCATCCATTTCATAAAAAACTGGCTCTTCCATAATCTGATAAGCCATGGACTCTACTCGCTCAGTTATTTGAGAACAGAACAAGATACGTTGGGCTGAAATACTATCGGATAAACGTTTTATCTTTTGATCTAAACGAGCTCTAAAAATTATATCGGCATCATCAACTAAAAACATTTTTAATTGATTTACATCATATCCAGCAGTTGCGAACATATCATTCATTCGAATAGGAGTTCCGATTAAAATATCAACCCCTATTGATATCATATTCTTATCGTGATCCATATCCGTTTTATCATGAACAGCATAAATTCTTAAATCAGTATATTTAGCAAATTCTTTAAACCAAGACTCTAATTCTAAAACTTTTTCCTTATTCTCAACAATAACAATAGCTCGTGGAGCAATCAAAACCGCTTTTTCAAGTTTTTGAATAACAGATAAAGCAATTAAAGTCGTTTTTCCAGAACCTACCTCCGATTGAATCACTAAATCAATACCGCTTTTAATTGGTCCAAAACAACTTTCTTGAACATCTGTTGGGTTAATTAAATCTTTTTCAATTAATGCTTTCTGTAAATTCGGATTTATTTTTTTTAACTGCATTGCTATGTTCAATAATTTGACGCAAAGATACATAAAGTAAAACAAAAAAGAGACTCACAAAAAGCTGTGAATCTCTTATTCTATTTAAATTTAATTTTTAAACTTATTTACTTGCAAATAAAGCTACATCGGTTTCAGAAATTTCATGTCCGCCCAAAATAATTAAGCGTTCCACTACATTTCTTAATTCACGAATATTTCCAGTCCAATCATATTCTTGTAACATTTTAATAGCTTCATTACTAAACGTTTTCTTTGCACTTCCTTGTTCATCTGCAATCTTAGTAGCAAAATGTTCCAACAAACTTGGAATATCTTCTCTACGGTCATTTAATGCAGGAACCTTAATCAAAATAACGGCTAAACGATGATATAAATCCTCTCTAAATCGTCCTTCTTCAATTTCTTTTTTAAGGTCCTTATTGGTAGCTGCAATTACTCGCACATCAACTTTTATATCTTTATCAGCACCAACACGCTGAATTAAATTTTCTTGTAATGCACGTAATACCTTTGCCTGTGCAGGCAAACTCATATCTCCTATTTCATCTAAAAAAATCGTACCACCATGAGCTGCTTCAAACTTACCTGCTCTATCTTTAACTGCTGAAGTAAAAGCTCCTTTAACATGTCCAAACAACTCGCTTTCTATCAATTCAGAAGGTATAGCAGCACAATTAACTTCAATAATAGGTTGAAAAGAACGGTTACTTTTTTCATGTAATTGATGAGCAACCAATTCTTTACCTGTTCCATTTGGTCCAGTAATTAAAACTCGAGCATCAGTAGCAGCTACTTTATCTATCATGGTTTTGATGTGCCTTATAGCCTCACTTTCACCAATCATTTCATAATTCTTTGAAACTTTCTTTTTTAGAATCTTATTTTCAACAATCAATTGTTTTTTGTCTAATGCATTACGAACAGTATTCAATAATCGATTTAAATCGGGTGGTTTTGAAATATAATCGAAAGCGCCTAATCGCATAGTATTTACAGCCGTTTCTAAATCTCCATGTCCTGAAATCATAACCATTGGAATTTCTGGCTTAATTTTTTTTACCGCTTCTAATACCTCTACTCCATCCATCTTAGGCATTTTAATATCGCAAAGAATCAAATCAAAATCTTCATTTTTTACTAGTTCGATACCTTTCAAACCATCTTCTGCTTCTTGAACTAAATAATTATCATTTTCTTCTGATAATATTTTATTTAAAACGCGACGTATTGGCGCTTCATCTTCTATGATAAGGATCCTTGGCATTTATTTTTTTAATTTGAATTATTTATTTTTCACACATTTATTTTAACTAAAGATAAATT
>NZ_JAGKWP010000124.1 GCF_021151785.1 Flavobacterium sp.
AAAAAATATTAAATTAAGATTAAAATAAAATCGTTATATGAATTTCAAAAACTTAACTATTAAATCGCAAGAAGCTTTACAACAAGCACAACAAATTGCACAAAGCTTCGGACATCAACAACTTGAAAATGAACATATTTTTAAAGGAATTTTAGAGGTTGATGAGAATGTGATACCATTTATATTGAAAAAAGTAAATGTAAATGTGACTATTTTTAAAAAGGTATTGGAGAGTACTTTAGAGAGTTTTCCAAAAGTTTCAGGGGGTGATATTATGTTATCACGTGATGCAGGTTCTACTTTAAATGAAGCAGAGATAATTGCCAAAAAAATGAACGATGAGTTTGTTTCAATTGAACATCTTGTATTAGCCATTTTTAAATCAAAAAGTAAAGTCGCTCAAATCCTAAAAGATCAAGGGGTAACTGAAAATGGGTTAGAAAGTGCTATTAAAGAAATTAGAAAAGGGGAACGTGTAACTTCTTCTTCTGCCGAAGAAACTTATAATTCGTTAAATAAGTATGCTAAAAATTTAAATGAATTAGCCCGTACAGGTAAGCTGGATCCAGTAATTGGAAGAGATGAAGAGATTAGAAGAGTGTTGCAAATTCTTACTCGAAGAAGTAAAAATAATCCAATGCTTATTGGTGAACCTGGTGTAGGTAAAACAGCTATTGCAGAGGGATTAGCTCACCGAATTGTAGATGGAGACGTACCAGAAAACCTAAAAGATAAAGTGGTTTATTCTTTAGATATGGGAGCGTTAATAGCGGGTGCCAAATATAAAGGGGAATTTGAAGAGCGTTTAAAGTCGGTAGTGAAAGAAGTGACTGCTGCTGAAGGTGAAATTGTTTTATTCATTGATGAAATTCATACTCTGGTAGGAGCTGGAGGAGGAGAGGGTGCAATGGATGCGGCAAATATTTTAAAGCCCGCATTAGCCCGTGGTGAATTGAGAGCCATTGGGGCAACAACTTTAGACGAATATCAAAAATATTTTGAAAAAGATAAAGCCTTAGAACGTCGTTTTCAAAAGGTGATGGTTGAGGAACCAGATACTGAAAGTGCTATTTCAATTCTTCGTGGAATTAAAGAGAAATATGAAACACATCATAAAGTTCGTATTAAAGATGATGCAATCATTGCAGCAGTTGAGTTATCTCAACGTTATATTACCAATCGTTTTTTACCAGATAAGGCTATCGATTTAATGGATGAAGCAGCATCTAAATTACGTATGGAAATTAATTCTAAACCAGAGGAATTAGATGTTCTAGATCGTAAAATCATGCAGTTAGAAATTGAAATTGAAGCTATTAAAAGAGAAAATGATGAATTGAAATTGAAAGCATTGAATCTTGATTTAGCTAATTTGAAAGAAGAGCGAAATGAAATTTTTACTAAATGGAAATCTGAAAAAGATGTAGTAGAAGGTATTCAAAATGTAAAACAACAAATTGAAGATTTTAAATTGGAAGCAGAACGTGCTGAGCGTGAAGGGGATTATGGAAAAGTAGCTGAAATTCGTTATGGTAAAATCAAAGAAGCACAAGAAAAATTAGATGTATTGCAATTGCAATTGCAAGAAAATCAAAAAGGTGAGTCACTCATAAAAGAGGAAGTTACGCATGATGATATTGCTGAAGTAGTAGCAAAATGGACAGGTATTCCTGTTACCAAGATGTTGCAAAGTGAGCGTGAAAAGCTACTAAAATTAGAAGATGAATTGCATAAACGGGTAGTTGGACAAGAAGAGGCAATTGAGGCAATTTCAGATGCCGTACGTAGAAGTAGAGCAGGTTTACAAGATGCTAAAAAACCAATTGGTTCGTTTTTATTCTTAGGGACAACAGGTGTGGGAAAAACAGAATTAGCTAAAGCACTTGCTGAATATTTATTTGATGATGAAAATGCCATTACTCGAATAGATATGAGTGAATATCAGGAACGTCATAGTGTAAGTCGTTTAGTAGGTGCACCTCCAGGTTATGTAGGATATGATGAAGGAGGACAACTAACCGAAGCAGTCAGAAGAAGACCTTATTCAGTAGTATTGTTAGATGAAATTGAGAAAGCGCATCCTGACACATTCAATATTTTGTTGCAAGTATTAGATGAAGGACGTTTAACCGATAATAAAGGCCGCTTAGCCGACTTTAAAAATACAATTATTATTATGACTTCTAACATGGGAAGCCATATTATTCAAGAAAAATTTGAAAATATAAAAGGAGGTATTGAAGCAGCAACAGAGGCAGCAAAAGTGGAAGTCTTAGGGGTATTGAAACAAACTGTTCGACCAGAATTTTTAAATCGAATTGACGAGGTTGTGATGTTTACTCCATTGACAAATGATAACATCAAACAAATTGTAGGATTACAGCTAAACAGTGTTATCAAAATGCTGGATCAACAACATATAACGATGGAAGCTACCCCTGAAGCATTGGATTATTTAGCACGTAAAGGCTATGATCCTGAGTTTGGAGCTCGACCAGTGAAACGTGTGATTCAACGTGAAGTATTAAATCAATTGTCAAAAGAAATTTTGGCAGGAACCATTAAAACGGATAGTTTTATCATCTTAGATTGTTTTGATAATCAATTGGTTTTTAGAAATCAAGGATAAAATAGAAAAGTTTATTTGATAAATAGTTTGATTAGTTTTTAGTTTGAAAACCTAGCGAGCAGCAATGCGAGCTAGGTTTTTTTTGTTACATTTGGAAAGACATTTAATATTTATGAAAAAATACGTTTTATTTTTATTATTTTCTTTTTGCACTGTTGCACAAAATTCAAATGAATTAGGTTCACTCTTAAAAAGGGAACAACAAAAAAATAATTGGACGAATTACAATACGATAATTCAGGAAATTAAAGATTTGATGCTGAAAAATTCTATTTATGAAGTCAAAAAGGATACTATTATTACATGTTCTAATTATTTGAATAGCGAATATTATCAAGCATTAAAAGGAATTTGTACTGAAATGGAAGCATTAAGAAGTAATTTAATTAATGGATTAGATTATAACAAGGATAAAAAGATTATAGCTCACATTCAAGATGTATTTAATGCTGACAACCAATTTTTGAATCAATTATATTTAAAGAGAAATAAGTATTTAAAAGTTAGCATTGACAGAATTCAAAGTCCTGATGCAGTAGATGCTTTACCTAAAGAAGTTTGTGAACGTTATTCGGAGAATGGAGAATTGTTATATCCAACTCATCAAAATTGTAAAGACAAAGGTTTAACAAACTTAGAAGAGAAAAATTGTTTTGAAAACTTTATTAGAACTCAATTTTCAAATGTACTAAGTGAGTATATTTCTGATTTGTATTTAGAGGAAACTTTAAATTTATCGGTAATGATTACTTTTATTATCGATAAAGAAGGAAAATTAGATTTTGTGAATTTTTCAAGATCAACAGGTAGTTTGCATTATGATTTAATGGTATATAAAGCTTTTCAAAGTATACAGAGAAATACCTTTTTTTGTCCTGCTAGAAAAGATAATAAATCAGTTTCGATTTATTACAATTTACCAGTAAAAATGCTGATTCCTGGAAGTTAATATTATATTGTATAAAAATATGAATAAAATGATTTTAAAATTTGGATATATAGGAGGGATAATAGTTTCTGCTTTTATGTGTTGGGTTACTTATTTAATGAAACAAAATCCTGAAGAACAACCCAGTATGTTACTTGGTTTTTCTAGTATGGTTTTAGCTTTCGGGACAATGATTTATGGTGTTAACCAAATTAGAAAACAAAATAACAATCAAATAACTTTTGGAAAAGCATGTAAAGCAGGTTTTTTAATGTCTCTATTAATTTCAACTATTTATGTTGCTGTTTGGCTTGTTATTTACTATAATTTTTTTCCTGACTTCATGGAACGCTATGGAGATATAATGATTAAAAATGCGAAGCCAGAAGAAATAGTTAAAGTTACCGAAGAAGTCAAATGGATGAAAAAAGTATATCAATCTCCATTTGGAGTTATAGCAATGACTTATGTTGAAGTTTTGCCTCTAGGAATAGTTATTTCTTTGTTGAATGCTTTTATTCAAAGTAAGTTAGCAAAAAATAAAAAGTAATGAGTTTTATTGAACTTTTTGCGCAACATGACCCAATAGTACTGATAACATTAGGTCTATTGTCTTTATTAGCTGGTTTTATTGATGCCGTTGTTGGTGGTGGTGGTTTAATTCAATTTCCCGCTTTAATGATTGCATATCCAGAAGCCTCTGTTCCAACGGTTTTTGGAACCAATAAAATAGCTGGTTTATCTGGTACTAGTATAGCAGCAGTTCAATATGCAAAACGAATTAAATTTAATTGGAAATTACTTTTAATCACAGCTATAAGCTCATTTATTGCTTCTTTTATTGGAGCTAAGTTAGTAAGTATAATAGATGTAAATTTTTTGAAACCTTTCATCTTTTTTATGTTGATAGGTATAGCTATTTATACTTATTTTAAAAAAGACTTTGGTACTTTTTCTTCAAAAAATCTATCATCTTCAAAAAGATATTTCTATGGCTTTTTACTTGGTATATGCATAGGTTTTTATGATGGTTTTTTAGGTCCAGGAACAGGAAGTTTTTTAGTATTAGGCTTTGTTGCGTTATTAGGTTTTGAATTTTTAGAGGCATCAGCTTATGCAAAAGTAATTAATTGCGTCACCAATGTGTCAGCGCTTTATGTGTTTATTTCTCAAGGAAATTACATAATTGAAATAGCTCTAATTATGGCAGTTGCCAATGTTTCGGGTAGTATTTTAGGAACTAAAATGGCTATCTTAAGAGGAAATCAATTTATTAGGAAAGTATTTTTAGTAGTGGTTTGTATTATGATACTACGATATGGTAATGATGTGTTTTTTAAATAATTAAGTAAAAAATGAAAAAAAGGAACAATTTATATATAGTTTTATTTTTAATAGGATTGGTACTTTCAGGTATACAACCAAAAGAGTATTTTACTTGGTTTTTAGAAGTTATTCCAGCATTAATTGGAGGGGTCATTTTACTATTAACATATAAAAAATTCCAATTTACAAGTTTTACTTATTTCTTTATAGTATTACATTGTTATGTTTTGTTTCTTGGAGGACATTATACGTATGCCGAAGTACCACTGTTTGATTGGATTAAAGAGACCTTTCATCAAACCAGAAATAATTATGATAAAGTAGGCCATTTTTTTCAAGGATTTGTACCAGCTATGATAGTAAGGGAATTGTTTATTCGAAAAGAAGTTATTTCCAATAAAAGTTATTTTAACTTTATCATAGTTTCCATTTGTCTAGCCATTAGTGCTGCTTATGAATGGATAGAGTGGTGGGTCTCTATTTGTACAGGAGAAGGAGGTGATGCATTTTTGGGAACTCAAGGGTATATCTGGGATACTCAATCGGATATGTTGTTAGCTACTGTTGGAGCAATTTCAATGCTCGTTTTTTTTAGTAAATTTCAAGATAAAGCAATTTCAGCTTTCTTAAATAAAAAGTAAGTATATATGTTAACTATAAATTTTAATCCATTTCCTGTTTTAAATTCAGCACGTTTGCATTTTCGACAATTAATGGATTCTGATGCACCAGAAGTGTTTCGATTGCGAAGTGACAAAGAACGAATGAAATATATTCCTCGACCTATTTTAGAGAATGAAGAACAAGCGCTTGCAATGATTCATTTTATGAATCAAAAAATAACAGAGAATACCGATATTAACTGGGCTGTTGAAGAAAAAGAAACAGGAAAATTTATAGGTTTTATGGGTTTTTATCGTACTCAACCTGAAAATCATCGAACTGAAATTGGTTACATGGTTCTTCCTGAATTTGAAGGAAAAGGTTATGTAACAGAAGCGATAAATACGATGCTTGAATATGCTTTTACGGTTCAAAATTTTCATTCCATTGATGCAGTTATTGATCCCGAAAATATAGGTTCTGCCCGAGTATTAGAAAAAAATGGTTTTGTGAAAGAAGCCCATTTTAAAGAAAATGAATTTTATAATGGTATATTTATTGATTCCGTTCATTATGGAATTTTAAAAAGTAATTATT
>NZ_JAGKWP010000003.1 GCF_021151785.1 Flavobacterium sp.
TAATAACATATATTAATAAGTAAAATTAGAAGTGAAAATTGTATTGTTATTTAGTTTATCTGTAACAATTAATTTAAACGCATTGAGTCCCGATTTTATTTTCCCATCGGAGATATTATGAGTTAATTTTTTTGTTTTATAGTCATATTCCATTAAAATCCATTCATCGTTTAAATAAGCATTAAATGAATCTATTCCAGATAACATATCCGTTATTGATATGGTTAACGTATTTAATTTTGACACATTGCTTCCTTCAACAAAATTCGGATTAAAAACTCTAGGTGGTATGGTGTCTAAGGCTACTTTAAACTTCCCAAAAGATTTTATTTTTGCTGAAAGTGTATTCCCTTTTCTAAAAGAACTATTATATTCCAATTGATAGCCATTAATGCCTGCAATAAATGCTTTTTTTTGTTCTTCTTCCGATAGTTTAGATATATCAAATGAAATTGTCATGGCACTTTGCATAGCCTCATAATTAGAATCCATTAATAAAACCCCATTAGTTTCCTCAATATTTAAAAAACAATTTTCATAAAATAAATTGGGTGGAAAATAGACTGAAGCCGTTTCAAACTCAAAATTATAATCGTTTTTTGCCTTGATAAAGTATTTTCCTTTACTTGTTTGTGGCAATAGAGGCTCATCTTTGTATTCAAGCGGAATATTAACAATAGTTTTATTTCCATGATAATCACTCACTTCAATTTTATAATTATAGCTATTATTCTTTTTAACTTGAACTCCGTTCATTTTTTTGTTCTCTTGTACCAAAGATAATGGATAAGGTACTTTAGAAAATAATTTTTGGTATCGTTGCTTTAGTAATTTAAACTTTTTAAAATCAATGAAATAATTTATATGCCTAGATTCATCGAAAGCAAATGTATCAAATTGATAGCCGAAATGTGGTGTTCCATTCAAAAAAGCTTGAACTTTATATACCCCATTTTTATTGTATATATTAGTTAGTTGATCATAAGAGTTGATTGCAAAACCAACAACTCCATTTGTATAAACCTTATTAGATAAATAACTTCCATCAGGTTGTTTAAGTAGAGTTAAGGCAATTGGGGCATTACTTTTATTTACCATCGTAGAATCATTCATAGGATAAACCATTACACTACTTACTTCTGGTGCCTTGTCATCCCTAATTAATCGATTCATTCCAAAAGCCATGGGGTTAATGATTCTTTCTGTGTAAGTATCCCTAAATTCAAAATGCAAATGAGGTCCTGCACTGCCACCTGAATTTCCTGAATAAGCAATAATATCACCTTTTTTTACAGGAAAAACTGTTGGATACAAATAAGTTTCAACCTCATAATTTTTCTCTTTGTATTGAAGATTTTTAATGTACTCCTCAATCTTTCCTTCATATTTCTGTAAATGTCCATAAACAGAAGTATATCCGTTGGGATGTGTAATGTAAATGGCTTTACCATAACCAAAAACACTTACCTTAATTCGCGACACATAACCATCTGCGGCAGCATAAACAGGTAAACCTTCTACATTATTAGTTCGAATATCTAAACCAGAATGAAAATGATTTGTTCTTAATTCACCAAATGTTCCAGATAAATTAATAGGTATATCTAACGGAGACCTAAAATAATCTTTGGGATATTGAGCAAATAAAATTGCTGTGGTGAATAAAAAATAAATGGCAATTAATTTCTTCATTAATCTTTGGCTTTGGTGCTAAAATACAAAAATCAAGTGCAATAGCAATGAGAATGTTCAAATTCAAAACTAAATTCTATATATTTCTTTCTAGTTTTCTAAATAAATTTCCACATCCGCTTCCTTCAATTAGAATTAAAAATAAATTAACATTAATAAAATCAGTTCATTAGAAATCATTAACAACTCGTTATCAATTTGTTATCATTCATCTTTAACGTTTTGGCACACGACTTGAAATAGATTAATCAAACAGTAATGTTTTAAAAGATGTTAAACCATTAAAAAGTAAGATTATGAAAAAAATTACATTTTTAGTTGCAAGTTTATTTTTAGTATTAAACGCAGCGGTGGCTCAAGAAACAGAACGAGGAAGAGGTCCAAGAGTAGAATATCATAATTCATACGCTATAAATTATAGAGAGGCAGAACCAATTGTATTTAGAGAAAGAGGTATTGAATTTTTTGTATTCCCAACAGGAGATTTCGATTTTAATACTGTAATCAATGGTCCAAGACCTAGACGTGGAAGCATCAATGAGACATATGGCGCTCCAAGAGTTGAAGACAGAGGTATTCGAGGCGTACGAATTGAACACGACAGTTACGGAAGAGTGCGCCGAGTAGGAAATGTATTCATCAATTATGATTACTACGGAAGAGTAAAAAGAATTGGTAGTGTTTATATGACTTATAATAGTTTTGCCTTAACAAGAATTGGTGGAATGCGAATTTTCTACAACTATCATGGTGAAATTATCGGGGTAAGTGGATTTGTAAATGGTTACGGTGGCTATGCTTACAACCCTTGTCCAACTGGATATAATGGTGGTGGACATGACTATGATGAGGATTGGTATGAAGATGAGGGTGATTTTTACTACTACAAAAAAGATGGTACAAAAGAAAAAATGAAAAAAGAAGACGTAGATGCCATCAAAAAAGATGCATTAGAAAGAAAAGGTTAAAATTATATAGTTTGAAATTGGTTAGTTGATTGAAGTCCTGCGGAGTATTTACGAAGCAGGATTTTTTATTTGTAATACCTTTGAAATAATATTTCGCATCACATAATTAATATCTGAGGATACTTTTAAAACATAATTAATAACCAAATAAAAAATCGTGACTAAAATGGATTTCAATAGTATATTAATAATGGGATGAAAAGAAAACTCCCAAAAATAAAACACAAAAAAAGTAAGTACCGTAATCCCTAAAGAAATTAAATTTTTGATTGTAAAGGGAAATAATTTCATTTTAACAACTACAAAAAACAACTTCGCCAAACTATATAACGTTATGGCTATTAAAGTAGCTATTGCAGCACCATTTAATCCAAATTCTGGAATAAAGTACATGTTCAACAAAACAATAACCACCACTAAAAGCACCCCTAAAAGTAAAACAGCTCTATAGTATTTCGAATTGAAAATAATGGCGTTATTTATACCTAAAATTAAATCAAAATATTTAGACAATCCAATGGTAAAAACAACAAATACTCCTTGTCGATACCCTTCATCAGGCAATAAATTATAAACCTGATTTAAATTAACTAATATTCCAATATAAAGTAAGCCTCCAATGACTTGTAAACTAACCGACGACTTTTTATACAACTCATTCAACTCCTCCCATTTTTTTTCACTCATTAGTTTTGCAGTAATAGGATAGGTTATTTGGTGCATGGCACGCATGGGTACAGAAATAACTAATGCCATGAAAATAGCCACATTGTAAAAAGCAATATTATCAATTTTCAAATACTTATTAATCATATACTTATCGATATCCAACAACATATTGGCTACACTAGCCGATAAAATAATGAAAACCGTATACGTTAAGATGGCTTTACTTTGTTTTGGTACTTTGAAATGCAATCGGATTCGTTTTACTCGATTTGCTGAATACATAATCATGAGTAAACTGATTCCATACACAAACACCAAAGAATAAATAAAATCAGATTGAGATAGATACTCATAATATACTGCAAACAATAAAATAGTAATCAATATTCGAACAAAA
Organism: Flavobacterium sp.; assembly: GCF_021151785.1. Lineage (GTDB taxonomy): Bacteria > Bacteroidota > Bacteroidia > Flavobacteriales > Flavobacteriaceae > Flavobacterium. Next base: position 3,727 of record NZ_JAGKWP010000003.1, read on the forward strand.
ACTTCTTTTACGAAGGAACCAAAAACTGATTTCATATGTGCTCGTAACCAAGCATAAAATATTTCAAAATACCCCATGAACAATCCTATGATTGGAATAATCCAAACAAAATCGTACACAATGGCATTTTCTTTGGATTCATAGGCAGCTATGGTATCATAAAATCCATAAAAAAACACTAAAGCTGGAATGACAAATACCAGAGGAACCAGTAACATATAGGTCATGTACTTATTTAAATCTTCCTCCGTTTTGTTATGTTCATTAAAAAATTTAATTAACGTATTTTGAATTCCAAAAGACAATAATGGGTATAAAATATTAGCCGTAGAAAGTACATATCCGGTTAAACCAACATAGTCTTTCCCCAAAAAATAAGGATACATAAACAACGTATTAGCTCCACCAATAGCAAAACCAATAAAGGTTATGATGGTATTTTTTATAGATTGTTTAATGACGATTCCCATAATTTGATTACGAATTTGAAGAAAGTAATTGTGCCAATTGCGCGGTTAAATTCTTTCTGCTGTATTGTTGTAAACCCACGGCATGAACTTTTAAATTAGCATTCAAATATTGTTGAAATTGCTCTAAAACAGTAGCTTTTAATGCTTCTTTTTCATGGTATTGGAAAAACACACCGGTATTTGTAGATTTAATAATCGATTCAAAATCAGAATCTTTTGGCCCAATGGCTAAAATAGGACGCTCAGACACCATATATTCAAATAATTTCCCTGGAATGATGCATTTGGTTTCTTCAGAATCTATTTCAATTAACAACAATACTTGTGAAGATCTCTGCTGAATTAAAGCTTCTTCATGCGAAACATAACCTAGATTATTTACATAATTATCTAAATGATAGTCTGAAATTGATTGCAACACTTCTTTACTTACGGCACCGATTAACTTCAACTGAAAATGCTGAGCAAACGCTTCATTTTCTTGAATTAATTCTGCTAAAGATTCCCATAAAATTTGCGGATTTCTTTGTGATAAAAAAGAACCAATATGCGCCATGGTAAATTTAGCATCTAAGGGCTTCCTCTCTACTTGCTCCACATCATAACCATTTGTTATAACTTCAATAGGTCGAGAGGTCAATACTTGAAATTCTTTTTTAGTTGTGGGAGAAGTCACTAAAACCGTATCACAGTTATTTAACACTTCTGCTTCCCATTTTTTATGTTTCTTTGCTGCCCAAGTACTTAACTTCAGTTCTTTATGGTAACCAATGGTGGTCCAAGGATCACGAAAATCGGCTATCCAATTAATTTTTAACTGTTTTTTTAAGGCTAAACCTATCAAATGTAAACTATGAGGTGGTCCAGTAGTAATAACCGTTTCTATATGATTTTCTTGAATGTACTTTTTTAAAAAGTTCACAGAAGGTTTCACCCAAAATACACGGGCATCAGGAATAAAAATATTACCGCGAATCCACAACATCATTTTTTCAACCAAAGATTGTTTTTTATCTTTTGTGATAATCCCAGCACTTATTTTCTTGGTCTTATTTTTAGAAAAAACAGAAGCCAAAGCATAAGGTTCGAAAATCTTATTTTTTAAAATAATTGCCTTTTCGTTTACATCACTTATCAATTTTTCATCCAATAAAGGATAGTTGGGATTTTCTGGAATGTAAACAATGGGTTGAATTCCAAAATCGGGCAAATATTTCACAAATTTCAACCAACGCTGCACGCCCGGACCTCCTGCAGGTGGCCAGTAATAACTAACGATTAAAACTTTTTTTGTTGGACTTTCCAAAATAACTAATCTAATTTATTTTCTTTTGAATTGACTTTATTTAATTCTTCAATATCTAAAATGTCTTTAATCCGATTAGCTGCAAATTTAGATTTAATTAAATTTTCATAATCAATAAAATTAACTTTCACCCCTGTAATTTCAACAACTGTTGCGTTATTTAACAACTCATCAAAAGAGATATCTTCAAGTCCTTTTACACTTGTCATTAAGTCTAATCGCATTCCAAAACCAATATTTACATCTGTATATCCAGGAATAAATTGCATCGTTTCAACATTTGGAAATTCTATTAATTTTGATGCTTTAAGCGCTTTATTAAGTTTTAAACGATTTTCTAAGGTATCCTTGAAAAAAACATTCATATCACCCGTATTTCTATTATACCCATAAATATTAACAGCAAAACCTCCAATAATAATATATTCTAATTTTTCTAAATCAAAATTTTTCCAAATCTCAAAAACTTCAGGTATCATTATTTCTTAATTTTAATAATTTTTGCAGTTTTTAAAGCATAGGATATTTCAATTAATTTCATTAATCGCTCTAACCTTTCAAAATAGGATAAAGATTGCATCTCAATGATATGTTCTTTTTCAGATTTTGTCATTTTATAGCATTACAAATTATTGAGCAACTTCCTGAGTTTTCTTTCTCCAATAAAAAATACCTAATCCAATTACACCCAACATTAAAACAGAGCTAATTAATGCAATCATTCCCCCTGTTTTTACTACTTCAGGTTCAAATTTGAATTCAATAGTATGTTTCCCGGCTGGAATTTGCAATCCTCGTAAAACATAATTTACATTTAAGATTGTTGCTTCTTTTCCATCAATAGTAGCTTTCCAACCTTTAGGGTAATAAATTTCAGAAAACACCCCAAAACCAGCGTTTGAATTAGATGAAGTATATTTCAAATAGTTTGGTTTATAGGTTTCTAATTTTATGGTTGCTGTGGTATCTTTTATATAACTAGTTGGTAAGCCTTTACCTTTTATTAATGTTCCAAAATCATACAAGTTAAATGTGGCCTCATCCTTCGTTTTTAAAGAATTTAAAGCTTTCATTTCTTCATCCGCTGAATTTACTTTTTTAATTTTTGAGACAAACCAAGCATTTCCATTGGCATTTGGATTTTGCAAGGCCATTGGCGCTCCTTGTTCATTCGTTTGAATCACATATTTTGTATTCAACATGTTTAATGCTTCAATATTATTCTTAGCAATTTGGTAATCAAACAACTCTTGCATTTTTTTTGGCTTGGCTGCATGATAACCGCCGATTGATTTATGGAAGAAAGAAGCACGAGCACTGTTCATATTTCCATCCATTTCGAAAACTCTAAAATGTGATTTATCTTCAAGAATTCGTTTATCGGCTTCTGTTTCTTCAAAAGGACGTTCAATTTGTGATTTCGATACAAAATCTTCCGCTTTAACGTAATTTTTAGCCACAAAGAATAAATCGAAAACCATTACTAAACCAACTAAAAGTACGGTATTGAATTGTGAAAATGTCTTTTTAGTATAGAAAAACAGAACTGCAAAAGCAACCGCTAAAAACCCTAAGGAACGATAAATAGTAGAAAAATACATAGCTTTTCTATCTTCTTTCAATACATCCATAAAATTAGCCCCATATTGTTTCGCATAAAACTCGTCATTTAAACTTGTAAATGAGAACGATCCGCTCAACAACAATAACATTACTAATATTCCCGCTACAATTCCACCTGCATATAACAATGATTTGCCGCGCTCAGTTTCATCACTATTCACAAATGCAGATAATCCTAAAATAGCTAAAACAGGCATGCACAATTCTAATAAAACTTGAATGGATGAAACCGCTCTAAATTTATTGTACATAGGTACATAATTGATGAAAAAATCGGTTAAAGGAGCAAAATGTTTACCCCAAGAAAGAGCCAATGAAAACACCACACCCACTGCCAATGCATATTTAATTTTTCGTTTTTCAACAAATAATGCAAGTATTGCCAAAAAGAAAACTACTATTCCTATATAAGCAGGAGCGGCAACAATAGGCTGTTCTCCCCAATAAGTTGGCATGTGTTTTACCAAATTTACAGCTTCACTTTCAGGAACATTTTGTGCTACAATAAATTGGTACATCGATGAATCCGTCCCTAAATCTTCTGCATTAGAACCACCAAATAATTTGGGAGCAATCAAATTTAAACTTTCAGCAATACCATAACTGTATTCGGTAATGTAGGCATAACTCATAGCGTTGGAATCGGACTTTTTCTTTCCATTCGCATCAAAAGTCAATTCACTATTACTTCTTGTTGAATTAGTAGCATATTCAGAGGTAGCCATTAAGTTTGTAGCATTCACACCAACTGCTAATAAGGCTCCTATTCCAAAAATAGCCAATGATTTAATTAAATGTTTAAAATCTTTTTCTTTACTAATTTCAATAACATAATATCCACCAACAATCAGAAGTAAAAACAAAAAGTAATATGTCATTTGAAAGTGATTAGCTTGTATTTCAAGTGCTGCAGCAATCATAGTTACTATTCCTCCAAGTACATATCTTTTTTGAAATACCCACAATACACCAGCCAAAACTAGTGGCATATAGGCAATTGCATGCGCTTTAGCATTATGACCAACGCCTAAAATAATAATTAAATAGGTAGAAAAACCAAAGGCTAATGCACCAAAAAATGCTTTTAATGGTTTTATTTTAAGACTTAACATTAAAACATAAAATCCAAGGAAATACAAAAATAAATAGTCCGCTGGTCTAGGTAAAAATCGCAATACACTATCCAAATCTTTTATATAATGGTGAGGATATTTAGCCCCTAATTGATAGGTTGGCATACCTCCAAAGGCACTATTAGTCCAATAAGGTTCTTCATTATACTCTTTTCTGAAGTCGATTTGCTCTTTAGCCATACCGGTATATTGAGCTATATCCGATTGAAAAATTTGTTTTCCTTGCAGAGTAGGATAGAAATAAATTAATGCAATTGCAATAAAACCAATTAATGCGTAAAGATGTGGTGCAAACTTATTTAAGTTTTTCATTTTATAGTTTGGATTAAATAATGTACAAAAATAAAAAAACTCCGATTAATCGGAGCATTTTATTCTACTTCTTCAAAATCGATGTACTCTCCTACTTGTTTAGTAGGCTTTGACGCCTCCTTTTTTGTCTCTTGTTGATTCTGATTTTGCTGATAAGATTGATATTGTTGCTGATCAAATTGCTTTTTTATATGTTCTTCAGCCTTTTTTGCCATTTGTTGCACTAAATAAGGAGCCAACAAACGCATTAAAAACTTAAATAAGTAATAGAACAAAAATATATAAAACAATGTTTTAACCAATCCTTGTAAACTTGCCGTATCCATTCTCGTATTTTTTTTCAAAAATAAACATTATTATTTCATAACATACTTAAAATTATTATAAAATATTTACTTTTGAATTCAATTATTCATTTGATCAAATTTAATAAAAAGATGGTATCTAAAAGAATTTTAGCGCTTACTTCTCTGTTTTGTACATTCATAGCACAAGCTCAATTTACAGATGAAGTGAACTCAAATCGACCTGGTAAGTCAATGATGGCTTTTTCGGTTGGAAAAACAATTTTTCAAGCAGAATCTGGAGTGAATTATGTAGCAGAAAAACACAATTTATTAAATTATGATGCTAAAGGATATAATGGAGAATTAACACTTAGATACGGTTTTTTAAAAGAAGAATTAGAAATTATTGGAGAAATTCAATATCAAAAAGATAATTACTCTTCTTATGGTGTTGAAACAAGTAGAAGTGGAATACGAAATGCAATTATTGGGGCAAAGTACTTGTTTTATGATCCATTTAAAAACTATGAAGAAAAACCTAATTTGTATAGTTGGAAAGCAAATCATCGTTTTAAATGGAGACAATTTATCCCAGCTTTAGCAGGATATGCGGGAATAAGTTTCAATATGGATAAAAAAAATTACTTCGGCTATGGTCCCGCTTTAGAATCTTCTGCTAGCCCCAGAGCAATGGTAATTGCGCAAAATCACTTTGGAACAAGATGGGTTTTAGTAACGAATATTGCTTACAATAAGATCAGCACTGATTATGCTAGTATTGATTATGTAGTTACACTAACAAGAGGAATCAATCAAAATTGGTCGGCCTTTATTGAAAATCAAGGATATAATGGAAAATACTATAGTGATGGAATTTTTCGTTTTGGAGCCGCTTATTTATTTAATAAAGACATGCAGATTGATGCTTCATTAGCTAGTAATGCAAAATCAACTCCAAGTATTTTATATGGTGGAATAGGGTTTACTTGGCGATTTGTAAAAAATTATCAAGAAGTTAAAATGGCAAAACCAGGCACACAGAGTAAAATGGACAAAAAAATGGATAAAAAAGCAGAAAAAAATAAAAGAAAAGATTCTGTAGAATAAAATGATAGAGGTAAAAGAAATTTTTAGCAAAAAAGAATTAAAAAAATTCATTCAGTTTTCATTTGAATTATATAAAGATAATCCTTATTGGATACCGCCATTGATAAATGACGAGTTAGAAACCTTTGACAAAACTAAAAATCCTGCTTTTCATTCTGCAGAAGCACATTTTTACCTAGCTTATAAGGATGATAAAATTGTAGGCAAAACAGTTGCTATAATTAATTGGGACGAAGTCAATCAATTAGGTAAAAAGAAAGTTCGTTTTGGTTGGTTTGATGTTATAGATGATATAGAAGTAACAAAAGCTTTATTGGCTAAAGTTGAGGAATTCGGTCATAAACATCAAATGGAAAACATGGAAGGACCACTTGGTTTTTCTAATTTAGACAAAGTAGGAGTCTTAACCGAAGGATTTGACCAACAAGGTTTAATGATTACTTGGTATAACCATCCATATTACAAAGATCATTTTGAGCAATTAGGTTTCATAGAAGAAAAAAAATATATAGAGAGTAAATTTCTTTTTAAAAATGTAGACATTACTCCTTTTGAAAAAATTGCTTCTGTTTTAAAACAACGATATGAATTAAAACCTATAAATTTTACACATTCAAAAGACATTATGCCTTATGTAGATAAAATGTTTGCTTTATTCAATGCTACTTACTCGAAACTTCAGTCTTTTGTTGCTATAAATGAAATACAAATTGACTATTTTAAAAAAAAATACATAGGATTAATCAATCCAGAATACATCAAATTCATTGAAGATAAAGAAGGAAACCTGGTTTCGTTTAGTATTGTCATGCCCGATTTTTCAGAAGCTTTAATTAAAGCAAAGGGTAAATTATTCCCTTTTGGTTTTTATCATTTACTCAAAGCTAAAAAGAACAATAAAAGTGCCGTTTTTTATTTAATTGGCGTATTACCAGAATACCAGAGTAAAGGAATAACAGCCATTGTTTTTGATGAATATGCCAAAACATTTAAAAAGAACGGCATCGAAACGTGTATTCGCACACCTGAACTTGAAGAGAATCACGCCATTCATAATTTATGGAAGCATTTTAATCCAATTATTCATAAAAAAAGAAGTACTTATATTAAACAATTATAACTGATAAACTATGTTTGGAGACGTAATGGGAATGATGGGTAAAATAAAAGAAACCCAACAAAAAATTGAAGCTACAAAGCAACGCCTAAATTCCGTTTTAGTGGATGAAAAAAGTAACGATGGTTTATTAACCGTAACCATGACTGCAAATCGAGAAATTAAAAGTTTGATTATTGCTGACGAACTCTTACAAGACAAAGAAATGCTTGAAGATTATTTGATTACCACATTAAACAAAGTAATTCATAAAGCAACAAATGTCAATGAAGCTGAATTAGCTGCAGTAGCAAAAGAAGGAATGCCTAATATACCAGGTATGGATTTATTTAAATAAAAAAAGCCCCAAAATGTAGTTAACATTTTGGGGCTTTTTAATTTTCAAAACTCTTTCACTATTGATTAATTACCAATCTAAAACCTTCTCCATGAATATTCAAAATTTCTACGCGCTCATCACGTTTCAAGTACTTTCTTAGTTTAGCAATGTAAACGTCCATACTTCTAGAAGTAAAGTAATTATCATCTCTCCAAATCTTAGTAAGTGCTAGCTCTCTTGGCATCAAATCATTAACATGCAAAGCTAACATTTTCAATAACTCAGATTCTTTTGGAGATAATTTCACTGGTTCCTCATCACCATAAGACAAAAATCTTAGTTTTGAATTTAAATGAAACTTACCTATTTCAAATTCAAATACATTTGAGTCTGGTTTTGTCTCAGAAGCTTTTCGTTGCATGATAGCTTTAATCTTCATCAATAATACTTCTGAATCAAAAGGTTTATTTAAATAATCATCTGCCCCTACTTTATAGCCTTTCAATACGTCTTCTTTCAACGTTTTAGCTGTTAAGAAAATAATTGGCACTTCCTGATTTTTTTCTCTAATTTCTCTTGCTAATGTATATCCATCTTTATAAGGCATCATTACGTCAAGGATACATAAATCATAAGTTCCTTTTTTAAACTTTTCAAATCCTTCCATCCCATTCTTGGCAAGGGTTACTTCAAAATCGTTGATTACTAAATAATCTCTTAACACAGATCCAAAATTTGGATCATCTTCAACTAATAATATCTTTTTTGCTTCCATAACTAATTAATTAATGGCAATTTTATTATAAATGTACTTCCTTTTCCTTTTTCACTCTCCACAAAAATCTGGCCATTGTGATCATCAACAATTTGTTTTACATAGGCTAAACCTAAACCATGGCCTTTAACATTGTGTAAATCACCAGTATGCTCTCTAAAAAATTTTTCAAAAACTTTTTTCTGAGCTACCTTAGACATACCTATTCCATTATCCTGAATTTTGATTAATATACTGTCTTTGATATTTTCAGTATAAATATTGATAATAGGATTGTCTTTAGAATATTTCATAGCATTGTCTAAAATATTAACCAGCACATTAGTAAAGTGTACATCATTTAACAACACTGTATTTCTTGTTGCATTAAAATGTGTGTGAACCTCTCCTTCTCTATCTTCTAAAATAAGACTTATATGATCAATAGCGTCTTCAATAAATTCATTTACCTGGTGTGGTTCCTTATTTATTTCAAGTTCATTTCTTTCTAATTTAGAGATGCGTAAAACATTTTCAACTTGAGCATGCATTCGCTTATTTTCGTCCTTAATCATTTGAAGATATTTTTGAACCTTCTCTCTATCTTCAATGATTTTCGGATTCTTTATAGCATCTAAAGCTAAATTTATAGTTGCAATAGGCGTTTTAAACTCATGTGTCATGTTGTTTATGAAATCCGTCTTTATTTCAGAAATTTGCTTTTGTGTTATCAATTGTTTTAAAGCACTAGTGTAAGTTAATATAATGATTAACGTAAATAGTAACGACAAAATTGACATTGGAACTAATTCAGAAAACACATAATTTGTTTTATTAGGAAATCTAACTAACAATTCATATTTAGAATGACCATCTGCATCAATCAATATTGGCATACCATAAGTTGTACATTTATCTAGCCTAAATTCTTCAGATTTAATTTTAGTAGCCAATCCATTACTGTAAACAGCAAATTCAAAAGGCGTTTTAATACCTGCTTTATTCAGTTCAAAACTTAAAATACTATTCAACATGTTAGCAGATAATCTTCTATGGATTGGTCTCTGCGAAACTATATCCCTAAAAGCTACATAAAATTGAACTCGATCTAAAACTTCAAGATTACCTGACTTTTCTACAGTCACATCAGGTTTTGATTTAAATCCTGAATTTGAGCCATCTAAAGCATTATTTTTATATACTTCCGTTTTCCTTTTAGAAACATAATTTTTAACACCTATTGGATATGCATTTTTATCAAAAAAAGAACCATCTATTCCAAAATCTTCAGGAATAATTGTATTGGTGTAAATAACTGTTTCGTTTGTTTTAGCGTCTTTTTCGTAGAAATAAATCTTTCTTAATTGCTCTCTTTTGGGCTCTCTACCTAAACTGTCTTTGATTTGGAAATAACGTTTATAAAAATCCATTACTTCTTTATCGTCTAATTTTTTTGCAACATTATTAAGAACTTGTTGGGTGTGATGTTTAAACTGTTCATCGTTTTTTATAAATGAGCTATTAATCCAATACAACTGAACCAAGATAATTCCAATCATGGAAATACTCATCAAAAAAACTAATATTCGAAACTTGGTTTTATTCATCTCTTACAAAATTACAACCTAAAACGGAAGTGTTAAGAAGATTAACCAAACATTAACATTTATGTTAATTTTTAAAGATTTTTCAATTTTTGAAGGATTATTTTAACTTGTTTATGCATTTTCTCTATTTCGTTATTCTCAATAACAAATGTTGCTAAAGAAGACTTTTCCTTGTCAGTCATTTGATTTTCAACTACTTGAAGCACTTCTTCTCTTGTTTTCAAATCCCTTTTCATGACTCTATTTATACGATCTTCTAGAGGAGCAGTTACCAAAATAGTAGCATCACATTGTAAATGACCTTTTGTTTCAAATAAAATAGCCACTTCCTTAATTACAAAAGGATATTTGGCATGTTCCATTAACCAATGTTGAAAGTGTGCTTTAACTTTTGGATGAATAATGGCATTTAATTTTTCCAGTTGAACTCTATTCTTGAAAACAATTTGGCTAATTTTTTTTCTATCTAAATTCCCATCCTTATCTGTTATTTTTTCAGCAAAAACAGATTGAATTTCAGCTATAATTTCAACTTGGTCCATCAATTTTCTAGCTTCATCATCTGCAATATAAACAGGAACACCATTTTGCTCAAAAAAACGAGCTACAGTTGTTTTTCCACTTCCAATTCCTCCAGTTAAACCTATAATTTTAGTCATTTTATTTTCTGAAAAACATTTTTGGAAAAGCAGTTTGAGGATTTTTATTCAATATATGAATTTGAAAGTAAGCATTTAAAAAACCTTTCCCATAACCATAAAACTGAATAATTGCAGCAATTATTGAATAATAACCAATTCTAACACTTTTATTTTCAATAGTTGAAAGTAAACCTAATGATAAAAAGTAAACTAAATATAAAACTATTAAATAATAAAAATTAAAAAGAATACAAACCAATGAAAGAAGAAATCCAAGCAAAAATAAAGTTGGAAACCAAAAAGTAATTTTTGTGTATTCTGGATACCATTTATTTAATATAGGACGGGCTAAGCCAAATTTATTAACTTGAATATAAAATTTATTCCAATCTATTCTTCTTTTGTGATACACATAAGCCTCAGAAATTAATTTAGTTTTAAATCCTGCTTTCCAAAGTCGAATAGACAAATCTGGATCTTCACCTGGATGTATATTACCAAAACCATGAGAGACCTCAAAAGCATGTTTTGAAATACCCATGTTAAAACTTCTAGGTTGAAATTTACCTATTTTTTCACTACCTCCTCTAACTCCACCTGTAGTAAGAAAAGAGGTCATTGTAAAATTAATAGCTTTCTGAATATCTGAAAAGCTATCTAAAGCCTTATCTGGTCCTCCAAAACAATCAACATATTCATTTTCTAAAGATCGATGAATTTTTTCTAAATAATCTGGAGGAATAATACAATCTGAATCTAAAACTATAAAATAATCTCCTTTCGCGACACGCATTCCAAAATTCCTTGAGTCACCGGGTCCTGAATTAGATTTGTAATGATAATTAATGGATAATGATGTATACTTTTTAATTACCTCTTTACAATCAACTGACGAACCGTCTTCAATAATTACTATTTCAAAGTTATCATCATAAGTTTGATGGAGTAAACTTTCTAATAACTCATCAATTTCGTCAGGTCTATTAAACACAGGAATAATCAAAGAAAAATACATATCACTTTTTTTTACAAAGATAAACATAAAAAAAGAAGTCCCGATGATTAGTCGGGACTTCTTCAATTTACAATAGTATAACCTTATTGTTTAATCACTTTAATAGTGTGAATTAAATCACCAGAAGAGATATTTACAATGTAAGTACCAACAGCTAAATCAGCCATATTTACTTGAACATTAGTATCGTTTGCATTCTTGTTAATTACTTGTTGTCCTAGTAAATTAGTTACCTTAACATTTGTAATCGTAGAAGAATAAGATAAATTCAATACATCTTTTACTGGATTTGGATAAGCTACAAAACTAGACATATCAAAAGAAGATGAACTCAAAGAAGCATCATAAGCAGAAATTTGATATGAAATTGTAGAAACACCTGTATTATATTGCCAAGTGTTAACGTAAAGTATCTCACCAGCAGTTCTATTTGTTAATGATATTAACGAATAAGAACCATTTGAGCTACTGTCATCATCACAACTCACTAAGACTAAGTTTCCGCACGTACCACTATAAACAGCCATACCTGTATCACCTCCAGTAAATGTACCACCAGTTTCAATAGTAATACTACCTGATGCTGGCACAACTACTGAATACCATACGTCACCACCAGCAAAAGATGCACAACCTGGTGCAGGAGGATTAGAATTTGTTGCTCCTGTTAAATTAGCTGTTAATGGATTTGTATTAAAAGTAGCGCCCGGAGTTAAAACTATAGCACCTGAACAATTATCATTCGCAGGTGGAACCAAAGGAGTTGTAAACATAAATGTATACCAAGGACTTAATGATCCGTTACAATTACTTCTTACGTGAACATAATAAACTGTATTTGGAGTCAATGAACTTGGAGAATAAGTATTTGTTGTTATAGCTGTACCAGCAGTAGTTGGATTAGCGGCTAAATTATCTATCACATATTCATAAGCTCCAGATGTAGTATTCCATGTAATAGTTGCACTAGTTGGAGTTAAACTTGTTATTGTATTTGAATTTGGTGAAGGACATGCTGGAGTAAGCTCTAAAGCAAAATCATCAAATGATACATACCATGGAGATGAAGAAGGTTGATTCACTCTTACAGCAAAATAATAAGTTCCTGTAGTTGTAGGAACAAAAGTTGCGGTAACCTTATTATAAGCTTGAGCTGCATAAGTAGAACCAGTACCTGGAACATTATAAGTAGATCCAATCTGAGTTGCACCAGTAGAATTTTGAGTAGTATTTACAAAATAATCTACAGCCCAACCTGTACCGTTATCTCCTTGAATAAAAGATGAAAAATCATATGAAGTACCAGCAACTAAATCAAAACCTGGTGTCCAAATGAACTCATTTGTAGCAGACCATGAATTTCTAATATATTTAGTACCTGTATTAGCAGTACTGTAAGTTCCATTCGTATTTTGTGAAGTCCAATCTCCATTTTCTTTAAACCAACATGAAGGGAAATTTGTTGTACCAACTGTTGTTAATCCTTCAAATCCTTCATTCCAAGGCAATGCAGTTATAGGAGCACAAGCAGTTGTAAATGTGATAGTAGACCAATTGCCATAAACTCCACTAGAACATGTAGCTCTTACATGTAAATAATAAACTGTTTGAGGGCTTAAACCAGATGCTACATAGAATGTTGATGTAGTAGCAGTTCCAGAAGTTGGAGGTGTTGCTGATGTAGTAACAGCATACTCATAACCTAAAGCTCCACCATTAGACATATCATTCCAAGAAGTATTAGCACCAAAAGCTGTAACGCCACTCACAACTAACCCTGTCATATCAGGACATGTTGGTGACAATCTAATTTCAAAATCATCAACAAAGAAATCAATATCCGCAGAACCATCAGCAGTACCTTCAACCGCTCTGTAAGCAAATCTTACTGTTTGTCCAGCATAAGAATCTAAATCAATTACATTCATCGTACCTGTCGGAGCAGGAACATTTGAATTATTATACGTATATAAAACAGACCAATTGTCTGTACCTGTTGTACTAACCAAAACCTCTACAAAATCATCTGATTCCCAATTTGTAACTGCTGTAGTAAGACCATAATTTGTAGCCGCAGCATTAAATCGTAATTCATAACCAGACGCAGGAATTGTATATTGTGGAGAAATAATCCAATCATTAGCAGATGCTAAATAAATATTATATTTGATAGCACCTGTTGTTCCTAAATTTCCAAAACCGTCTGCAGCCCATGAATTAGTTCCTAATGTAGCAGGACCAGCTGTTAAAGTACCATTATCGCCTTTTAACCAGCAACTTGGTAAGAATGTAGCAAAAGGTTCCAAAACAGGAAATACTGTTACTGGAGCACAAGCAGTTGTAAATGAAATAGTAGACCAATTACCAAAAGTTCCACCTGTACAAGATGAACGAACATGTAAATAATATACAGTTTGAGGAGTTAATCCTGATGCCACATAAAAAGTAGATGTAGTTGCAGTTCCTGATGCTGGAGGTGTAGCAGATGTAGTAACTGCATATTCATATCCTAAAGCCCCTCCATTAGACATATCATCCCAAGAAGTATTAGCACCAAAAGCTGTTACTCCACTTACAACTAATCCTGTCATATCAGGACAAGAAGGTAAAGCCTCCCAAACTACATCGTCTACCAAAATACTATTAGCCGGTGATCCCGTATGTCTAAACGCTGGATAATTTGAATAAGTTCCAGCTGGTACATTATATACATAATCTGCATAAGTTAATGAAGATGCTGTAAATGAAGTAAATGCAACAAACGAATTACTATCTGTTGGATTAGTCAAGTATCCTAATTCTAAAATACCACCAACAGTAAAATTAGCACGCATTTTAAATTTAAATCTATGAGTACCTGCACCTAAATTAGAAACTGGAATAGTTCTAACTATAGCCTGATTCGTAGCAGATGAACCGTAAATATATAAACAGTTAGGCGTAGAACTACTACTTGAGTTTTGAGTATTTACAGTACCTGTAGTTCCAACTTTAAACCAACAATTAGGGAAAGCTGGAGTTGTAACCGTATCAAAATTTTGAATAAAACTAGTAACTTCACCACAGGCTGTAGTAAATGTTATTGTTGACCAATTTCCAAAAGTTCCACCTGTACAAGAAGAACGAACATGTAAGTAATATACTGTTTGTGGAGTTAATCCTGAAGCTATATAAAAAGTAGATGTAGTCGCAGTTCCTGATGCTGGAGGTGTAGCAGATGTAGTAACTGCATATTCATACCCTAAAGCTCCACCATTAGACATATCATTCCAAGAAGTATTCGCACCAGATGAAGTAACACCACTAACAATTAAACCTGTCATGTCAGGGCATAAAGGTGTTAATCTGATTTGGAAATTATCTATTGAAAAATCAATATCAGCACCTCCATCATTTGAACCTTCAACCGCATGAAATGCAATTCTAATATTTTGACCTGCATAAGCACTTAAATCAATAACATTTGTTATTCCCGTATTTGAAGGCTGATTAGTCCCATTATAAGTATACAAAGCTGTCCAACCTGTAGTTGAACCTCCAGTAGCAATTAAAACTTCAATATAATCATCCGATTCCCATTGAGTCGTAGGAGCAGTTGTACTAGCATATTGTGTAGCAGCAGCATCAAACTTTAACTCATAACCTGAGGCTGGAATATTGATTACGGGAGAAATGACCCAATCATTAGCTCCTGTTGTATAAATATTATTACTAATTGCACCTGTTGTACCATTATTAGCAAAACCATCTGCAGCCCACCCTGAACCAGTAGTCGCTGTTGGTCCAGTTGTTAAATTCCCACCAAACATATTTATCCAACATGTGGGTAAAAAAGTATTAAAAGGCTCTAAAATTGGGGCATTTAAAATACTTGGAGACAATACTAACGCTGTTGATGCCGCTGTATTACCTGAACAAGTTACTTCACAATAATATGTATTAGTAGAAGTAATAGAGGATACAACATAAGTAGAAGCATTTGCTCCACTAATAGCTACTCCATTTAAATACCATTGATAGGTTAATCCAGTACCCATGTTTGTATTTTGTAAAGACAATGTAACAGATGCCCCATAGCATGGATTAGCAACAGAAGCAAGAGTATTACCTGGAGCTGGAGTTCCTGAACAAGGTAATGGAGGTGACCATAAAAGTGTCAAACCATTTGATGGAAAATTTGTTGCAGTTGAAAAACTATTAGCTGATGTATTTAATGTACCTGAGGTTGAAGGTGAGGCAAAACTAGTAAAAACTCTATTATTAAAGTCAGCATTTGTAGAACCTCTTAATCCAATTTGCCTATTTGAAGTACCTGTAACAGCCGTTGAACCAATAGCAAAACTTCCTGGACCATAAACCACCTTAACTAAATTTCCATTTTCAACCAGCCTAACTTGGAAACTGAATCCATAAGCATTTGTTGTACTAGTCGAATAAGCAGGTCTAAAATCTTTCCACTCAAAAACAATTTCTCTATCTGGAGCATTCCCTACAACATCCCATTTCATTTCACCTGTTCTAGAACCAAGATTAAAAAAAGTATTTAAATCACCACCAAAAGCAGAAATAATACCTGTAGCTGTAGAAGCAGTACTTATTGGGGTTGATGTAGTTGTTGAGGGTGCTGTAGCTCCCAGTGAAAGGAAACCATTTCCATTCATGTAGACAGTAGACACTGAAGTACCATTAAAAGTAAAGTTAAATGGCAAGTTAATTGCTGAAGAGTTGTAACTATCCATAGATCCTGCAATTGAATTTGCAGTTGCAGTTGCTAACACAGTTCCACCTGACAAAGGAGTAAACGTGCTATTGCTTTGCGAAAAAGAATAGTTTGATACCTGAGCATTAATTTGCCAACTTAAAAATAAGGCTATTAACCAAAAAGTAATTTTTTTCATTTTAAGTTTATTATATTGTTAATTGAATGTAAAAGAAATAATTTATTTCTACATCCTAAAATTTTACAACAATATTTTTTAAACAAAAAACTACAGTAAAAAAGAAAAGAACTACAAAACGAAAGGAATTTAAAAAATTTTAACTTTTTTTTGTAAAAAATGAATTTTTATAACAAAAAAGTCCCGATTATTAGTCGGGACTTCTCTGACTAACAATAAAGAAACTTATTGTTTAACTACCTTGATAGTATGAATCATATCGCCAGAAGTTACATTTACTATATAAGTACCTACAGCTAAATCAGCCATACTTACTTGAACATTAGTATCATTCACATTCTTATTAATTACTTGCTGTCCTAGTAAGTTAGTTACCTTAACATTTGTAATTGTAGAAGAGTAAGATAAATTCAACACATCTTTTACTGGATTTGGATAAGCTACAAAATTAGTAGTATCAAATGAAGATGTAATCAAAGTTGTATCAACAGTAAAATCTAAAGTAACACCATATGAACCACTATAACAAGGCGCAGGAGGAACTTGACCTGTATCCGCTGTACCAATTCTCATTCTATGTAACCCTGAAGGTGCTGTTAATGGCATTGTGAAAGAAGCATCAACCGTATTAGGAGAAGTTGAAGTAGATGCAATACCTGTTTTAACTAATTCTCCAGCATCATCAAAATCATAATCGTTATTAAAATCAATCCAAATATTAATATCATACGAGTATCCCGTAGAGAAAGTCAATTGAATATTAGCATTAGCTCCTGAATTAATAACATTTGGCGTTGCAGTATTATCAACATAGGTTACATCAGCAATTACATAAGGATTAGAACCTATTATTGCATTCGTTATCCCTGAACCATCATTTGAAGTTGGCACTGATGCACAATAACATCCATTAACAGCAGTAGTAAATGATTGTTCAACGCAACCAGTTGCTGAACCAATTGCATTGTAAGGAACTACTTTCCAGAAATATTGTGTGTTATAATTGCCATTAAAAGTATATGAAGTTCCTACAACTGGAGTTGCATTAGCTATATTTGAACCTCCTGATGTTGTTCCAATAGTAACGTAATAACCTGTCGCTGTAGACTCAGCAGCCCAAGATAAAGTTGTTGGAAAGTTTCCACAAGATGTATTTATTGTTGCTGTTAACCCAGTTGTACAAGCAGGTGGAGTTGATGGGGTTAGTTTCAATTCAAAATTATCAAAATTAATTCCATTAGGAGCAAAATCTGCAACAACATGAACCCCAAAAGAATAATCTCCTGAAACTGTAGGAGTAAATTGATGTGTAACTAATGTCCAAGCAGGGTTTTGATAACCTGTAACTGTAGATAAAGTTGTTGTCATACCTGTACTTGTTTGACTTGTACCTACGCCAACAGTAATATCATATCCAACTGTAGTGTCGTTAGTTCTAACATAATAGCTAAAAGTATAAGAAGTCCCAGCTGTCAATGAAAAAGTTGGTGTAAATGCCCAGCCATCTGTACCCCAAGTTCTTCTCAATGAATTAGCGCCACTATAAGCGGTTGGTGAAGTTGAAATTGACCAAGTACTAGTTACGTTTGTATATCCCCAACAAGAAGGGAAGATATTAGTACCAGTAGTCAATGAGTCAAAATTCTCTAACCAAGGTATAGAAGTAATTGGTAAACATGTTGTTGTAAAGCTTGTAGATGCCCAATTTCCAAAAAGTCCACCACCACATGAAGATCTCACATGTAGATAATAAACCGTTTGAGGCAATAAACTTGATGCGGCATAAAATGTTGATGTTGTTGCTGTTCCAGAGGTAGGTGGTGTCGGTGAAGTTGTTATTGCGTACTCATAACCAGTAGCTCCTGAACCTGACATGTCATTCCAAGATGTATTTGCAGTTGTTGCTGTCACACCACTAACAGTTAAACCTGTTTGATCAGGACACGTTGGCGATAATCTAATTTGAAAATTATCAATAAAAAATTCTAAATCAGCAGCTCCATTATTGGTCCCTTCTACAACACGATACGCAAATCTAACAGATTGACCAGCATAAGAATCTAAATCTATTACATTCGTTGTTCCTGTTGGTGCTGGTACATTTGAATTATTGTAAGTATACAAAACTGTCCAGTTAGTTGTTCCTGTTGAACTCACTAAAACTTCAACAAAGTCATCTGCTTCCCAGTTTGTAACAACTGTTGTTGCACCATAATTAGCTGCGGCAGCATCAAACTTAAGCTCATATCCAGAAGTCGGTATAGAATATTCAGGAGAAATTATCCAATCATTCGCAGCAGCCATCCAAATATTATAAGCAAAAGAACCTGTTGTACCTACATTTCCAAAACCATCACTGTAAAATCCATTTGTACCAAATGTAGCTGGACCTGTTGTCAAATCACCATTGTCGCCTTTAATCCAACATGCACTTGGTAAAAAAGTATTAAATGGTTCCAAAACAGGAAATGTTGTAACTGGAGCACATGCCGTTGTAAATGAAATTGGTCCAATCCAAGGACTAGAATCAGAAGAAGAACAATAAGATCTTACAAAAAAGTAATACGTTGTATTCGCTGTTAATGAACTTAATGCTACATAACTATTAGATACATCTGTACCAGAACCTGTTGGAACAGTATTTGTAGTTGAAAGCACATACTGATAACCTAGAGCAGGTGCTGATGAAGGTGCATTCCATGAAACATTTGCAGTGTAAGCAGTAATTGAAGAACTTACTAATCCAGAAGGCTCTGTACAAGTTGGGATATTTTCAACTGTAACGTCATCAACTGCAATATACCAACCATCAGCTGGAGCATTCTCTCTAGCAAAGGCAATATAAACTAAACCTGTGTAAGGAGTTAAATCAACAATATATTCAGTATAGGTTGTAGTTATCTGAGTTGTTGATAGAGATAATAATGTTGTAGTAAAATCAGGTATAGTTTTACCCCCTGTAGAAATTTTAACTTCTAAATTATCTGGCTCACCATTACTGTAATGTCTAACCCAAAATTTTAATCTCTTTGGAGTTGTTCCTAAATTAAACTGAGGTGAAACTAAGTAATCGTTATTTGATGTGGCATAATCCGTATATAATTGAGCTGATTGACCACTTCTAGGTATTGTAGTACCATTCAAACTCCAAGAATTAGCATCTGCATTTCCGTTAATAACAGACCAACATGCCTTTGAAGTAGAATCAGTATTAAAAGTCTCTAGAAACGGATAAGTATTAACAGCTACACAAGCTGTTGTAAAAGAAATTGGACCAGCCCAACCGCTAAAAGAACCACCACAATTAGTTCTAACAAATAAATAATAGGTTGTATTTGGTAATAAACTAGAAAGCAATGCATAAACATTAGTTGTTGCAGTACCAGAACCTGTTGGAGCAGTACTTGATGTAGAAACTGAGTATTCATAACCCGATGCTAAACCAGATGTTGATGAATCCCAAGACACATTAGCTGAATTAGATGTAATACCAGAAGAAACTAAGTTCAACGGAGCTAAACACGAAGCTAAATTACCAACTGCTACTAACAATGGTCTAGAAGTTGAAACACCTCCATTAAAAGTTGGTATAGTAGCAATTGTACAAGGCGAAGCCTCTGTATCACTATAAAAATAAGCTGAACCATTGAAAGTTAATGTTGAATTAGCACATCTAACATTTTCTGTGTAAGTTCCAGTAGACACACCACCACAAACCTCAACTATAATATTTGAAGTTCCATCCCATACAAAAGGGGTTGACAAAGTAAACATATTATTGCCTGTTGCGCTAGGCGTGAAATCTGTTGGACCATAAACAACCGAAGCCCCGGTCTCAAAAGTTGAAGTCAAAACAGTCGAAGTAGTAGACTTCATCGAAATTTTATAACCTTCTTCAAGCGTACTTACCCCAATACTTGTGACAACCCAACCTAGTTCTGTAATTGGTCCTGCCACCAAACCCGCAGCGGACAATTCAGATGCCAAATAAAGATATTGAGCCCTACCTGTTTTGTAATAATCCTGTAGAGGTGAAGGATATCCCGTAGTAGTATTTGGTGTTCCATCATCTACACCCACAATTACCGTTCCAGTCTGAGCATTTAACTGCCAACATGCGAAAAGAACAAATAACCACAAAGTAAATTTTTTCATATTTTTTTTATTTATATGTTAGTATTTGTAAATATACTAAAATATATACATCTAAAATAAATGAAAACATTAACACCAACTCAAGTATCGACAAAATACTTTTTTTATCGATAAAAAACAAAAAAACCTGATATTATTATCAGGTTTTTAACAAATTTACTACAATTTGTTATTTATTTATACTTGGTATGAGAACCATCTCATTAGTATCAGCCTTGTAATCAATAGTATCAAAACCAAAACCAAATAAGTTTAAAAATCCTTTTCTATACTCCTCTAAATCACCGTTTTTAGCTAAATTTTCAGTACTAATTGATTGCCATAATTGAGCAATTTCTGCTTGATAATGTGAACGCATTTCCCAATCGTCAATTCTGATTCTGCCTTTCTCATCTGTAGGAATTGAAGAACCTTTAAATAATCGGTCTGCATATAAACGTTGCATTTGCTCAATGCAACCTTCATGACTTCCATCCTTCTTCATAATTTTAAATAATAAGGACATATATAAAGGAACTACTGGAATAGCAGAACTAGCTTGAGTAACTAAAGCTTTATTTACTGAAACATAGGCTTTACCATTAATATCTTTCAAATCCTCCGTAATTTCAAAAGCTGTAGCCTCTAAATGATCTTTTGCCTTACCTATAGTTCCTTTTCTATAAACAGCTTCTGTTACTTCTGGACCAATGTATGAATAAGCGATCGTCATTGCTCCATTAGCAAGCACACCTGCTTTTTTCATCGCATCCATCCACATAGACCAATCTTCTCCCCCCATAACAACTACTGTATTATCAATATCTTCTTGAGTTGCTGGCTCAATACTTACGTCAGAAACAACTCCTGAATGAAAATCAACTGTCTTATTAGTAAATTTTGCTCCGATAGGTTTTAATGTAGAACGATGTAAAACTCCTGTCTTTGGATGCATACGCACTGGTGAAGCCAAACTATAAATTACTAAATCTACTTGTCCTAAATCTTGTTTTATCAAGTTAATAGTTTGTTGCTTAACTTCATCAGAAAAAGCATCTCCATTGATACTTTTAGCATATAAACCTGCCTTTTCTGCCTCAATTTCAAGAGCAGCTGAATTATACCAACCAGGAGTCGCTGTTTTACCAGGCGCTGGTTCTTTCTCAAAAAACACACCAATAGTTGCTGCATCACAACCAAAAGCACTTGTAATTCTTGATGCTAATCCAAAACCTGTGGAAGCGCCAATAACTAGTACTTTTTTAGCTCCATTTATTTTCCCTTTTGATTTTACGTAGTCAATTTGATTTTTTACATTTTGCGCACAACCTTCTGGATGAGCCGTCAAACATATAAATCCACGCATTCTTGGTTCAATGATCATATTCTTCGTTTTGTTTAGTTGTTCAAATTTTAAGCAAAAATACAATTATTAATTTAATAACGTCTTTGCATGATTGATGGCAGATTCCGTTAATTCTTTACCCGATAACATTTCTGCAATTTCTTTTATACGCTCTTCTTGTGATAAAACTACTATTTTTGACAATGTAGTTAGACCTTCATTATATTTAAAAACTTTGTAGTGCTGATTTCCTTTTGCTGCGATTTGTGGTAAATGTGTGATTGCAAAAACTTGCCTTTTAGCACTCATTCCTTTCATTATATCTCCCATTTTTAGAGCTATTTCTCCAGATACCCCGGTATCAATTTCATCAAAAATTATAGTAGGTAGTTTGGTATAATCAGCTAAAATTGATTTTATTGCCAACATAATTCTAGACATTTCTCCACCTGAAGCAACTTTTTTTATTAATCCAAAATTAGTTCCTTTATTTGCAGAGAATAGAAGTTCAACAATATCCTTTCCCGTATTCAAAAACGTCTCAGATGGAATTAAATTAATTTGAAATTTAGCATTTGGCATACCTAAATCTGTTAAAATTTCTTCAACCTTAATAGTCAGTTTAGGAATAGCCTCTTCCCTATTTTCTCTTAATACTAAAGCAATTTGACTAATTACCATTTCTTTTGTAGCTACATCTTGCTCTAGCTTTTGAATACAATTACTTAAATCTGAATTTCTATTAACCGTTATAGAAAGTGATTCTTGAATTTGAATTAATTCTTCTATTGAAGCAACTTGATGTTTCTTTTGTAAATCATAAATTGTCTGCAATCGAGAAGACACATAAGCAATTCGTTCAGGATCAAATACAACTTTTTCAGCAAGCATTTGACTTGTTTCAACTATATCTTCCAATTCTATCAACGTTGATTGAAGTCGCTCAAATATTTCCTGATAACTACTGGAAAAATTTGTAATTTTAGAAAGCGCCTGTTTAGCATCTTTTAAAATTGAAATAAAACCAATCTGTTCTTCATTAGCAAAAGCAACCAATTTATTTAAACTTTCATTAATCAACTCAACATTATTCAAACTTTCAAGTTCACTTTCTAACTCTTTTTGCTCACCTGATTTAAGCTGAGCTTGTTCTAATTCATTTAATAAGAAAATATTATAATCTTGCTCTTTACTATTTTTGTCGCGTTCTATGAGTAAATTTTCTAACTCCTTCTGAGCTTTTTTATAGTATGCTAATTCTAAAGTGTACTGCTTGAGTAATTGAGAGTTATCCCCAATAGCGTCTATAATAGCCAATTGATAATTTTGTTGTTCCAATTCTCTTGTTTCTTGCTGAGAATGAATATCAAGCAAATGCTCTGCAAGTAGTTGCACTTCTGCTAAGTTTACAGGAGTATCATTTACAAAAGCTCTAGATTTCCCTGAAGGAAGAATCTCTCTTCTTATAATTGTAGTATTTTCATAATCTAATCCTTGCTCTTCAAATAAAGGAATAAGATTATACTTTTCAATTTGAAAAGTAGCCTCAACTACACACTTTTTTTCCTTATCTTTAAGAGAAGACAAATCAGCTCTATTCCCCATTATCAATCCAAGTGCCCCTAAAAGAATAGACTTTCCAGCTCCTGTTTCACCAGTAATAGTAGAAAATTGATTAGAAAAATCAATTTCAAGATGCTCAATTAAAGCATAATTTTGAACAGACAAAGATAAAAGCATATTACCTTATTTTATTCCATTTTGAACCATTAAGAGGTGAAATTGATTTCAAATTCTCTGTTAAAACTGTTAAATCCACTACAGGTCCACCTGTAAAAATTGAAACAATTTCATCCGTTTTTGCATCAAAGAAAGTTCTTGCAAGCAATGAATTTGGTCTAACTTTATGCACTTGATAGAGAATGTCAATAGATTGAATAATACCTTGTTTACCCTGTTTAACATCCAAAGCCATAACATCTAATCCTTTTATATGATAAAAATACATAGCTTCTCTATAAGCATCAAATGTATTTGACATTAAATCTGAAATTAAATTAAAACGATTTTGCTTTTTTCCTGTTTGAACCCACCCTGCATATCCACTGGACTGAGCAACGTTTGCAATATTTAAAGCTTTTTGAAAGTAATCGGTTCCTCCTTTATTTGAAAAAGTATCCGCATCCGAACCAATAATTATATTTGCATAAAAAGCACCTATTGACAACAAATTAGAGGTAAATGAGTTTTGATCAAAAACAAAATTTTCTGATTCTATGTATCTAAAAGATACTTCCTTATCATTCAAATTCAAAACAGGTGAGGTGTAATTAGAATTAAAAACAGGTCTTGATGAAGTAATTTGCATAGTTGCTTCAAATTCATTACTATTAAATGAATTTATAAACAAGAAGAAGGAACAAGGAATTCTTTCATTCATTTTCGTTTCCTTTTCTGTAAATTTAGTATTATTTAAAAAATCAGAGAATTGCTTTTCTAAAGATTTAAATATTTGACTATTCACATTGGTTATTTTATCATAATTAACCACAACTGTAGCCTTTAGTTCTTGTGCTGTAACAATTACAGCAAAAAAAAGGGTAAAAAACAATAATTTAAGCTTCATATTTTTTTACAATTAGGTTAATAATATCATCAGCCACAAGTTCTTTAGCTTTCAATTCGTTCTCAAAAATAGTAAAATCTTTATCAATAAAGGTAACTTTATTAGTAGGTTTTCCAAATCCAGCACCTACATCATTTAAAGAATTCAAAACAATCAAATCTAAATTCTTCTTAATGATTTTAGCTTTTGCATTATTTATTTCATTATCAGTTTCTAAAGCAAAGCCAACCAAAAATTGGTTCTTTTTAATCTGCCCTAAAGAAAATAAGATATCTTTATTCTTCTCTAATTCAATTACAAACGTATCTTCTGCCTTTTTTATTTTTTGTTGAGCAACATTTTTCGGCTTGTAATCTGCAACAGCAGCTGCAGCAATAACTACATCTACAGCGTCAAAATATTGGTGGCAGACCTCATACATTTCTTGAGCAGAGGTTATACGTATGATTTGTATAAGATGATTTTCTACATTCAAATGAGTAGGACCAGTCACTAATATAACTTCAGCACCTTTGTTTGCAGCAGATAAAGCTATATCAAAACCCATTTTTCCTGATGAATGATTTCCAATAAATCGAACTGGATCAATAGCTTCATAAGTTGGTCCAGCTGTAACTAAAAATTTTTTTCCTCTTAAAGGCAATTTACTAGCCAAATCTGCTTCTAAAAAAGAAACTATATTTTCAGGTTCAGCCAATCTTCCTTCACCACTCAATCCACTTGCTAATTCACCACTTTCAGCTGGAATCATCGTATTACCAAACTCTTGCAATTTTTTAAAATTTTCTAAAGTCGAAGGATGCTTATACATATCCAGATCCATCGCTGGTGCATAATATACTGGACATTTTGCTGATAAATAAGTGGCCATTAATAGATTATCACAAGTACCACTTGCCATTTTAGACAAAGTATTGGCAGTTGCCGGAGCTATTAACATTAAATCTGCCCACAATGCTAACTCAACATGATTGTTCCACACGCCTTCTTTGGTGTTATTGTCTTCATCAAGTTCTTCGTAAAAAGTAGAGTAAACAGGATTTTTAGATAATGTAGCTAAAGTTAAGGGTGTAACAAAATCTTTAGAAGCAGGTGTCATTACAACTTGTACCTGAGCACCTGCTTTTATGAAAAGTCTAACCAATGTCGCAGTTTTATAAGCGGCAATTCCACCAGAAATACCTAGCAAGATTTTTTTACCACTTAAAACAGACATGGGTAATTAATAATTTAAAATTATTTAGAAGCTTTATAATAAATCTTACCTTCAAGCCATTCTTGTACAGCTAAAGCGTGAGGCTTAGGTAATTTTTCATAAAATTTAGACACTTCTATTTGTTCTTTGTTTTCAAAGATTTCTTCTAAACTATCATTATAAGTAGCAAACTCATCCAACTTATCAATCAACTCTTTTTTAATTTCAGAATTAATTTGATTGGCTCTTCTTGCCATGATAGTGATGGCCTCATACACATTTCCTGTTGGCTCTTCAATAAGAGATTTATTGTAGGTTACTGTGTTTACTGGAGCACTTGTTTTCTTTAAATCCATGATAATGATTAATTTGTATATTGTTTTAACTCTCTATCTACTGTTTCTAACATTTTGTTCGCTTGATCTAAAAATTTAGTATCAGCTTTATATTTAATCAAATTGTTATATAAATTTTTAGCCTCATTTAGACGCTCCAACTTCTTAGCTGGTACTGACAAAACTGCCATTTGATAAGATGAACTAAATTTATAAAATAATGCATCCTCTTTAAATTTTGTTCCTGGAAAATCTAAAATAAAATTATCAAAAGATTTTATTGCTGTATTATAGTTGTGAAAATACTCACCAGTAGTATAATATTGTTTGGCTATTTCAAAAGCTTTCAACTCTAATTTTTCATTAAGCTCTTTTACTATTGCATTAGCTTTTGGTAAAAATTCAGAGTTAGGATATTTATCTGCAAATGCTTGCAACTTATCCAATGCTTTATACGTATCAACTTGATCCAAACTGTAAATTGGGGATAATTTTGCATAGCATTCTGCTCCTAAAAAAGCCGCCTCAGCTGCATGTATACTTCTAGGATAGTTTGCCGCAAAGCTCTCAAATTGATATCCCGCAGAATAAAATTGTTTTGTATTGTATAATGCTTTAGAATACATAAAAAAAACTTGTTCAGCATTAGGCTTTCCACGCATAGTTGTAGCATATTGTTCAAATAAACGAATAGCTTTAGCATATTTTCCCTTCTCATATAATTTAGTGAACACTTCATTCTTAAAATCAACTTGATCTGATTTCAAGGCCTTTTGATATTGGCTACAAGAAGTTAGCACCAATAAACTAAAAAGAATGTAAATATATTTCGTCATATTTTTAATAAGTAATCCCTCCTTTGATTTTGACCAAAAAAGCAACGGCAAAGGTAGATATATTTTTAAGTATTGCAAAAAGATTTTTTAGTTCAATTTTTTTATGAAATTTTGAATTCGTGATGACAAATTTTCATCTACATTAACTAAAGGTAAACGAACTGTATTTTCGGAAATCCCCAAATGCATAAACACTTCTTTTATTCCTGCTGGATTTCCTTGCTCAAAAATCATGTCAATTGAATCTGCTAGTTTATAATGTAATTTATAAGCTTCATCTACTTTTCTATTTAAACCTAAGCGAACCATCTCAGAAAATTCTTTTGGAAAACCTTCCCCAATCACTGAAATTACTCCTGCTCCTCCTGCAAGTACCATTGGTAAGGTAATCATATCGTCACCTGAAATTACCAAAAATCCTTCTGGCTTATTTTTAATTAATTTCATAGCTTGAACAATATCACCAGCTGCTTCTTTTACTCCAATAATGTTTTTAAAGTCATTAGCTAGTCGAATTACAGTACTTGGTAACATATTACTTGATGTTCTTCCAGGAACATTATAAACAATAATTGGTAACGGAGATACTTCTGCTATAGCTTTGAAATGTTGGTAAATTCCTTCTTGCGTAGGTTTATTATAATAAGGTGAAACAGAAAGAATAGCCGTAAAACCGGTAAAATCTCTTGTCTTCAATTCTTCCAAGACATGCTGTGTATTGTTACTCCCCACACCTAAAACTAGAGGAACACGCCCCTTATTAGCTTCTTTTACTGTTTCAATAACCATTTCTTTTTCAGCTGAAGACAATGTTGCCGTTTCTGCAGTAGTACCCAAAACGACTAAGTACTCTACCCCTCCTTCAATAACATAGTTAACTATTCTAGTTAAAGCTTCTGTGTCAACTGAAAAATCTTTTTTAAAAGGTGTAACTAACGCAACACCTGTTCCCATTAATGATTGCATGATTATATTTTTTTTAGTATTTTTAAATATTTGTATAACTCTATAACAAAATCTTTGTATTGTTCCGCTGGCAAATTTACCATAAAATGGTGAACTCTTTTATCAATAGATTGAAAACCTACTTTAAAATTAGCTTTTGACTTTTTAGAAATCAATAAAAGAGCTGGCTTCTCAATATCGTAATAATTAATCAATAAATCAAAATTCTGATTAACAAATTGGATAACAGACTCACTTTTAATTATCCCTGACCAAGAAATGTCTTTATTAAAAATATATTGTTTATTAGATGCCAAATTCTTTTTCTTTTTATCAAGAAAATGAAGTACTTGAATTTTATCTTCTTTAAAACCAATTTTTACTAATTGATCAATCAACGCTGATGTTTCTTTAAAATATGTTTCATCAATTACTATTCCAATAGATTTAATTATATGCGAATGATGCTGGAGTTGATGTTTCTCTAACCTTTTATTAATCGTTCTTTTAAGAAAAAAGTTTTTAATTATTCTTGAAAACATTGTATTTTTACTTCCTGCACAAAATTAACGTAATCTAACGGAAAATATGATATTCAAAAGTAAAAATAGTATTCCACTTCACCTATTTTTTGTTACAATTTTAACATTAAACCTTTTTATTTCTTGCAAATCCAGTCATTTAACCAATTATAAGATTGATGGAAAACAAATTCCAATAACTGATACTTATAACTCGGATAAGTCTATTGATTCTTTTGTTTCACCATACAGAAATCACATTAATAAAGATTTAGACATTGTACTGTCTTATTGTCCAGAAACGTTAGATAAAAGCAAAGGTGAATTTCAAACCAATATTGGTAATTTAATTGCAGATGCTTGTGTAACAATAGCAAATCCGTTATTTATTAAAAAAGAAAAAAAAACGATTGACGGAGCAATATTTAATCATGGAGGCATTCGTTCAATCATTCCAAAAGGCAATATCACTAAACGAACAGCTTTTGAAGTAATGCCCTTTGAAAACAGCTTAATTGTTGTAGCTTTAAAAGGTGATCAAATTTATGAACTAGCTAATTATTTTGTAAAAGAAAGGAAACCTCATCCATTAAATGGAATTCACATTACTATTGACAAAAACAATTTGGTTAACCAAGTACTTATTCATAACGAGCCTGTAGACCGAAAAAAAACCTATTTCATTTTGACTTCAGATTATTTAGCTAATGGCGGAGATAACATGTCTTTTTTTCTTAAAAATGAAGAAAAGTTTGACTTAGAATATAAAATGAGAAATGTTCTGATTGATTATTTTGCCTCACACAAAACAATTGAAGCCGATCATTCAGAACGAGTAATTAAATTACAATAAACCAAAATCATGCAAAGAAGATCATTTATAAAGAATACAGTAGCAAGTTCAGCATTAATTGGATTAGCAGGTACCTCACTAAGTAGTTTTTCAACTTTATCAGAAAAAAAAATAACTATTTTACACACCAACGACGTACATAGTCACATTGATCCTTTTCCAGCTGATCATCCTAAAAATCCAAATATGGGTGGCGCTGCCAGGAGAGCTTCTGTAATTGAACAAATAAGAAAAGAAGAAAAAAATGTTTTACTTCTAGATGCTGGTGATATTTTTCAGGGCACTCCTTATTTTAATTATTATGGCGGTGAACTAGAGTTTAAAATCATGAGCATGATGCAATATGATGTTGCAACAATGGGAAATCATGATTTTGATAATGGCATTGATGGTTTTTATGCACAACTACCACATGCAAAATTTGATTTTGTTTCTGCTAATTACGACTTTAGAAATACAGTTTTGAACGGAATAGTAAAGCCTTATAAAATCATTAAAAAAGACGGTTTAAAAATCGGAATATTTGGTTTAGGCGTAGAATTAGAAGGTTTAGTTGACAAAAAATGCTACAAAGAAACCAAATACAACAACCCAATTGAAATAGCAACTGACATCAGTAAAAAATTAAAAGAAGAGGAAAAATGTGATTTAATTATTTGTTTATCGCATTTGGGATACCAATATAAAAATGAACCCGAGAAACCAAGTGATGTAAAATTAGCCCAATCTACTAAAAACATCGATTTAATTATTGGAGGTCATACCCATACTTTTTTAGACAAACCTATGCTATTTAAAAATGTAGAAAACAAAAATGTAGTTGTAAATCAAGTTGGAGCTTATGGTATTAATCTAGGTAGAATAGACTTTTATTTAAGTGATGATCAAAAATACATTGGACAAGAAAAGAACATTACACTTTACTAATGTTCTTTTCTTTCAAAATTTAAAGATTTAACAACTATGCATTTATCATTTTTTTGAATTCAAATTCTGTAATGATAGGAATATTTAATTGATTGGCCTTTTCTAATTTAGCAGGTCCCATATTTTCTCCAGCAATTACAAAATCTGTTTTTGAAGAGATTGAGCTACCTACTTTGCCTCCATAATCCTCAATTAACTTTTTTAATTCATCTCTTGAAAACAATTGAAAAACACCTGAAACAACAAAAGTTTTTCCTTCTAAAATTGAAGAAACCTTAGAAAAATCTTCTTTCATTTCAAATTGAATTCCGAAACTTTTTAAACGAGAAATAGTCCTTTTATTTTCTTGATTTTGGAAAAAATCCATCACACTTTGCGCAATGCGTTCTCCTATTTCATCTACAGTAACTAAATCAAGTAAGTCTGCTTGTATTAAAGCGTCGATAGTTCGATAATGTTTAGCCAATTTTTTCGCAACTGTTTCCCCAACATATCGAATACCTAATGCATACAATACCCGTTCAAAAGGAACTGTTTTAGATTTTTCTATCCCATTAATTAAATTATCGGCAGACTTTTCTGCCATTCGATCCAAAACAACAATATCTGCTTTCTTTAATTCATATAAATCCGCATAATTTTTAACCAAATCGGCTTTATACAACAAAGCCACCGTTTCCCCTCCCAATCCTTCAATATCCATCGCTTTGCGAGTAATAAAATGTTGAATTCTTCCTATAATTTGTGGCGGACAACCATAAAAATTAGGGCAGTAATGTTGTGCTTCTCCAGGAGTCCGAACTAATTGAGTATTACATTCAGGACAATGTGTAATGTATTGAGTAGACTCTACTTGATTTCCTCTCTTGGCTACACCAATAATTTTCGGAATGATTTCGCCTCCCTTTTCAACAAAAACTTCATCTCCAATACGAATATCTAATTTTTCAATTTGGTCCGCATTATGCAAAGAAGCTCTTTTAACAATGGTACCGGCTAATTGAACAGGTTCTAAATTAGCTACAGGTGTAATAGCTCCTGTTCTTCCTACTTGATAGGAAATTGAGTTCAAAATTGTACTAACTTGTTCAGCCTTAAATTTATAAGCTATGGCCCATCTTGGTGATTTTGCCGTATAACCTAATTCATCTTGAAGATGTAAATCATTTATTTTAACAACTACTCCATCCGTTTCATAAGGCAAATCATGTCTATGAACATCCCAATAATCAATAAAATCAAAAACTTCTTCCAATGAATGTACAAGTTTACTTTGTTTTGGCACTTTAAAACCCCATTCTGCGGCTTTTATTAAACTTTCATATTGAGAATTTAAATTCAAATTTGAGCCAACTAAACCATATAACAAACAATCTAGCGGTCGTTTTGCTACTTCTGCACTATCTTGTAATTTTAAACTTCCTGATGCTGTATTTCTTGGATTAGAATAAGGCATTTCGCCAATTTCAATTAACTCCTGATTCATTTTCTCAAAACCTTCCAAGGGTAAGATAATTTCACCTCTAATTTCAAATTTATCAGGGAAAATTCCTTTTAGTTTTAAGGGTACAGATTTTATAGTCTTAATATTATTAGTTACATCATCGCCTTGAAAACCATCGCCACGAGTTAATGCTCTCTTTAATTTACCCTTTTCATAGGTAATACTTATGGAAGCACCATCATATTTTAATTCACACGTAAATTGCAAAGGTACATTACCTAATATCTTTTGACATCGATTGACCCAATCTTCTAAATCTTCGCGAGAATAAGAATTGTCTAAAGAATACATTCGAAACTCATGAGGAATGGTTTCAAAATTCTTTGTTATTGCCCCACCTACTCTTTGTGTTGGAGAAAATTCATCAAAATATTCAGGATGTTGATTTTCTAGTTCTTGTAATTGTTTTAGTTTTAAATCAAATTCATAATCCGTTATAGTAGGATTATCCAATACATAATAGTTATAATTATGCTGATTCAATTCCTCTCGTAATGCTTTGATAGTTTCTAAAACATTCATGGTTTATGCAATATTAATTAAGGCAATTAATTTGGAATACAACTCTCCTTTACTAATGATTCCTCCATTTTCAATAATTTTGAAAATTTCTTCGTTACGATTATTACTAACCTTTTTTTTCCCCGACTGAATAGTAACCTCATTAGAAAATAAATTCTCACTTAACCATTGAATACCTTCAGCGGTAAAAAAATCAACTTCATCTTTTGTAGTATTGACAATTATTGATTCTAAATATTCTGAATGGCATTTAAAAAGGAAGATATAATTTTTAGAAAAATGGTCTATAAATTTGACATTTGTCAAGGCTTTATCCCAAATTAAATCAGAAAAAACATCAACCTCTTGCATAGCTACTTCTGGTTTATTTGCTTTAATTTCGTCCCATTCCTTTTTATCGATAGATTGAGTAGCAAGAAACGTAATAAATTCTGGATGTAATTCTTCTAATTGTTCTTTAGTAAGACGCGTATATTTCATAATTGCTAGTTAGTAGGGTAAAAATAAAAAAAAGTCCCGACAGAATCGGGACTTTTACAATTTATTTTAAAATCAATTAAGCTTTTTCAGCAACGATTTCATATGGTAATTCAACAATTACTTCTCTGTGTAAACGAACAGTAGCATTGTATTTACCTGTTCTTTTAACTAAACCACTAGTGATAAACTTTCTATCGATTGAGTGACCAGCAGCTGCTAATGCAGAAGCAATATCAGCATTAGATACTGAACCGAACAATTTTTCACCACCTGCTTTAGCAGAAATTTTGATTTCCAAAGCTTTTAAAGCATCAGCTAAAGCTTTTGCATCTGCAACAATTTTAGCTTCTTTGTGCGCTTTTTGCTTTAAATTTTCAGCTAATACTTTTTTAGCTGAAGGAGTTGCTAAAACAGCAAAACCTTGAGGAATTAAATAATTACGACCGTATCCGTTTTTAACTGTAACGATATCGTCTTTAAATCCTAAATTTTGAACGTCTTGTTTTAAAATTAGTTCCATGTTGTTGTCCTTATTTATAGAAGTTAGGTTCCAAGAAACGGAAACCAACAACTGTTATTTTTTAAATTATTTTAATAAATCAGCTACGTATGGCATTAAAGCTAAGTGACGTGCTCTTTTTACTGCAACTGATACTTTTCTTTGGTATTTTAAAGAAGTACCTGTTAATCTTCTTGGTAAAATTTTACCTTGCTCGTTTACAAACTTCAATAAGAAATCTGGATCTTTATAATCTACATATTTGATTCCAGATTTTTTGAAACGGCAATATTTTTTTTGTTTGTTTGTATCAATGTTTAAAGGAGTAAGATATCTGATATCTCCTTCTTTTTTTCCTTTAGCAGATTGTTCGATTGACATGATTAGTTTGCTTTAGTTTTTAATTTCTCTCTTCTTCTTTCAGCCCAAGCTACTGCATGTTTATCTAAACTTACAGTTAAGAATCTCATTACTCTCTCATCTCTTCTAAACTCTGTATCTAAAGCCGCGATTACTTCAGCAGGAGCTTTAAATTCAAATAAAGTGTAGAAGCCACTTTTCTTGTGTTGGATTTCATAAGCTAATTTCTTTAAGCCCCAATCTTCTTTAGCTACAAATTGAGCCCCTTTAGAAGTAAGAAAATCTTCAAACTTACTTACTGCTTCCTTTACCTGAACTTCAGATAAAACGGGATTCAAAATGAAAACAGTTTCATAATTTTTCATGTGTATTATTTTTAAATTGGGTGCAAAGATACTTTTTTTTATCAAATCAACAAACAACTCTGTAGAAAAATATTTTGTAAGACATTCTAAATACTTCTTTTTTTTTAGTATTTTTAAAAATAAAACATTATTTTAGCAAAACAAGTTAAAAACTGCCCTACCTTATGAAATTAAATACAATTGTTGTAGATGATAGCGCCATTCAAAGAATTACAATAGCCAAATTGATAACGGACCATCCTCATTTAAAACTAAGTGGTGATTTTTCTAATGCACTTGAAGCAAAAAGTCATATTTCAAACCACGAGGTAGATTTAATTTTTTTGGATATTGAAATGCCTCATATTTCTGGTTTTGACTTATTGGATGGGTTAAAGGTTAAACCTCAAATTATAATTATAACATCTAAAGCCGACTACGCTGTTAAAGCATTTGATTATTCCGCTACTGATTTTCTCCAAAAACCTATAAAAAAAGAACGCTTCATACAATCAGTAAAGAAAGCAGTTGAAATGTATCATTTGAAACACGACACTCATTCTGACGATAATAATGCTCATATTATCATAAAAAGTAATTTAAAAAAAATCAAGGTAAGTATTCCAAAAATCAAATGGATTGAAGCATTTGGAGATTATATTAAAGTGGTAACCTATGATGAAACACATTTGGTTCTTTCTACCATGAAGGCGTTTGAAAGTGAATTACCAAAAGAACAATTCCTTAGAATACATAAATCATATATTATCAATTTGGATAAAGTTGAGCGTTTTAATAGTAAATATGTAGAAATTGATGGCGAAAAAATTCCTTTAAGCAGAAATAAAAAAGAAGAAATCATTACCATTCTTGAAAATTATTAATAATCTACATTAAGTGTTAATTTTATAGCTCTATACTGCGGAACCGCATCAAAACTCATCAACACTTTAGTGATGAGTTTTTTTGTATTAATTAAATTCGTGTTATTTGGAATTTTAATCAATATTGTTCTTATATATTCATTTCGAATTCGATTCACTACAGGTTCTTCTGGACCTAAAATAGGAACAGCCAAATGTTGAACTAACACATTATACAACCACGTACTACCATCTTTTAATTTTTCATAATCTTTATTTCGCAATTTAATTTGTATCAATCGATAATACGGAGGGTATTTGAAATTACTACGTTCATATAGTTGTTCATTAAACATAGCAACATAATTATGATTTACCACTTGCTGAATTGTATTATGAAGCGGATTATAGGTTTGTATAACTACACTACCTTTTTTTTCCTTTCTCCCCGACCTTCCTGCTACTTGAACCATCATTTGAAATGCCCGTTCATAAGCCCTATAATAAGGCTGATTCAATAAATTATCCGCGTTTAAAATCCCTACGAGTGTTACATTTTCAAAATCCAATCCCTTTGCCAACATTTGAGTACCTATTAAAATATCTATCTCCTGATTTTTAACTGCATCAATTAATTTTTCAAAAGCAAATTTCCCTCGAGTTGTATCTTGATCCATTCGGGCAATTCGCTTTGTAGGAAACATTTTTTTTAACTCTAATTCAATCTGCTCTGTACCAAAACCTTTCGTAGATAA
Source organism: Flavobacterium sp. (assembly GCF_021151785.1). Classification (GTDB taxonomy): domain Bacteria; phylum Bacteroidota; class Bacteroidia; order Flavobacteriales; family Flavobacteriaceae; genus Flavobacterium. The sequence goes on from NZ_JAGKWP010000003.1 coordinate 39,360, forward strand.
ATCAAGTGAATGGCATTGATGACAGTGAGTAGGTTTAGCAATATGGTATCCGCAATAATGGCATTTTAAGGCATCTCGAAATTTATAATATGTAAGGCTAACATCACAATTAGGACATTGGGGCACGTGCCCGCAGGTAATACATTCTATATACGGAGAATAGCCTCTTCGATTTTGAAACAACATGATTTGTTCACCATTTGCTAGTGTTTCTTGCATGCGTTCAATTAATTCATCTGAAAAATGGCCATCCATCCTTTTTCTGAAATACTTATCTTTTAAATCAATTAAATGTATTTCGGGTAAAACTACATTATTAAATCGCTCATTTAACTCAACTAATCCATATTTAGAAGCCTTTGCATTAAAATAAGATTCTATACTTGGTGTTGCACTGCCTAACAATACTTTTGCTTTATGCATTTTTGCCAACACAACGGCTGCATCTCTAGCATGATAACGTGGAGCAGGATCTTGTTGTTTATAAGTAGCCTCATGCTCTTCATCAACGACAATTAATCCTAACTTTGAAAAAGGTAAAAACAAAGCACTTCGAACACCAATAACAACTTTAGCCTTATCAGATTGCTGAAGTACATGTTGCCAAACCTCTACACGTTCATGTGAATTATACTTAGAATGAAAAACAGCTACTTGATTACCAAAATAAGCCGTTAATCGTTGAACAAGCTGTGTCGTTAAAGCAATTTCAGGAAGCAAAAACAAGACTTGTAAATCATTAGATAAATAGGTCTCGATTAACTTAATATAAACTTCTGTTTTTCCAGAAGCTGTAACTCCATGAAAAAGAGTAACATCTTGATTTTTGAATGACTTTTGAATATTTTTGAGAGCAACATCTTGTGCTTGACTCAGGTGAATGGTATATGCCTCTTCATTACTAAAAATCACCCGATCTTGATTTAAAAAATATTCAACGAAAATTCCTTTTCCAACAAGATTTTTTAAAACAGCTGAACTCATACCTGAAGACTCTAACAATAATTTAGACAAAACAGGTTTTCTTTCTTTTGCAAATAATTGGAAATAATGCATAACCAATTCCTTTTGCTTCTCGGCCTTCCCTAAAACTTGGAGTAATTCTTGTAATTGATTAGCTTGTAAAAACTCATCATGCAATTTAATGTACTTCACCATTTTTGGCTTATATTGTTCTTGTACTTCTTCATTCATTAACAATAAGCCTTTTTGTAGCAGACTTTGCACAACTGGGATTACTTTTTTACCATTTAAAATTTTGGAAACTTCTGCAATTGTAATTGAAGATTGATGTTGTAACGCTTCTAATACCAAATACTCTTCATCTGTAACTTCCTGATGTTCAAAAGTTTTTTTTTCTGCTGTTAGAATAGTTTCACTTTCCAAAATTAAAGCCGATGGCAATGCTGATTTATACACTTCTCCAATAGAACACAGATAATAAGAGGCAATCCACTTCCAATGTTCAAGTTGAATAAGAGTTACAACTGGTGTATCATCTATTATTTGTTGAATGTCTTTAGGTTCGTATAATTGTGGTGGTATTTGATGTTTTTCAACTACTAATGCCGTGTAAACTTTACTTTTTCCAAACGGAACAGCTACGCGCATACCTGGCAAAATGATTTTATATTCTTCCTCATTTACTGCATAAGTAAATGTTTTATCTAACGCCAAAGGAAGAATAACATTGATAAACATAATTTGAGGCTAAAACCTATTTAATTCAATTGATCCGTTAACTTCTTAAATACTTCTTTTGCCTCTTTACCTTCATACAACACTTTGTAAACCGCGTCGATAATTGGTGTTTTAGCTTGATACATTTGGTTTAATTTATAGGCGCTTTTTACTGCATAATAGCCTTCAGCCACCATACTCATTTCCATTTGAGCTGATTTCACAGTGTAACCTTTTCCAATCATATTACCAAACATTCTATTTCTTGAAAAAACAGAATAACCTGTAACTAATAAATCTCCCAAATAGGCAGAATTATTGATATTACGTTTCATTTTGTGTACTTTTTTAATAAAACGCTTCATTTCACGAATGGCATTACTCATCAATACGGCTTGAAAGTTATCTCCATAACCTAATCCGTGAGCAATCCCAGCAGCAATAGAATAAATATTTTTCAAAACCGCAGCATATTCAGTACCAATGATATCATCTGTAATCTTAGCTTTAATATAATAACTACTCACGTTTTGGGCTACATATCTTGCTCTCTTTTTATCTGAACAAGCAATTGTTAAATAGGACAATCGCTCCATTGCTACTTCTTCTGCATGACAAGGCCCTGTAATAACTCCAATGTTTTCGTAAGGTATATTAAACGTTTTATGAAAATGTTCACCAACAATCATACTTGTTTCTGGAACAATACCCTTAATAGCAGAAAAAATAGTTTTCCCTTCTAAACTAACCGTCATTTTTTCTAGTTCTCCACTCAAAAAAGCTGAAGGAATGGCAAAAATTACAATATCTGCAAATTGAACTGCTTCATTAATATCATTCGTTAAAAGTAACTTATTGATATCAAAAGCCACAGAACTTAAATAATTAGGATTGTGCTTTTGGTGCTTTAAATGTTCTAAAGCATAGGTGCTTCTCATGTACCAAGCAATTTGTTCTTGATTTTCACATAACATTTTTGCAATAGCCGTTGCCCAACTACCGCCTCCTATAACAGCAAATTTTGGTTTATTTTCCATGTTTAAAAAAAATGAACCTCAAAAGTACACATTTCATTGACAATGACAAAAAGCTAAACCAAAAATCAATTATAAGAACAGCATAACTAAAGAATATCATCTCGCGTTTAAATTTTCAAATGCATTCTACTCTCAAATAACTTCTTAACCATTAATCTATCCTTTTTGTTAATGAGTTGTGAATATCCCTTTTTTGGCACAAGAGTTGGACTTCACATTTCAACCTTAAATGTGAAGCTTATGAAATCTGTAAAATTACTTTTAATCATAATTATTTCTTCAGTTATACTTACATCATGTACGGTAAATGTTCATGAAGACACTAATATAGATAACAACATTTCTTTACCTCAACTAATGGAAAGATACGATTTATGGTATATTGACTACGCTAGAACCACAGGAAATGGAGATGTCCCTTTTTTATCTCGCGCATTCACTATTTCATTTTTAAGTGGTGACTTATATGCTAATAATAATTTAGTTGGAATTGGTTCAACTGGAAATGGATTTGGAGTTGCCATTGGATATTATTCTTATTCTCCTAATACCATTCGTTTTCACCATTCAATTTATGGGTTTTATGAACTAGAAGTGTATCAATTGAGTCCGAATGAAATCAAATTATATGACCGTTATCAAAACACGACTTATTATTTAATGGGGTACCAAAGAAACGCTTTTGATTATGATCGTGTTTTTTATGACAACATTCATTATTTCTTACAAGAATATGTTGCCTGGGAAAAAGTGAGTACAATAGGTGGTACAACAAATGCTTTTGATTATGAAAACTATTTAAAATTTATGGCTGGTGGAAGTGACGATACCTTTAAATCATCACAAGATTTTAATGTGAGTAATGTAAACTCTATTTTTTGGGATTATACAGGGCAATACAACATTTTGAATGTTCCTGGCAACTACTATACCAAACGATTAAACTTATATTACAACAACAATGATTATGAAACTTTTAAGATAACAATTGTGAATGATGGAAAAATAAGATTGCTTCACGAGAATTCTGGCACGATTTATGAATTCATTGGTAAAGGATTTATTCCAATTATGCGAGAAGGTATAAAAAGAACCAAATCTGAATCTCTAAAGAAGTAGTTTTTTCAAATATAGTTAGTTTAGTTAGTTTGAAAAAGCCCGATAAATTTTATCGGGCTTTTTTAGTTTAATAACTCATTTCAACAATTTCTCTAACTTTATCAAGTGTAATGTTTTGTCTTTCACCCATAGCTAGCCAACCACGTTCTTCAAAACGTTGCACAACTATATCAGCCGTTTTTTGGATGTCTTCTGCATTTTCAGAAAGTTTCGTTTTCATACCCATTGTATGTAAGAACTCCACTGTTTTTTCAATGGCTTTTTCTGCAATTTCTTCAGTTGATGCACCTGTTAAATTCCAAACTCGTTGTCCATATTGAGCAAATTTCTCTTTTTTAGAATCAAACATCACTCGGTATAAATTTGGACCAATAATAGCTAAAGTTCTAGCATGATCAATTTCATACAACGCCGTTAATTCATGTCCAATCATGTGTGTAGCCCAATCCGAAGGTACTCCTTTTTGAATTAATCCATTCAATGCCATAGTCGCCGACCAAACAAAATTAGAAGCCAACTTATAATCTGTTGGGTTTTCTACAACACCTGGACCTATTTCAATTAAGGTTTGTAAAATACTCTCTGCTATTCGATCTTGTAAAAGCGCATCATGTGTATATGTTAAATATTGTTCCATTACATGTGTAAACGCATCTACTACGCCGTTTTGCAATTGTCTTTTAGGCAACGACTGAATAACGGTTGGGTCTACAATAGAAAATTTTGGAAACAAGGCCGCACCTCCAAGGGTTAATTTTTCTTGAGTAGCTTCAATAGAAACAACTGCACCTGAATTCATTTCAGAACCAGTTGCCGGCAAAGTTAATACCGTACCAAATGGCACTACTTCATTTACATCCTTGAACAAGATTCTTTTCCTTAAGATATCAGCCTCGTCCCCTTTGTAATTCACAGCAGCAGAAATAAACTTAGTACCGTCAATAACACTACCACCTCCAACAGCTAAAATAAAACCAATGTTTTGTTCGCGAATAATCTGCACGGCTTTCATTAAGGTTTCAAAACGAGGATTAGGTTCAATACCCGAAAATTCGATGATTTCCGCTGTTGGCAAAGCGGCTTTTACTTGATCGTACACCCCATTTTTAAAAATACTTCCTCCCCCATACGTTAGTAATATTTTCACATTATTAGGAACCAACTCACTCAGTTTAGCAATTTGTCCTTTTCCGAAAACATAGTTTACCGGATTGTATAAATCAAAATTTGTCATAGCACTTTATATTTAGTTGCACAAAGGTACTAAATGTTTGTATGTACAAATGATAAAGGAATGTTAAGAATTGAAAATCAACATTAGTAAAATAATAGAAAAAATTAATCCAATAACATTAGTATAAATTATCTTTTTTGAATTAGCAAACTTATTTTTATAAAAATAATAAATGCTAAAAAGTGCAATGATTAAATAGATTGGGTATGAAAACATAATAAAAATTGCGACACCTAATCCTCTATCTGTATATCTTCCTTCGACTTGTGGTGTGTTAAGTAAAATTAACATCATGATATACGAAAAAACAAGTAAACCGTTTATTAGCAAGTGAAGTACCCAAATTTTTCTAAAGTTGTAAATTATGAATAAAAATGCTATGACAAATATTAAAAATTCCACAATAGTTTCATTACTTCTTATAAAACAAATTATGCTCCACATATTCCCAAACTTTATTCGGCAACATGGGAATCACATTTTTACCGTTTTTGATACTTTCTCGAATAAATGTAGACGACAACTCAATTACTGGCGCACCTACTCTGTGAATTTTAGGATGATTCGCAAATTGATTATCTAATTCACCCGAGTTTATTCTAGGATATACATAAATGTCGTGATTCTGCAATAATACTTCGTAATTTTTCCATTTATGGAAGGAATTCAAATTATCTTCCCCCATGATTAATGAAAATTCATGCGTGGGATATTTCTCTTGTAAATAAGCTAAGGTAGTAACCGTATAATTGGGTTGGGGTAATTTAAACTCAATATCTGAAGGTTTAATTTTTGGAAAATCTTCAGTGGCCAAATGCACCATGTGCAAACGATGGTAATCATCTAACAACGTATTTTTTTGTTTGTGCGGATTATGAGGGGTAACTACCATCCAAATTTGGTCTAAACTGGAATACTCAGCCATATGATTGGCTATAATTAAATGTCCAATATGAATGGGATTAAATGTTCCGAAGTAGAGACCTATTTTCATTTATTGGGTTTTACGTTTTATATTAAGACGTGATCGCTTCTCTAAGTTTTATTCGCTGATGAATTTTTTCACCAATTGATACGCTTCTTCTTTAGCCACATCTAAATCGTAATTTTTAATAATTGTATCAAATTGTGGTGCAGTGGCTAATTCTACCGATGCCTTAGCAATACGCATATTGATTTTGTCTTCACTTTCAGTTGAACGTTGTTTCAAACGACGCTTTAATTCGTCTACACTTGGTGGTTTAACAAAAACAGCTAAGGTTTCGTTTGGAAATTTACCTTTAATTCGTAATCCTCCTGCCACATCAATATCAAAAATTACATGTTTCCCTTTTGCCCAAATACGTTCCACTTCTGCTTTAAGTGTGCCATAAAAATTATCGGTATACACTTCTTCCCATTCCACAAATTCCTCTGCTTTGATATGTTTTTTAAACTCCTCCCAAGAAATAAAATAATAATCTTTTCCGTGAACTTCCTCACCTCTTGGTGCTCGAGTGGTACATGAAATTGAAAATTCTAAATTTAAATCTTCTTTACTTAATAAATGTTTAACTATAGTGGTTTTTCCAGAACCTGAAGGTGCTGAGAATACTAATAATTTTCCTTTGGTCATTGTGTTGTGTTATTGATGTTCTTCCACCCTGAATTTGTTTCAGGATTTTAATTTTTAGATTCTGAAACAAATCCAATAGGACAAAAAATTATAAAACGTTTAATACTTGCTCCTTTATCTTTTCTAGTTCATCTTTCATCATTACAACCAATTTTTGCATTTCTGCATGATTGGATTTAGAACCCATAGTATTGATTTCTCTTCCCATTTCTTGAGTAATAAAACCTAATTTTCTTCCATTAGCTTCACTACCTGCTAAAGTTTGTATAAAATAATCCAAATGATTTCCTAAACGAACTTTTTCTTCGGTTATATCTAATTTCTCTAGGTAGTAAATCAATTCTTGTTCAAATCTATTTGCATCTACCTCAACTTTTAATTCATCAATGGCTGTTTGCAATCTTTCCTTAATTGCTGCAATGCGTTCAGGATCTAATTCCAAAGCCTGATTCATAAAATTTCTGATATTTTCAATACGTTGCACAAATTCTTTTTCTAGTGCAGCACCTTCAGAAGTTCTAAAATTAAGCATATTAGCAACTGCTTCATCAATTACTTTCTGAATTTGTTTCCATTCATTTTCATCAATCTCGTCTCGCTCAGTTTTCAATGCATCGGGCATGCGTACTGCCATTTTCATTAGTTCAGTTTCATCTGCATTTGGTATGATTTCTTTCATCTGTGCGATGTATCCTTTTACAATTGGAGCATTAATTTTGGAAGAAGTTTCCTCTCCTGTAATTTCAATAAACAAGGAAAAATCTACTTTACCACGCTCAAGTTTTTGGGCCAATAGATTTCGTAAACCTAACTCCATTTCTCTATAAATAGAAGGCATTCGAACATTCAAATCTAATCCCTTACTATTCAGCGATTTTACTTCAACTGTAATTTTTTTGGTTGGTAATTGTAAACTTGCTTTACCAAAGCCTGTCATGGATACTATCATATCGTTTTATAAAAAGTGGACAAAGATAAGAAATTTTAATTTACCTTCTTTATAACCAAAACTGTAGATTGATTAATAATTTTAATAAATTATAATTAAGATTCTTTCTTTTTAATTACCAAGTATACGCCGGCAAAAATCAGTAACGCAGATCCAACTTTAACCCAATTTAACTCATCTTTACCAAGACTCACGGCAAAAACTGTAGCAAAAAAAGGTTGTAAATAAATAAAAACAGCCACTGTAGTAGGTTTCAATTGACGCATTGAGATAAGGTTTAACAAATAAGTTAAAAAGGTAGAAAACACTACAACAAATCCAATTTTTAACAATGCTGCTGTTGGAATAACTTGCCAATTTACTTCTTGAACTTCACTAAATCCGAAAGGCAAAACCATTAAAAATCCGAAGGTATAAATCCATTTTACAAAAGTAAATGCGTTGTATTTATCCATTAATTTTTTTACCAAAATCAAATAAAAACCATAAGAAACAGCATTAACAAATACTAATAAATTACCTAAAAATGCATTACTTGCATTTATCGTTGATTTTCCATAAAGAATTAATGTAATAGTTCCTGCTAACCCTAATAAAATACCAAGCATTTTATCAGATTTCATTCGTTCTTTCATGATAAAAGCAGACAAAATCAGTACAATCATGGGCGTAGTTACCATCAAAACAGCTCCCATTATTGGAGAGGTATAACTTAATCCCTTGAAAAAAGTAAGCATGTTAAAGGCTACACCAAAAAAAGCACACGCAATAATCCTTGGAAAATCTTTTTTATCAATTGTTTCTTTAGGCACAAAACCAAATCGTTCACCTACTAAAGTAAATAACCAAAATAAAATCGTGGAACCGCCCACACGAAATACAATGAAACCAAAGGCATTAATAAACTTTGGCATAACATCTTTAGCAATAGTAAAAGTAACACCATAAATAATGGCAACTAACCATGCACAAACTAAGGCCCAAGCTCTATTGTTCATTAGCCATCCTTTTTAACACTTGATCTATTACTTTTGGACTATTTCCCACAAAAGCTTGGTCTCCAATAACAATAACAGGGCGATTCAGAAAAGTATAATGCTCCAAAATGTAACGTTTAAAATCAGATTCTGCTAATTGAATATCTTTTAACCCCATTTCTTTATATAATTTTGCGCGCTTAGAAAATAAAGCCTCATAACTTCCTGTTAGATCTCGCAAGGCATCTAACTGTTGAACTGTAATAGGGAATTCTTTAATATCTTGAAATTCAAACCCTTCAGTTGAAGGTAATGATTTTATTATGCGTTTGCACGTATCACAGGTTTTTAGGTAATAAATCTTTCTCATACTTTAATTTCAAAAGTTGATGCAAAATTAGTTTTTTGTTAACGAAATCCGCATTTTAATTGATTAATTTCGTGAAAAATTTAACAGAAATGGAAACAACATTTTCAATTTGGAAAACCAGTAGAAGTCTTTATTTAAATTTTCTAACCTCTTACTCTTTGGAACAATTAAATAAAATTCCAGAAGGCATGAATAATAACTTAATTTGGAACATAGGACATATCATTGCTGCGCAACAAGGATTAGTTTACCGTCTTTCTGGTTTAACGCCATTAGTATCCGAAACTTTTATTAATAAATATAAAAATGGTTCCGTTCCAAATGGTGAAACTACACAAGAGGAAGTAGATGAAATTAAAGCACTTTTAACAAGTACACACGATCAGACCCTTGTTGATTATAAAGAAGGGAAGTTTAAAAACTACCAAGAATACCAAACTAAAACTGGTTTCTTACTAAAAAACCTCGAAGATGCCTTGCAATTTAACAACTATCATGAAGGAATACATCTTGGATTTATTATGAAAATTAAAAAATTTATTTAATATCATGGCTATATTTACAAAAGAAATTTCAATTAGATGGGCAGATTTAGACCCTAATTTTCATTTAAGACATAGTGCTTATTACGATTTTGGTGCTCAACATCGAATGGAGATTTTAATAGATTTGGGACTCACTCCTCTATTAATGCATCAACAACATTTTGGCCCCATTCTGTTCAAAGAATCATGCGTATTTAAAAGAGAAATTCATTTTGGCGAGACAATTTCCATTACAACTAAAATGAGTAAAATGAAAAAAGATGCTTCAAGATGGAGTATTACACATGAATTGATTGATAATAAAGGTACTGTAAAAGCAATAATTACTGTAGATGGTGCTTGGATGGATACAAAATTAAGAAAGTTATGTCAACCCGTTCCAAGTATTGCCGTTGAAACGCTAAATGCAATTCCTAAGGCTGATGATTTCATTTTAGAAGAGTAATTTTACCTTACTTGTAAAAATTTGTCTAATTCATCATAAGACATAAAAACCTCGAAATGGCCTCTTTCATAAGGGGCTATTTCGTTTAAATTATAAAAGAAAGTAATTCCATCAATATTGTAAATAAAATTATCTGCTAATTTAAAACGATTATTCTCCATACAATATCCTTGATCATTATACGATTTATAAGGTAATATTTTGTATTTAGACCTAAATTTTAACTCTACTAATTGAGTTAATCTACCGATATTTACAAAAATGTCATTCTTTTTTAATTGATTTCCAGAAATCTTATCAAAAATTAAAGAACGCTTTTCTGCAAAACCTTCCATATTTCCATAAGAAGTATAATAATTAATTACAATGTTAACAAAATCCTCAGTCTCATATTCAATGTTAGACTCTATATGATATTCCCAACTTCTTAATTTATCATTAGGCACTTGATTTTTAACATCTTTATAAGAAGCTATAAAACTTTTTGCTATATCATTGTAATTATTAATAGTTACTTTTTTATTGTCGATGAAACTAGAAATTTCTTTAATATTTTCAAAAATAATTTTATTTATACTATCTGAATTCTTTGCTTCTACGACTTCCATTTTAATATTAGCAGAATTGTAATCTGAAGTAAATTTATTTGGATATGATGAATTATATTGCTTCCGTTCAAATACAATTTTCTGTGTGCATTGTGTCAACGGAAGTGCTAAAAATAAGAAGGTTAATATGGTTAAAATTTTTTTCATTAACAACTTTTGATTTTACAAAATTACTTAAAATAATATCAAAAATCGAGCCAATTCATTACTTTTTGAAAAATAAAAAAATCGGGAAAATTCCCGATTTTAAAACTTAGCTAAGAATAACTGAGTTATTCTTTACTTGCTAAATATCGTTCTGCATCTAAAGCCGCCATACATCCTGTCCCTGCAGCTGTAATAGCCTGACGATAAACATGATCTGCCGCATCTCCTGCCACAAAAACACCTGGTACATTTGTTTTAGAACTTCCAGGGATGTTTTTAACATAACCTGTTTCATCTAAATCAATGAAATCGGCAAAAATATCAGTATTGGGTTTATGACCAATAGCTACGAAGAAACCAGTAGCTGGAATTTCTTTTTCTTCACCTGTTACACTATTTTTCACTTTAACTGCATTAACAACTTGCCCATCACCCATTACTTCAACGGTTGATGTGTTGACTAAAATTTCAATATTTTCGGTTTTTCGCACACGCTCTTCCATAATTCTAGAAGCCCTAAATTTATCAGTACGAACTAACATGGTCACTTTTTTACACATTTTAGACAAATAATGTGCTTCTTCACAGGCACTATCTCCAGCTCCAACAATTACTACTTCTTGATTTCGATAGAAAAATCCATCACAAACAGCACAAGCAGAAACTCCACCCCCCATTTTTAAGTAATGCTGTTCAGATTCCAATCCTAAGTATTTTGCAGAAGCTCCCGTTGATATAATAACTGTATCTGCATGAATCTCTTTTTCCCCATTGATCCAAACTTTATGAACTTGTCCAGAAAAATCTACTTTAGTTACCCATCCATCACGAATATCTGCATTAAATCGCTGCGCTTGAGCTTGCAATTGCACCATCATTTCTGGACCAGTTATTCCATCAGGGTATCCCGGAAAATTTTCCACTTCATTCGTTGTAGTCAATTGACCTCCTGGTTGCTGACCTTGATATAAAACAGGATTCATACTAGCTCTGGCTGCATAAATAGCCGCCGTATATCCAGCTGGTCCAGAACCTATAATTAAGCACTTTACTTTTTCAATTGTATCTGACATGATTTGTAATTTTGTTTTCACAAAAATAGAAAATTGAAAAAGGAAAAATGACATTAATGATACAATTTTTTACAATAGCACCATAAATACTTATTATGTTACTTACTAACTAATTCAAAAAAATAGTTTTCAACAAAGACAAAAATTACCCCTTTTAAAGCAAATTAAATCTTATTTTTGTGGTCTAAAATTTTACATTATGATTTACAAGTTTAGAGTTATTCTTGATGCTGAAGAAGATATTTTTAGAGATATCGCCATAGAAAGTGACAACACTTTAGAAGATTTACATAACGCTATCGTTAACGCATTTGGTTTTGATGGAACTGAAACGGGTTCTTTCTTTACCTGCGAAGATGATTGGACTTGGAATGAAGAAGATGAAATTCCTTTATTTGATACCGGTGATGTCCCTGGAGAGATGAAAACAATGATGGATTTTGCTATTAATGATTTAATGCATCAGGATAATACTAAGATGGTTTATGTATATGATTTCTTTAATATGTGGACGTTTTTTGTGGAATTAGCTGCAATTGAAGAAAATGAAGAGGGAGAAACTTACCCCGCTTTATTATTTGCACATGGTGAATTACCTGCGGAAGCTATGCAAAGTGGATTTAGAGGAGCTGACTTCAATGAAGACGATATTTATGGTGATTTTGATGATGACATGGACGAAGAAGATTTTGACATGTTTGATGGGGACGACAGTTTTGAAGACATGGGATTTGAAGAAAATTGGAACTAATCTTGTAAAGAACTAAATTAATTAATTAGATATAAAGTCAATTCGACACATTTTAAACATGATCAACTTATTTAACACACATATTGAAAATCTTTCTATTCACAGAGTAGGTAACAAAAGTAGAAATGAAGCTATCTTTTTATCAGAACAGCCGTACACGTTGAATGATGAGATTATGCCACTTTTAAAAGAATATTTTTTTAAATCTTTTCGTGAAAAAGAGGAAAATTATTACCAGTTTGCTCATGAAGTGGATTTAGAATATAACGACATGTACAATTTTGCTACTGAGATTTTTAACAATCCAACTAGTGTTCATGAAGTGTCAAAAAAAATAACAAAACACCTATTTGAACAATCTAATCATCCACATATTAAAAATGGTGAAGTTTATGTAGCATATTTTACACATGCTTCAATTCATAACAATCCTGTAGATGCCATTGGTATTTTTAAAAGTGAAATTAAGACTGACTTTCTTCAATTTGAAGAAAAGGAGTCTAACTTAGAAATGATATTACAACAAGGAATTAACCTAAACAAGTTAGATAAAGGTTGTATCATTTTCAATTATAAAAAAGAAGAAGGTTACAAGATATTAACCGTAGACAGCAACCGTTATGATGCACGTTATTGGTTAGAACATTTTTTAAGTGTTGATGTATTCCAAGATGAAACATTCATGACGAAGAAATATTTACAATTTTGTAAAGACTTTGCTAAAGAAGTTGTTCTTCCAGCCGAAGATAAAAAAGAGGAAGTTTTATTTATGAACCGTGCGGTAAATCACTTTGCTAAAAATGATGAGTTTGAAGAAACTGCTTTTTTAAATGAAGTATTGGATAATCCAGATTTAATTCCAGAATTTAAAAACTACAAAGTAGATCGTGGTGCAAAATATAGTATTGAAGACGTTTCTAGCTTTCCTATTGCCAATGCCGCCGTTACAGATGTTCGTAAGAAATTAAAAAACGTAATTGAATTAGACACTAATATTCAAATTAAATTAGATTTTGTTAACCCAGAAAGTGCAGAAAAATTTGTTGAAAAAGGCTGGGACGAAGAAAAACAAATGTACTACTATCTAGTATACTTTAATAAAGAACAAAAATCGTAACCATTAAACGATTTAATAACTTAAAACTTCCTATTTCACTCATTTGTGATTAGGAAGTTTTATTTTAAATATATATCATTGAAATTAATAACAACAAGAAGTAAAATCTACTAAATTATACTTTTTATGAATATTTTAATACTTGTTATAAATCTATTTAGTATTAGAATTGTAATTTTATGACATGAAAATTTGTTACACTAGGTATTAAAAAAAGAATATATGAAGATAACCCATTTATTGCATTTACCAATTTTAGTTTTATTGGCATGTACACAAACTTCAAAAGAAAATGTCGTGTCAGAGATTAATCATTCAATAGAAATAACACCTGAAAACCCAATGAAACAGACATCTGAACAACAAACAATTTACAATTATAAAGTAAAAGACATTGCAGGTGATGAGTTTGATTTTGCTTCTTTAAAAGGAAAAAAAATCATGATTGTCAATACAGCCTCCGAGTGTGGCTTAACTCCACAATATGAACAATTACAAGAGGTTTATGAAGAATTTAAAGATAAAAATTTTATAATCATTGGATTTCCTGCCAATAATTTTGGTGCTCAAGAACCTGGCACAAACGAACAAATTGCAACTTTCTGCAAAAAGAATTATGGTGTTTCTTTTCCAATTATGTCAAAAATTTCTGTAAAAGGTAGTGACATACACCCTATTTACCAATTTTTAACTCAAAAGGCAAAAAATGGACTACAAGACAGTGAAGTAGAATGGAATTTTCAAAAATATTTAATTGATGAAAAGGGACATTTAGCTAAAGTGATTTCACCAAGAACTTTACCAAATTCTCCTGAAATTATAAATTGGATTAAAGGCTAATTATTAATAGGTTTTATAATTAAAGTGTTTAGTGAATTGCATTAAACACTTTTTTTTATATTAACATTTTTTGTACCAATACCGAGTGAAGCCATCTATTAAATTTAAAACCTGTTTCTTTCAGAAATCCTACTTGTTCAAATCCATATTTTTCGTGAAAAGCAATACTACTAAGATTTTCAGAATCTATAACTCCAATCATAGTATGTAAGCCTTGATTCTTTGCTAAATAAATTAGTTCTGTAAGAAGGGCTTTTCCCACACCTTTCCCTATTGCCTTTTTATGCACATATACCGAATGCTCGACTGTAAATTTATAAGCTTCTCTAAATCTAAATTCGCTATAATAGCCAAAACCAACAACTTCATTTGCAATAGTAGCTACAATAACAGGAAAGTCTTTTTGCAACTTTTCTTGAAAAATTGCTATTTGCTGGTCTAATGTTCTAGAATGATAGTCATATAGAGCCGTTCCATTTAAAATTTGATCATTAATAATATCTAAAATAAAGGGACAATCGTCTATTTTGTAGGGCCTAATTTTAATTTCCATTTGTTACAAAAAATTGAGAAGTAAAAATACTAAAATAGACGAACAAGTTTGTAAATTTGTACTTCAGTTTTTAATAAAATGATGTATCCGAAAATTCCTTTAGCACAAAACTTACTAGAGATTTGTAAAGAAAAAGGATTAAAACATATCGTAATTTCTCCAGGATCAAGAAATGCGCCTTTGACCATTGGTTTTACTAATCAAATTGGCTTTACTTGTTATAGTATTGCTGATGAGCGTAGTGCTGCATTTTTTGCCTTAGGTATGGCTCAACAATTGCATGAACCTGTTGCAGTTGTTTGCACTTCTGGGTCTGCTTTACTCAATTATTATCCAGCAGTTGCTGAGGCATTTTACAGTCAAATTCCATTAGTAATCATCTCGGCGGATCGTCCGCAAAGCAAAATAGATATTGGAGACGGTCAAACCATTCGTCAAGAAAATGTTTTTGCAAATCACAGTTTATATAATGCAAACTTAACCGAAGAAGCTTCTGAAGAGAATGATTTAAAAATACAAAAAGCCTTATTCATAGCTACTTCAAAAAAAGGACCGGTTCATATTAACATCCCTTTTGAAGAGCCTTTATATGAAACAGTTGATGAATTAACACAAAGTCCTATTGTGTTTTTTAATAAGCTAGAACAAAGTGAATTTTTATTAGATAATGCTTTTAAAACACAATGGCATGAAGCTTCTAAAAAATTAGTACTTGTTGGTGAATTGCGACCAAATTCAGTTGAACAGCGATATATTGATTCTTTAGCTAAAGACGAATCTGTAGTTGTTTTAACTGAAAAAACATCAAATTTACATCATCCAACATTTATTGATCGAATAGATACATTAATTACTCCTTTTGATGATAATGATTTTCAATTGTTACAACCTGAAATCTTATTAACTTTTGGTGGTATGGTTGTTTCGAAGCGCATTAAAGCCTTCTTACGCAAATATAAACCTCAAGCACATTGGCATGTTGATGAATTACGTGCTTACGACACCTATGGTGCATTAACAGCACATTTTACTACGTCAATAAATACCTTTTTTAATCAATTACTGAATACGGAAAACAAAACGATATCAACTTATTTCCCAACTATAGATTTAATTTGGAAACACAGAAAAGTGATGCATCAACAGTATATTTCTCATATACCCTTCACCGATTTTAAAGTGTTTGATTTTTTAAGTCGACATTTACCTACTCAAATTCAACTACAGGTAAGTAATAGTTCTGCCATACGCTATTTACAATTGGTTGATTTTGATTCTGACACAGAAGTGTTTTGTAATAGAGGAACAAGCGGAATTGATGGAAGTACTTCTACTGCTATAGGGGCGGCTATACATCATGATTATCCGACCTATTTTATAACAGGGGATATTAGTTTTTTTTATGATAGCAATGCCCTTTGGAATAATTATATCCCTAAAAACTTCAAAATTATTTTAATTAATAATGGCGGTGGTGGTATTTTTAGAATTTTACCTGGTCATAAAGAAACAGAAACATTTAATACCTTTTTTGAAACTTCACATGAGTTAACAGCGGAACATTTGGCAAAAATGTATCAACTCTCCTATTTTTCAGCAAAAGATGAAGAAAGCCTCTTTACAATCTGGAGTACATTTGAACTTGAAAAGCATCCTTCAATTCTAGAAATTTTCACTCCTGAAAAACTGAATAACAAAATTTTATTGGATTATTTTAAAGGAAGAACAATCGGTGGGGCGATTATATCTGCACCATGGTGATACCT
>NZ_JAGKWP010000125.1 GCF_021151785.1 Flavobacterium sp.
CAATTGTACTTTTATAACCTCAATAATTCTTATGCATCAAATATATAATTTAATTGTTATTCTAGCATCGCAAATTGTAAAATTATTGGCCATTTTTAGCCCAAAGATGAAACTATTTGTTGAGGGAAGAAAAAATGTTTTTAGGCACTTGAAAGAGAAAATTCAGCCTCAAGACTCTACTATTTGGTTTCATGTGGCTTCATTAGGTGAATTTGAACAAGGATTGCCTGTTATTGAAAAAATGAAGACACAATTCCCCTCTCACAAAATCGTACTGACTTTCTTCTCTCCCTCTGGATATGAAGTGCGAAAAAATAATACCATTGCAGACGCTACGGTCTATTTACCCTTAGACACCCTTTCAAATGCTTCTCAATTTCTAAATTTAGTTCATCCAGACTATGTTTTTTTTATCAAATATGAATATTGGCCAAACTACTTATTACAGTTAAAAAAACGTAACATTAAAACCTATTTAATTTCGGGAATCTTTAGAAAAAATCAATCTTTTTTTCGTTGGTATGGTAGTTTTTACAGAAAAGCGTTAGAAAGTTTTACCTTTTTCTTTGTACAAAATGAAACATCCAAAGTGCTATTACAAACACTTGATTTCAATAATGTACTTGTTTCTGGTGATACTCGATTTGATCGAGTGATGAGCATACTAGAGCGTGACAATACCTTAGATTTTATAGAAGCTTTTAAAAACAATACGACTACAATTGTTATCGGTAGCTCATGGCCAAAAGATGAAGAAATATTGGTTCAATACATAAACCAAACTTCGAATAATGTAAAGTTTATTATTGCCCCACATAACATTAAACAAGAACAAATTGCTGACTTAAAAAAGAAAATTTCTAAGAATAGTATTTTATTCTCTGAAAAAGAAAACAAAGAGTTAACTAATTTTCAAGTATTTATTATTGATACTATTGGAATTTTAACTAAAATCTACTCCTATGCAGATATTGCCTATGTAGGTGGTGGATTTGGAAGCCCTGGAGTTCATAACATATTAGAACCCGCAACTTTTGGCGTCCCAATTATTATTGGTCCAAATTACTCACACTTTGCTGAAGCCACAGATTTAGTACATCTATCTGGCTGTATTTCAATTCAAAACTTTGAACAGTTAGAAGAAAACTTCGATTGTTTAATTAAAAACACATTTTTAACACAAGAAAAAGGTAAGATTTGCCGTTCTTATGTAGCTCAAAATTTTGGTGCTACTGAACGAATTTTAAAACAAATCTTATGAAACTATTTTTAGTTTTACTTACTACCTCTTTTGTCCTTGGACAATCTAACGCTTTCAAAACAGATTCCATTATTAAATTGGAAACAGAAAAACAACTCGATCAAAAAATTAGATCTTCCAAATTTTCAACTAAAGAAAAAGTTAGAATTATTGATAGTGTAATTGCTTTTTACGATTCGTTTTCAAATAATCCTAACGCAAAAATAATATTCACATTAGACAAAAGTAAGAATCGAATTGGAAGCCTATATTTGAGAAAAAGAAACAATTACGTAATAGGAAATTCAGTTACATTCAAAGATGTACTTCGCTTTCTAAACTACAATACTATACTAACTTTTGTCCCGAAAGAACTACAATACCAATATTTCTTCATCTACTATAATGGCAATATTGAAGAACCAAAAAATAAAATCGATTTTGAAGATCAAATTCTACATCACTTACATCTCAACAAAAAAGTGAAAAAAGAATATTTCTATTCATATACTTTATTTCCCAACGTAGCAACGCTATTCAAATCTTTTAAAAAAGAATATCGACAAGTATACAACCCCAAAGAACAAAAGGTTTACGCGTCCTGCCGATTAAATCAATTAGCTAATTTGTTGAACTGTTATTTTCCAGAACAATTTATTCTTGACGATAACACAGAAAATGAAACCTTTTATGATTTCGAAATTGACCTTTCAACTATTGAAAACACCATCAAAGAACTTGAATTTCTGGGATTTATTGTTTCAGAAAACAAAGCGTTAAAAGAGTATACCTATTTCTCGATAAAAGATTAACTTTACAACGAAAAATTAAAATTAAAAACCATGAAGTTTTTACGATTACTATTTATTTTATTTATTGTTCAAGTACAAGCTCAACAGGGCGGTATGTGGATTCCTTCCTTATTAAAAGGAATGAACGAAAACGAGATTAAAGCCTTAGGTGGAAAGTTAACCGCAGAACAAATTTACTCAATAAACCAATCGAGTATGAAAGATGCCGTACCTCAATTTGATGGCGGATGTACTGCAGAAGTAATCTCTCCAAAAGGATTGATTTTAACAAACCATCATTGTGGTTATGACAACATTCAAAACCATTCAACGGTTGAACATGATTATTTAGCCAATGGTTTTTGGGCCTATAAAATGGAAGAAGAACTACCTAATCCAGGAGTTGTAGTGACTTTTGTAGTAAAAATTGATGACGTAACCAAACAAGTTTTTGAAGGAGTAAATGGTTTACCAACAGAAGCAGACAAACAAAAGAAAATTCAGGAAAACATCGCTGCTATAACCAAATCATATCCAAGAGAAAGCTGGCAAGACGCTATGATTCGAAATTTTTATGATGGCAACCAATATTTATTATTTGTAGTTGAAAATTTTAAAGATGTACGTTTAGTAGGAGCACCTCCAAGTTCAATTGGAAAATTTGGCTCTGACACAGACAATTGGGTATGGCCAAGACATACAGGCGATTTCTCTTTATTTAGAGTATATGCAGACAAAAACAACCGCCCAGCAGAATACTCAAAAGACAATGTTCCTTACACCCCAAAACACTACTTCCCTATTTCTGCCAAGGGAATAAAAGAAGGTGATTTTACAATGGTTATGGGGTACCCAGGAAGAACAACAGAATACTTACCATCTTATGCTGTAGAGCAAATTATGAATGATTTAAATCCAGCACGTATAGAAGTACGCGATGCGGCTTTAAAAGTACAAGATGGTTTTATGCGAAAAGACCAAGCCATTAAAATTCAATATGCATCTAAATATGCTTCCGTAGCAAATTATTGGAAAAAATGGATGGGAGAAGCAAAGGGTTTAAAAAAAGCAAATGCTGTAGGTGCAAAACAAAAATTTGAAAAAGACTTTATGGATAAAGTTGTTGCTGCAAAAAGAGAAGCAGAGTACGGGCAACTTTTACCAGAATTCAAGCAAAACTACGCCGCTATAAAAGATTATGCCATTGCGAGAGATTACTTTACAGAAGTAGTATTACGTAATTCAGAAATTTTATCATTTGGATACCGTTTATTTCAATTAGAACAAGTATATAATTCAAAAGGAGAACAAGCTTTTAATGATAGAAAAAATAATTTAATCAAAGGATTTGAGCCGTTATATAAAGACTACAATGCACAAGTAGACGAAAAAGTTTTTGAAAAATTAATCGCTATTTATACTAAAAAATCACCGCAGCAATTTTTACCTGAAGCTGTTAAAAATTTAAATGTAGAAAACACGACTTCAACACTTTTCAAAAACTCAAAATTGACTTCATTTAATGGATTAAAAGACCTTTTAAGTGGAGAAACTAAAACAGTCCTTGAAAAATTAAATCAAGATCCAGCCTTTGCCTTAGTAAAAACGATAGCTGAGGCCTACAATAAAAATGTGGCTCCAAAATATGAGGAATTAAACTTAAAAAACATTGCTTTACAGCGTACCTACATGAAAGCCATCTTAGAATTGAGTCCAAAATCAGCACGAATCTTCCCTGATGCTAATTCCACTTTACGTGTTACTTATGGAAAAGTAAAAGGATACAAACCTATGGATGCCGTAGTTTACACTCCTGTTACCTATTTAGATGGAGTGATGGAAAAATACATTCCAGGCGACTATGAATTTGACTTGCCTCAGAAGCTTATTGAATTATACAACAGCAAAGATTATGGAAAATATGGAGAAAACGGAAAAATGCCTGTTGCCTTTATTGCTACAAATCATACTACAGGAGGCAACTCGGGAAGCCCAGCATTTGATGCTAACGGAAATCTTATTGGACTGAATTTTGACCGTGTTTGGGAAGGCACAATGAGTGACGTATATTATAGCCCAGAAATTTGTCGAAACATTATGGTAGATGCACGTTATATTTTATTCATAATTGATAAATTTGCAGGGGCTCAAAACCTAATTAATGAATTGAAAATCATATACCCTACAGAAAAAAAGGGTAAAAAATAGTTTTGGCACGATAATTGAAAAATAGTGAAATCGGAATCCAAAGAAAAAAAATTAAAAAAAAGACAAAAAAAATAGTTGTCATATGAAAAAATTTATATCTTTGCTCCGAATTAATAATTAACCTTTATAATTTAGTAAGATGAAAAAAGTTGTTTTAAGCTTAGCATTCGTAGCTGCTGTATTAGTTTCTTGTAACAAAAAAGCTGAGGAAACTCCAGCTGCTGACTCAACTGCTGTAGATACTACTGCTGTTGCTGCTGATACTACTGCTGCTCCAGCTGCTGATACTACTGCTGCTGCTGCTGACACTACAAAAGCTGCTGAAGCTGCTCCAGCTAAAGAAGAAGTAAAAAAATAATTAAATACTTCTTTTCGAAAAGAAATCAATCCCGACTAGGTCGGGATTTTTTTTTGCCGTAAATAAAATGTAAAATTTCCTCAACAATTAATACAATAAGCTATTTATTCATTGGAACTAAAAACCTCTTCAGCAGGTGGGAAAATTTCATCAGAGGATGAAAAATCAAGAATTTCAGAAACTGACAGAGTACGCAATATCTCATCCACTCCTTTTTGCATAAGTAATTGAGTCGTATATTGTCGGCTTTTCGCTACTTCACTTTTATCTAGAATTATTTTAAAATAGAATTTCCCTCTAGACGAACGAAAACGCATAAAAATAACACTTCCAATCATTGCTTTTAATCGGAATATCTCTTCTTCTGCCTCAAAACGGAGCTCAAAATCATTACTAGTAAATATGGTTTTCCCTTTACGAGAAGTAAACTCATATTTATACAATCCGCTTAAACGCTGGCTAATAACAAATGTACCCATGATTAAAATAAAAATTTAGCACCGTTAAAAACAACCACTTTGGACACTTCTAACAGAAGTCAAAGTACAAGGAAAAGAATGAAATTTGCAAGCAAAAAGAAGCGGAATAATTAGAAATTTTTGAACAACAAATCAACTTATATTTACAAAAGCTAACACTATAAACAAAAAATAGTTAAATCCAAACATCACTTTTCAGCAATTCTATTTTGTTAATCATTAACTCAAAATATACAAAATCAAGTTTTTGGTGAATTTAAATCTAATTCGATAACCTAAATTAACTATCATTTTTACAAAATGTAACCAATATAAATCACCCACATTTCCACCCTTACATTTTTCTATATTTAACCAAAAGACCTAACAGCAAAATAAACAAAAAAAGCTCCAAACATAGTTTGAAGCTTTTTGTACTCAAGGCGGGACTTGAACCCGCACGAACATTACTGCTCACTGGATTTTAAGTCCAGCGTGTCTACCAATTCCACCACTCGAGCGAATGATATATTGTTGTTATTAAAATTTTGAAGCCCTCCTTAAGAAGGGCTTTAGTACTCAAGGCGGGACTTGAACCCGCACGAACATTACTGCTCACTGGATTTTAAGTCCAGCGTGTCTACCAATTCCACCACTCGAGCAAAATTTTAATTTCAGAGCGAAAAACGGGGTTCGAACCCGCGACCTCAACCTTGGCAAGGTTGCGCTCTACCAACTGAGCTATTTTCGCGTTTTTCAAAACATAAATACGAAAATTAACTCTTATTTTCGCACTTACTAAAGAACGTAGTTTTTATCGTTTTGCGAGTGCAAATATA
>NZ_JAGKWP010000126.1 GCF_021151785.1 Flavobacterium sp.
AATTTATTTTAACAATATGATTAAATATTACTCTAGTATTAAAAACTTATATTTAAGTTTTTCATTATTTTTTTCTAAAAAAAGAGAATATGAGAATTTAAGAAATGAAAAAAAGTCTTTAGTTTTCATTATGGTCTTTTTTTCTTTAATTTCTTGTTTTTTTGTTAAGGCTCAATCATCTGTAAATTATGTTCTTACTACTGGTTCAAGTTCCTTTAATTCAATGTCTGGAGCAACTACTTTGTTTTCAGGAGTCCAAGATAATTGGGGTAGTTCAGTTTTGCCTATTGAATTTAATTTTAATTATATGGGAATTTCTTACTCCCATTTTAGTGTTAACAGTAACGGTCAATTAAGATTGCATACTAATGCTGGAGCCACAAGTATTGGAGCGGCAGCTGTTTCAGCTTATACAGCTTCTACAGTTACTATAGCGCCTATGGCTGGGGATAATAGAACGGGAGGTGGTATGACTTATTTAATTTCAGGGATAGCTCCAAATAGAAAATTGATTGTTGAATGGAGTAATTTTTATATTTCAATACCTGATATTACTAATTCTGGAAACATGCAATTAGTATTAAATGAAGGTACAGGAGTAATTGAGTTTATTTATGGAAATATCTTAAATCCTGCGAATTCTTCAGTAACAAGATCAATTTTTCATAGTTCTAATAATACAGCAAATTCTTCTGCTTTTATAACTGTTGGAACCACTCCTTCTCAGAATACTTCTGCAACATCACCAACAGCAAATAATTTTGCGGCTAGTTTACCACTAACTAATTTGGTAAATACTTACATTAAGTTTACACCTCCAAATACACCTTTAGCTTCACCAATTAATTTAACTTTTAGTGGTTTGTCTTCCGCTTCAACAACTTTAAATTGGGTGGATAACTCAATTGGTGAGTCAGGTTTTTTAATTACTCGAGCAACTGACCCAACCTTTACTTCTGGTATAGTTAATTCTGTAATTTCATCAACCTCATCAAATACAATTGGTCAATCTTACAATCTAGTTCAAACAGGTTTATTGCCTTCAACTACGTATTATTATAAAGTTCAAGCTTTTTCAGAGGCTATTTTTTCTACTGAATTATCTGGTTCACAATCGACTAATGCCCCAGGAACATTTGTTTCAGTTGCAACAGGCAATTTTGGTTCAGCATCTACTTGGAATATTAATTTAGTCCCTACTCAATTTGATAACATCATAATTTCTTCTGGGCATACTATTTCAATTGATGCTGTTGGTCAAGTAGCAAATAATGTTACGGTAAATGGAACGTTAGCTTATGGTTCAACTCCAACTTCTTTTTCTATAAATGGTAATTTATTAGTTAACTCTGGGGGAGTAGTTAATGTTTTTACAGGAACAATAGGTAAAACATTAACAGTTGCTGGAGATATTACAAATAATGGTACTATTGATGTTTCTGTTGGGACAACCAGCGCGGGTAATTTAATATTGAATGGTACAACATTACAGACCGTTTCTGGTTTAGGTACTTTTAATACTAGTGTTATCAGAAATTTGACTTTTAGTAATACATCAACTTCAACGCCTAATATAACATGGTTATTTAACAATATTAAAATTGCTTATAATTTGAATATAACTGGAGCTAGAATCAATCTTGGTACGAATAAAATGATTTTTGGTTCTGGAGCCGCTGGTAATTCACTTACTGCACCTATTGGTTCAGGTTTTTTGCCTGGTGGTAGTTTCTCTCGATGGTGGTCAACAACTGTTACGGGAACAACAATTACAGCTGGTTCAGATCCAACAAACACTACTTCAAGGTATCCTTTCTTAAACTCAACAGGGGTTCAAAGAGCAATGTATATCTCTAGAACTGGTTCAACTACAGGAAATGTTGCAGGTGAGTTAACAGTAACTTATACAGATTCAAATACATTGACTACAGGGCTTTCTGTAGTGGATGGTTCATACACTATAACAGATAGATATAATGGTAAATGGACAGTTACAAAAGATGCTTCATACAATCATGCAGGAACACATACTATAGCTGTAGTTGCCAATAATGCTTTCTATACCACAAATGGAAATTCAAGACTTATGCTTGCTAATGCACCCTTGTCTGGAACACATCAAAATGGGACCATTAGTCCAGGAGCTCAAAGAATTGGTTTAACTACTTCAGATTTAATTTCTGGAGACATATATATAGGTCTAAATGTGCAAGAAACACCATTTGTTTCAGTAGCTAATGGTAATTGGGAAAATCCATCAACTTGGAATAAAAATTTAGTACCAAGTGCTTCCGATATTGTTTATATTGCAGCAGGTACTACTGTAACAGTTAATACAGCCTCAGCTGCTGCTAATGCAATTATGATTTATAATGGAGGGGTATTGAATATAAATGGAAATGTAATGACTGTAGCAACAACTTTGTTAAATAATGGTACAGTTAATGCAAATGGCGGAGATTTAATTGTAAACGGTGGTAGTGCTTCTGGAATAACAAATTCTAGTGTTGGTACTTTTGTGGTAGCAGGGGCTACTGTAAGACAAGGGCCAATAGGAGGAGGAAATACCATTTTTACAAATTCAGGTGTGTTAACCGTAAGTTCGGGAATATTGAATATTAATGGAAGTTTGGTTCATTCTGGTTTACAGTTTAATCAAAGCGGAGGGGAAATTAATATCGATGGAAATGCAGCTGGTGTGTCAGCTAATTCAGCCTCTTCATATTATCTTAACTTAACTGCTGCTGTAAATTGGACTGGGGGAAATCTGACAATTGTTGATCCACATACAAGTACATCTGGTACTGATGTATTCTATTATAGTGTTGGAGTAAGTTCTAATGTATCTACAAACCATACATTGAGATTTGGTGATGGAGTTTCTACTGATCCTGGTGGAAATGCAATTGGATTCAGAGCTAATACCTATGTGGGTTCGGGGAGAATTAATTATGGAAATTTAATTATTAACGGAGGTAATGCTACTAATAGGATTGTCACAGGTGGCGTTTACACTAATGTTATTTTAGGGGATTTGACTATTAATTCAGGTTCTGAATATGCTCCTGCTATTGTAGTAGTTGTTGGAGGTAATTTTACTAATAATGGGATTTTTACCCAAACCAATACATTAACATTGAGTTCTTATCTTGGTACTAGTCCAATTATTTCTACGGTACCTCAAGTGGTATCAGGTAGTGGATTGTTTAGGAATTTAGCAATATCACCTACGGCAAACTTAACTTCTTTAACAGTTAATAATTCTAGTGTTATGGGAGTTACTTTTAATGTTCCATTATCAATAAGTGGAACTTTGACAATGACCTCAGGTATTATTAATACCTCAAATACGAGTTTATTAAGTCTTGGGACTTCAACAATAGCAGGAACCTTATTAGGTACTCCAAGTTACACTAATATGATAAAAGGACCTTTTGCAAGAACAATTGCTTCTGGTAATACAAATAATACTTACATATTATTCCCAGTAGGGAAAACAGGTTATGCACCTGTTGCGGTTGCGCCTAGCACAACATCTGTTACTGTTATGAAGGCGGAAGCATATGATTCTAATATAGGAACTCAGGATCCATCAATCATTAATATGTCAACAACAAGAAGATGGGAAGTTCCAATAATGTCTGGAAGTGTAACAGATCTGAATGTTAGATTATCTGATTTAGGAATTTTATCATCAAGTATTCCTGTTCAAGCTCCTTCTGCTTCTGGACTATATTCTGCTTCATTTGGTTCTCTAGCTACTGCCATTGCAGGAGTTTCTACTCAATCAAACACGCCTATTTTGGCTTCAAATTATACGGGATTTTTAAGTTATGCAAATTCAAATTCTTGTAGTGGGGTTCCTGTACCTGGAAGTACAATTACTTCAGGAAATTCCATATGTTTTGGTTCTAGTATCAATTTGAGTTTACAAAATGTAATTTCTGGTTCTGGTGTGACTTACCAATGGAAATCTTCAACTAATGGGACAAATTATTCACCTATTTCTGGTGCTGTAAATTCTACATTGACAATAATACCAACAGAAGCTACTTATTATCTGTGCGAAGTTACGTGTTTAACTTCTTCAAGTTCAAGTACTTCATTGCCAGTTTATATTGTATTTGCAAATAATATTACATCAACAACTTCTGGTACTGTTTGCGGAATTGGTTCAACAACAATTAGTGCGTCTGCTTCTTCAGGAAATATTAAGTGGTTTAATTCTAGTGTTGGTGGTTCAATTCTTTATAGTGGAAATAACTTCGTTACGCCTGTGATTTCTTCATCAACAAATTATTATGCAGCTGCGGAAAGTTTGAATGGAGGCAGTGTTCAAGTTGGAACTGGTGTCGCTACTTCTGGAACAAACTTGTCAGCATTTAATAATTATAGATCTAGTGCTAGAGTTCAGTTGATTTACACAGCTGAAGAGTTGCAAAATGTTGGTTTAAGACCGGGGAATATTACCTCAATAGCATTTAATGTTTCATCTTTAGGTGATGCAGCAACAAATGCAAATTATGTAGTTAATGTTGGATCAACAACATTAACTACTTTTCCTAATACTACATTTTTGACTCCAACATTTACTACTTGTTATGGTCCATCAACATACACTCATACTTCAACAGGGTGGCAGACAATTAATTTTACTACACCATATAATTGGGATGGAGTTTCAAATTTAATTATTGAAATTTCTCACGATGGAGCGAATTTGTATTCAAGTGCAAATACTTTTTATACTGTGACTAATGGAAATACAGTTTTGTATTCTTATAATAACTCAACTTCAAATAATACACTTTCAACTAATAGGTTTAATGTGTTATTATCGGGACAAATAGCTTGTTCTTCTCCAAGAGTTGCTGTTCCTGTTACAGTTACTACCCCGCCATCACTAACATTAAGTGGTTCATCGGCTACAATTTGTAATGGTCAGTCTACATCTACAGCAATTACTATCATAACAGGAGGTTCTAGTTATGATGTTTATACTTGGTCACCATCTTCAGGTGTATCAGGAAATAGTTCTACTGGTTGGACATTTAATCCAACAAGTACAACAACTTATACATTAACGGCTTCACAGTCTGCAGGTTCTTGTGTTAATACAGTTACTTTTACAGTAAATGTAAATTCTACACCATCAGCAATTACGATTGCTCCAATAGCACCAGCGGTTTGTGTGAATTCAATTCAATCACTTACTTTGTCAGGAGGTAGTTCAGATAATATTTCTATCTTAAGTGAGAACTTTAATGCACCTACTAATTCATGGACAACGGTAAATAATTCAACAGGGACAAATGCTACAAATATCGCATGGTCTTTGAAGCCTGATGGTTATATTTATTCAACTTATGCTACATGGCATAGTAATGATAATTCTCAGTTTTATTTATCTAATAGTGATGCTGGTGGTAGTGGAAGTAGTACAACAACATTACTTCAATCACCATCATTTAGTACTTTAAATTATACTTCTGTAGATTTGAAGTTTTACAGTTATTTATATGATTCTACGCCAAGTTCAACTACTGCTAAAGTTCAGGCTTCTTTAGATGGTGTTGCTTGGACAGATTTACAAACATTAACCCCAATATCTGTAAATACATCAACTAGTTTTACACAAGTTACAGTTCCGTTAACTGCCGCTTTTTTAAATAAATCTACTGTTTATATTAGATTTAATTATGTTGCTTCATGGAGGTATTTTTGGGGTATAGATAATGTTTCCATTTCAGGTACTCAGAGTACATCAATTGCTTGGTCACCAACTACTAATTTATATACTGATGCAGCTGCTACAATTCCATATACAGGAGGTAATGCTACTACGCTTTATGTAAAATCTTCTAGTGTTG
>NZ_JAGKWP010000127.1 GCF_021151785.1 Flavobacterium sp.
ACACTGTTACTTTCAATTTTACTGTAAAAAAAACATTGATTTTTTTAAACGTTTGTTTGTTGATGCTGATTAAATAATTATTTTCATGTAAGAATAATATAATCACTTAATGTTATTCTTGCATGGCTAGTTTATTAAATTGAGAATGCATGAAGAGGATTGTTCTGTGGATGTTGATTTTGTTTTTACCCATTTATTCCCACTCAAAAACAGTTAAATATTATCAACACTCAGATAATATCCTCATAGGTGGATATTCAGAAATTTTTACAGATACCGCTGATACATGTACAATACAGGACGTCATGCAAACGGATAAATTCGTTGCTGCCAGCAATACCATTCCCAATCTGGGAATTTCTTCAAAAGCTTTTTGGGTGAAGTTTACGATTCAAAATGAATCTGACCTGAAGGAACTGCTCTTAGAATATGGACAGGTAATCGTAGATGAAATAAGTATCTATGTAGTCAATCCACAAAATAATAAGATTGTCTATACGTATCACGCCGGTGAACAATATAAGTTCAGCAAGCGCATGTATGATTATCCGACTTATATTTTTTCGATTCCAATTCAAAAGGGAGAAACAAAGAATGTTTACCTGCACCTTAAAAGCGGCGAAGAAATAGTCGTACCGGTAACACTGGGTTCTGCAACATCGATTTTAGACGCCAATCATGACAAAGGATTTATTTTTGGTATGTATAGCGGAATCATCTTTGTGATGTTTTTTTTCAATCTGTTTATATACTTCACCCTTAAAGACTCTATTTATCTGAAGTACGTCATATATGTCTTCTCCATTGGTATGGCACAGGCATCCTTGTTTGGATATTCATTTCAATACCTGTGGCCGACTTCTCCGTGGATGGCCAATCAAAGCGTCTATTTGTTTTCGTGCATTGCCAGCATCAGTGCATTGGAGTTTGCAAAAACATTTTTACAAATGAAAACACACACACCTATATTATACAAAGGCTCTTTTATTTTTACGTTTGCTTATATAGTAACTGAAATTTTATCGTTGGCAGGTTATTTCAACATCAGCTATTTTCTGGTGTTAACAAATGCAGGTTTGATTTGCGCCTACATACTTATGGTCGCTATTGTTATATTTAAAAGAGGCTTTAAACCTGCATTGTTCTTTTTAATAGCATGGACACCTTTGTTGCTTGGTATAATCATCAGTGTATTGAAAGATTTTGATATTCTGCCAGCTAATAATTTTACCAATTACACCATGGTAACAGGAACAGCACTTGAAGTAATACTGTTATCTTTTGCTTTGGCTGACAGAATAAATATTTTAAAAAGAGAGAAAGAAGAATCACAGGCTCAGGTTTTACAAGCTCTGTTGCAGAATGAACTCATTATTAAAAACCAGAATATTCTGTTAGAGAAAAAAGTTGAAGAACGAACAAAAGAATTGTCTGATACGATTGCTGATTTAAAACAAACACAGCAGCAATTGGTGAGCTCTGAAAAGATGGCTTCACTGGGGCATTTAACTGCCGGAATTGCGCATGAAATAAATAACCCTATTAATTATGTTGTATCCAATGTGAAACCCTTGAAGAAAGATCTTGAAGATATTTATGAACTGATACAGAAGTATGAAAACATAGATTCATTATCGGGTTTTCAAAATGAAATATCTGAAATCAATTCTTTTAAAAATGAAATTGATTATGCGTATTTGAAAAAAGAGATTGGAAGCTTATTGCAAGGCATTGAGGATGGAGCCGGGAAAACCGCCGATATTGTACAAGGACTTAAAGCATTTTCCAGAACGGATGAAAAGGTTTTTAAACGCGCAAACATCCTTGATGGAATTAATTCCAGCTTAACTCTCCTGAATACGGAGTTTTCAGGAGCTTCGATCGAGGTGATCAAAAACTTTTCAGATCTTCCGCAGATAGAATGTTACCCGGGCAAATTAAATCAGGTATTCATGAACATCCTGAATAATGCTGTTTTTTCCATTAAAGAAAATAAAGAACGTAAAGAAAAAGGACGGCTTATTATTACAGCTTACGCCGACAATCATAGAGTACATGTTAGCTTTAAAGACAATGGAACCGGTATTCCGGACGATGTTAAAGCAAAAGTTTTTGAACCGTTTTTTTCTACCAAAGAAGCTGGTAAAGGTGCGGGTTTAGGAATGTCCATTGCGTTTGAAATTATCCGTGAGCATAATGGAGATATTCAGTTGCATACGGAATATGGAGGAGGTAGTGAGTTTGTGGTAAGTCTGCCGGTAAACTATACAAGGTAATTGTAACGGTCGGGTCAATGAATTTATAAAAGAATAAGGGCTATAGGCTGTAAAAAGTCTTTCCATAAGCTAGACTTTTTGTTTTACAGCCTATAGCAAAATTTATTTAGCTGTAACGATGTATTGTTTGGCATCGTTGCAATCCACGTAATTCCCAACATATGCCTTAAGTTCTACGATCAGGTATGAACCGGCTAAATTGTTGGCATGATGACTAACATGAATGGTTTCACCAGCTTCTAATATATAATCTGCACCATTTACGATATACATGGAAAATCCGCCGGCTGCATTGTCTGAATTATCGTATTTATTATCTGCAGAAGTATAATTCTGGATAGTAGCATGCGTTAAATCAAGTGGGTTTGTTCCTGTGTTTTTAAGATCTACTGTGTAATTAATGGTGCCGCTGGTTTGGCTGGTAATGGTAAAATTACTGTATTGCAATTTAGCGAAGTCGGCACAGGTCATGTTTACATAACTGAATACAGGTTGGGAAGAAAAGGTTGTGCCCTTTACGGTAACCTTTACAGCGCCGCTGCTACTTGCCGGTACTTCAACCTGAATAGCGGTTCCTGTAGTACTTATAACGGTTGCGTCAACGCCATTAAAAGTTACAGCAATATCGCTCACTGTTGTACCGAATGTGCCGCCGGTAATTTCCAGAGACATTCCTTCTACACCGTGTGCCTTGGATAAGGTAAGCGTAGGTCCAGTATTTCCTGGTGCCGGATCGGAATCTTTTTTCTTTTTACAGGAATTTAATGCCAGCAGACTAGTCAATAAAAAAATAACCAGGCTGGATTTTTTATGTAAGAGAGCCATCATAAATAAGGTTAGTTATACGGTTGTGAAATGAATCGTATTTTAAGTATACTAAAAATACCTGGGCTAAGCAACCCGTTTCATGATTGGGATCAGTGTTGCAACAGGTAGCATGCTTTTTTCACTTGTAGAAATAAACAGTAAAACCAGTCGATATGAATATCAGACTGGTTTTATTGAAATCTGTTTAGAATAACTATTTATTATTAAGCCTGCAGATAATCATTTTTTATCCTGCAATTCTTTAATCATACTTATTTTTTCCACTTAATACCACAGCCAATCGCTTTTGTTGTAGTCGTTGGAACTTCTTTACCTGCCAGTAATGCGTCTACCGCTTGTTCCACATACTTCACGGTTACAGCAGAAGCATTGTCTGTGTTGTCATCAATTGCTCCGATGTATTTAACAATCAGGTCTGCATTTTCTTTCTTCAAAACAAATACATGTGGTGTTTTGCTGGCGCCATATGTTTTTGCAATCTCTTGTGTTTCGTCAACTAAATAGGGAAATGTAAATGATTTTTCCTTTGCTCTTTTCTTCATATTGGCAAAACTATCATCCGGGTAAGCTACAGCATCATTGGGATTGATCGCTACAACCGGATAACCAAGCTTGGAATATTTATTGTTTAGAGCGATGATACGGTCTTCGTACTTCATTGCATACGGACAATGATTGCAGGTAAATACAACGATAAAACCTTTTGCATCTTTTTTATCTGCAAGTGAAAATGTTTTGTCATCAATGTTTTTTAATTTGAAATCAATGGCTTTGTCACCAATCTGGTAACCTCCATCTGTTATAAAAGATGCAAACACAATGCTGATGCTAAGGGCTAGGAATACAATTATTTTTTTCATTGGATTAGAATTTATATGGTGAATTATGAATGATGAAGTTTTATTTTTTCGTTCAGTTCTGTTTGGTTGAGATCACCTTCATGGAAGAAAACCTTTTTACCATTCTTATAGAAAACAGTTGCAGGAATGGCACCATCCCAGCTGCTGTCAACCTGGTCGATCCATTTGTTGGGATCGCCGGCGTTTAATGAGTATACCTTGTTTTGTAAGTTCTTCTTTTTTACAAATGCTTCTACTTTGGCTTTCTCAGAAACAAAGTCAAGATTGATGAGCAGGATCTTAATTTTTTTATTGGTTGTATCTTTTGCCGCCTGTTCAAAGTAGGGAAGTTCTGCCACACACGGGCCGCACCAGGTTGCCCAGAAATTCACGATGTAGAGTGTGTCGTTTCCCGGTTGTATGGTTTTAGCTTGTAGTTGTTCCAGCGTGGTTGTTTCAATCTGTGCAAATGAAATATTGGGCAGGAATGCAACAACTACAAATAGGAGTAGATTGCAGATGAATTTCATAAATGAATGTTTACCTGAACAAGTAACGAATTATGTACAACAAATGAAACGTACAAAAAGCTTGTTAAAAGGAAGATACCTAAATACTAGATGGAAGACTGTAAAGCGTCGACAAAAGCAGGTAAAAAATAGATGGGAAAATTGAGACGATTTCATAAAAAATAACAGCCTGCATGTTGTATGCAGGCTGTTTCAAATAATATAGATTTATTTTTGTGCAGCAAGAACCCCATCCAGGTTTTCGAGGGCCATTAAGAAGCCTTCTTTGAAGCCCATGGAAATAATCATTTCCAGATCTTCCAGTTTTTCATACGTGAGTTCTACTTGCACAGTTGTACCAGCAGTTGTTTCGCTGAATGCAATTTTCCATTTGGTGCGCGGAAAATCCATATTCAATTTACCGTATGCATCACAAAAAGCATCCTGTAATTCAATTTTCTTTTGTGGATCGATGGATTTAAAATCTGCTCTTGCCCAGTGTTCTTCACCTTCAGGACCTACCATGGCATAGAGCCAGTACCCGCCTTCTTTAAAGTCCCGTGCTTTTGTTTTTGCTTTCCATGGTTTTGGTGCCCACCACTGATCAAGCAATTCTTTTTCTGTCCACGCTGCCCATACGTGTTTAAGAGGTGCAGCAAATTCTCGTGTAACGTTAATTTGATTTTTTCCTTTATCAACGGAAAAATCCATGAATAAACTACTTTTCATTTTCTTTGGTGTTCAGGTTGAGTAATACTTGATCCAGTTGAGAGAAGCGTTCTTCCCACAACTTTTTAAATTGTGCAAGCCAGTTGTCGATCTCTTTCATTTTGGTTACTTCCAGTTGATAGTATATTTCACGTCCGGTTTGTTTTTGATGTACCAGTTCACATTCAACAAGGATTTTAAGATGCTTTGATACAGCCTGCCGGGATGTATTGAAATGTTCGGCCAACGCATTCGGTGTCATTGCCTGCAGTGCAATAAGGGCCAGAATGGTTCTTCGTGTTGGATCAGCGATCGCCTGGAATACATCTCGTTTCATATTATCGTTTTTGGATTAGCAACTGATTGGTTGCAAATATATGCAACTTTTCGGTTGCGCAAGTGTTTTTTCGATTTAATTTTAAAATCCTTGAAATCGACTCTGAAAAGGCTTTTTTATAATCAAGAAGAAAAAAAGTCATTTGTGTAATGAGTACTTGCATAAATTAAATACGTATAAAT
>NZ_JAGKWP010000128.1 GCF_021151785.1 Flavobacterium sp.
ATATTAATTTTTTTCATATTGAAATTTTAAGAATTTGGTCCAACGAAAAATCGATTACTAACCAAATTAATCATTATGAAAAAAATTTTAATTGCTGCTGTTACTTTGTGTTCAGCAATTACCTTTGGTCAAGGTTCTACAGACTACGGTAATGGTTTAAAATTAAATTTAAATCCCGAGGGAAATAAATTTATTAGATTTATTGCTTGGAATCAAGTTTGGATGCGTTCTTCTCAAATGAATCCAGGAACTATGATTGGTGATGCTTCAACTACTACACAAGAAGACATCAGTCTAAGACGATTAAGAATTTTAGCTTATGCGCAAATTTCACCTCGCTACATGATTGTAACTCATTTTGGAATTAACAATCAAACATTTACTAATGGTGGTGCAGCAGGAACCTCAGGTACAGGTGGTTATGGAGCTGGAAAAAAACCAGGTTTGTTTTTTCACGATGCTTGGAATGAGTATGCAGTTGTACTTCCTAAAGAAGGAAAGCCATTTAGTTTATCAATAGGAGCAGGGCTTCACTACTACATGGGTTTATCTCGTATGACAATGGCATCAACACTGAATTTTTTAACTATTGATGCGCCAATTTTTAACTGGCCTTTAATTGATAATTCAGATCAGTTTGCACGTCAGGTGGGAATTTTTGCCAAAGGAAAATACAATAAATTAGAATATCGTTTCAGCTTGAATAAACCGTTTTCAACTAATATTGATGTTTTAGCAAAAAATACTTCTGGTAACTATGTGAATGCTGAAAATACATCTTTTGATAATAATGGTAACACAAAATGGTCTAAAGCAGGATATGTTGAGTATCAGTTTTTAGATAAAGAAGCAAATTTATTGCCTTTCAAAGTAGGGACTTATTTAGGTACCAAAAAAGTTTTTAATATTGGTGCTGGTTTTTATACTGCCCCGAATGGAACAAGAAGTAGAAATAGTGATTTAACTGTAAGCAAGCATGATATTAACTTATTCTCTGGTGATGTATTTTTAGATATGCCAATCGGAGCCAAAGAAAAGAAAATGGCTGTTACGGCATATAGTGTTTACTATAATTACAATTTTGGTCCAAATTATCTAAGAAACATTGGAATCATGAATGAAGGAATAGCAGATGCTACTTTCACTGGAGCAAAAGCATTAGCTGGACCAGGGAATGCTCAGCCAATGATTGGTACAGGTTCAATTTGGTATACGCAAGCAGGTTTCTTGATCCCTAATAAAAATGAAAAACCAAAAGTTAGAATTCAACCTTATTTAGCTTACACCAATAAAAATTTTGATGCATTAAAGAAATCAAGCAATCAATTTGACTTAGGGACTAATTTATTTTTAGATGGACATCATGCTAAGTTAACTGCACAATATTCAAATCGTCCAGTTTACACAACTGTAGATCATATTGACGGATACAAAGGAGAATTCTTATTACAACTACAAGTATATCTATAAAACTAATAACAAACTAAATTTATAACTTATGAGTGATAACAGTAAAAAAGGAATTTGGAAAGTAATTTCTGCTTCCTCAATGGGAACAATGATTGAGTGGTATGACTTCTATATTTTTGGAAGTTTAGCCGTTGTTTTATCTACTAAATTTTTCCCTTCTGATAATCCAACAGCAGCTTTTTTATCTACTTTAGCAACATTTGCCGCAGGATTTGTGGTTCGCCCTTTTGGAGCATTATTCTTTGGAAGGTTAGGTGATTTGATTGGTAGAAAATATACCTTTATGGTAACTTTATTATTAATGGGAGGGGCTACCTTTGTAATAGGATGTATTCCTAGTTATGAAACTATTGGTTTTGCAGCTCCTGTCTTAGTATTAGTTCTTCGATTGCTTCAAGGATTAGCCTTAGGTGGTGAGTATGGTGGTGCAGCAACATATGTAGCCGAACATGCGCCTAAAGGAGAAAAAGGATATTGGACTGCCTGGATTCAAACAACTGCAACTGTTGGTTTATTTGTGTCTTTACTGGTTATTTTGGCAACAAAATCTTTATTATCAAAAGAGCAATTTGAAGATTGGGGTTGGAGAGTACCTTTTTGGGTATCTATTTTAATGGTTTTTGTTTCTGTGCAAATTAGAAAAAACATGCACGAATCGCCTGAATTTGCAAAGGCAAAAGCTGAAGGGAAAACTGCAACAAATCCTTTAAAAGAGAGCTTTGGTAATAAGTACAATTTGAAATTTGTTTTATTAGCTTTATTTGGAGCTACTATGGGACAAGGTGTAGTTTGGTATACGGGTCAATTTTATGCTATGAATTTCTTAAAAACAGTACAAATGGTTGATGCATCTCAAGTAGAAACTTTATTAGGGATTGCATTAGTTTTAGGAACTCCTTTCTTTATTGTTTTTGGTTGGTTGAGTGATAAAATAGGTAGAAAAAATATTATGATGGCGGGTATGTTAATAGCAATATTATTATATCGTCCAATTTATAAAATGATGTATGAGACTACTGACGTGGCTTTAAAAACTGAAATTGTTGAGAAAACAAAAATAGTACCTTCTATGAAAGAAGTAGATGCTACCAAAATAGATTCAATTTACACTACTAATAAAGAATATACAGATGGAACTTTGTTAGAAGAAGTGAAAACAATTCATTTAGAAAATGGAAAAGTAATGTTAGATGATAAAGGAAAAGAAAAAATAGAAACTAAAATTTCTAAAAAAATTAATTCTTCTAATATGGCTTTATTGATTTTCTTAGTTTTTATTCAAGTTATATTTGTTACTATGGTTTATGGACCAATTGCAGCTTTCCTAGTTGAAATGTTTCCTGTTAAAATTCGTTATACTTCCATGTCATTACCTTATCACGTGGGTAACGGAATCTTTGGAGGTTTATTACCAGCTATTTCTACATATTTTGTTACCACAGCTAAAGACGCTGGTGATCCAGAATTTTATTTAGAAGGATTATGGTATCCAATCATTATTGCTGGTATATCATTTATCATCGGAATGATTTATATAGACAGAAAAATTAATACACTTCACGAATAATATATATGACTATGAATACAGTAAAAAAATATTTAGGAATAGTATGGATACTCTTAGCAGCTGCAATGGCTTTCTTTAGTATCGAAATTTTTGGAGGTAAACTTTCCTCTGGAAAACAAGATGATTTAGTATTTGGTATCATCATATTTTTTATCTTATTACCATTAGTTGTAACAGGTTTAGCAATTTTTGGCTATTATGCTATCACTGATGAATATGAAGATTAAGTAATATTAGTTTTCAATCTCCTAGCCCTTGATTTCAAGGGCTTTTTTTATTTAAAAATAGCTATATCTATTTTGCAAAATGTTTTTTATCATGTAAAATAAATGTTATATTTTTAAGAAATAAATTTTAAAATTAATATTTATTTATAATTAATGAAAAAAAGGCATCAACAAAAGCTAGTAGTGCTTTCATTTATTTTGTTAGTAGGGTTTAATTTACCTATACTTTTGTTGTTTGATACTTCTTCATTTTTTTTTGGTATTCCTGTTTTATATATTTATTTATTTTCATTGTGGATCTTTTCAGTAATGATTTCTTATATTATCTTAAAAAGATATTATGAATAGTTTTTCTCTCATAGTCATATTATTAATTTATCTTGCCTTTTTATTTTTTGTTGCGCATTGGGCTGAAAAAAAAGAAAATGTAAAATGGAGTAATAATCCATATGTGTATTCTTTGTCGTTAGCAGTTTATTGTACGGCTTGGACTTACTATGGTAGTATTGGAGTTGCAGCTAAATCAGGTTTGGGTTATTTACCTATATATTTAGGTCCAGTAATTATTATTCCTGCATGGATTATAGTCCTTAGACGTATTATTAGAATTTCAAATGTTAATAAGATTTCTAGTATTGCTGATTTTATTTCATTACGATATGGAAATAGTAGATTTTTAGGCGCCATTGTTACTGTGGTTTGTTTGATTGCTATTTTACCTTATATTGCCTTACAATTAAAAGCTATTTCAGAATCTTTTCATATTGTTTCAAAAACTGAGTCAAGCTCTAATATTTTTGATGATACCACTACTTATGTAGCTTTAGCTTTAGCTATGTTTGCGTCTTATTACGGTTCTAAATATGTTGATGCATCAGAAAAAAGAAGAGGTATTGTTACGGCTGTTGCTGCTGAAAGTATTTTAAAACTTGTTTTTTTTATTTTTATTGGTTTATATGTTACTTTTTATGTTTTTGATGGTTTTGAAGATATTTACATTAGAGCAAATCAACTTACTTTTTTTAAAGAGCGAAATCGATTAGGAGGATTATCTCAAGCAATTAATTGGTTTTTTTTAATAATCATGTCTTTATTTGCCGTTTTCCTATTGCCAAGACAATTTCAAGTTTCAGTTGTAGAAAATAACAGAGAACGTCATCTAAAAACGGCGATTTGGTTGTTTCCGCTTTATTTATTATTATTTAATTTATTTGTTTATCCAATAGCTTGGGGAGGTAATATATTATTTAAAGATTTATCTGTTAATGCAGATTCTTACTCTTTACTTATACCTCAATTATTTAACAATCAAGTTTTGACTGTTATTGTTTTTTTAGGTGGTTTTTCTGCTGCTATTTCAATGATTATTGTTGCTTGTGTAAGTTTGTCTACTATGTTGAGTAACAATATATTAATACCTTATACTTTTCTTGGTAAATTAAGTAATGAAGATCAAGTTATTAATAATAAGAAAATTATAAAAATAAGAAGAATAGGTATTTTTATTTTAATTGTTTTGTCTTATTTGATATACAGATACTTTGCATTAAATTATACATTAGTTTCAATTGGATTAGTATCTTTTGCAATCATTGCACAATTAGCCCCCGCTTTTTTTGGTGCTCTTTTTTGGAGAAGAGGTTCAAGACAAGGTGCTATATGGGGAATTTTAATTGGAATTATTATCTGTTTTTATACCTTGTTAGTGCCATATGCTATTGGACTTTCAAGCAAGGAAAGTGCTTTTATATCGGATGGATTATTTGGAATAGAGTTATTAAAACCTTTTCAGTTATTTGGTCTCAATTACTTACAACCAGTTACTCATGCCTTTTTTTGGAGTTTACTTTTTAATAGTATCGTTTATTTTGGAGTTTCTGTTAGTTTTAAAGGGAATTATAGAGAACGAAATTATGCTGAAATGTATATTGATATTGATAAGTACAGTACCAATCATGAAAATGCTTTTGTATGGAAAGGAACAGCTTACACTAGTGACATTGAAAAAGTATTAGTTAAGTTTTTAGGTGAAGAAAGAACTAAACGGGCAATGACAATTTTTAATCTAAAATATAATGTTGAAACTAATACCGATTTAGCTGATGCTCGTTTAATAAAATTTGCAGAAAATCTTTTAACGGGACATATTGGCACTGCCTCTGCTAAAATTTTAATTTCAAGTGTGGTACAAGAAGAAAAAGTAGAATATCGGACAGGCACCCGCGCTATCGAAAACAACCAAAACGCAATAGGTGACAGGGTGAAAATGGCGCGGGAACAAGCCGGCAAAACCCAAGCCGAGCTTGCCGCCGCGCGCGGCGAGAA
>NZ_JAGKWP010000206.1 GCF_021151785.1 Flavobacterium sp.
ATTATTTGACGCCGCCGTGCTTTGGTCACTACAAAATCGATCAAATCTTCGCGCTTTGGCCAACCCGAAGTCTGGGAGCTATAGCTCTTTTTATATTTCTTTGAATATATCGTTATTGAGGGAGCTTGAGTTATGCTGGGATTGTGGCTCTTCAAGAGCACTTTACACTGCCGTTCTTAGTTACTTGAGCTTTAAAGAGCAGCTTTTAGCTAGATCTCGAATTGATGCTACTGTTGACTAATCTTCAATAACCGGCTGGGGCCTACAATCTTTATGATATGCGCCCCATTCTTTATCAAGTTTTACTATTCCTCTCTCTGGTAAGCTTTATCAATCTAACTGTTTCATTCTCCCTTCCCTTTCAAACTATTGTTCCGATCATGTCATTTACGGCATTTTCAGATTTTCTGGAGGTCTTCTTTAGTGCCACTCTTTTAAGAAGTCGCTTAATTACGAGATATTTTTCCATACACACTCGATATGATTTTATGAGCATGAGCTCTACTTATTTCATTAGCTAATTAATATTTTGAAATTTTGGATTTCTTTTTTTTCACCGGTTTAATACATTAATTCTATTAATGTCTGCATAAAATATTTAATGTCTAACCTGTATAGATACTGCATAATAAACGGAAGGTCTTCGGTAGGTTTTTCCATATTTGACCGCATCCTATTGATTTTTAAAGATTTATTTTATTTATCTCTATGGTAAACCTGAGTGTTACTCTACCTCTTACCCTATTCCATTCTATCTTTGACCTAATGCCAACTCTATCTCTCGCCTTGCTATTTACTCTCTCTTAAACCCTAATTGGCCATCTGTTTCGTGGTTTATCCACACATTTTAAACACCATGCGCACAGGATATAAACAGAGTTGTCCACAGTCTTGATTGATTCTTGCTTATTTCTATCTCAAACCTGACTATATTTTGATGGTTTTGACGCCACTTTTTGCATTTCTATCCCAAACCCTACTCATCTCTATCGCTAACCCTATAGCCAGGAGCTTGTAAAAGTGATATCGAGCCATAAAATTGACCAAAATTAGATTTTTTTACACAAAAGCCCTGATTTTTTAGGATATTTCATTAT
>NZ_JAGKWP010000129.1 GCF_021151785.1 Flavobacterium sp.
TTTTGAATATTGTTTAAAGAATGTTTCTAAAAGTTAAATTTATTCTATTGTTTTTAGGCTGTGTTGATTTAGGGAGTTGGTGTTTGTAGTGAGTTTGAGAGCCACTTTTCATTAAAAATAAGCTGCCATGTTCTAGGTTCAAGTCTTGTTTAACA
The DNA here is from genome assembly GCF_021151785.1 of Flavobacterium sp. Lineage (GTDB taxonomy): Bacteria > Bacteroidota > Bacteroidia > Flavobacteriales > Flavobacteriaceae > Flavobacterium. The sequence goes on from NZ_JAGKWP010000129.1 coordinate 156, forward strand.
TGTGGTAAACGATTGTGTTTCAGTTGAAATTTTCTTGTTTCGCCCAAACTAATCGAAGCTATAAATGGGTCTTTTCCTAATTCTTTTTCATTATCTGCATGCCAACCATTACTATCTTTTTCGTTTCTGTACAAATTTAGTAGCACAGTGGTAAAATGCAGTTGGGTTTCTTTTTCTAAACAATCTTTGATATAAGTTAACGCCACTGTCCATGGATGGGGTTGCATAATGATCCCTGAGTAACCATATGGTTTTCCTTCATTTCCATACAAACAAGTTAATCTGGGTTGAGGAACTTTTTTTCCAAAAATGGTAATTTCATCTTGTTGCCAAGGCGTTTCATCGAGTAACTTTTGATACAATTCATTAGCTAAATCTTTGTTGAAAAACTGAGGATAATAAATAAATTCAGCATCTGGTAAATGGAGCCGTACGGGTTCTGATTTGAAAAGATTAAGCATAAAAAAAGCGATGTTAATACACCGCTAATTTATTATTTTTTATTGAATTTAATATTCATGATGACTATTGCCATAATGATTAATATAATGCCAATCCATTGTAAAGCGACCACTTGTTCGTTCAATATCATAAATGCCATCATAACAGAAACCGGTAGTTCTAACGAAGATACAATACTGCCTAAGCCAAGTCCTGTATGAGGAAAACCTGCATTCATTAATAGAGGAGGTATAATTGTTCCAAAAAGGGCTAAGAAAATACCATAATCTTTAAATATATTTAAATTAAAAGGGGTTACTTGAGTTGCAATTGAAAATCCAAATACAATAACAGCACCTCCTAAAAGCATATATAAGCTTCTTTGAGCGGATGAAACTCCTAGGGCAATTTTATTAGCTGTGAACATAGTTGTAGTGAATGAAGCCGCTGCTAACATGCCCCAAACGATTCCTCTCCAATCTAATTCTATTTCGCTTTTTAGGATATTAGTTGCTAAAATCGTTCCAACTAGTACAATACCTACTGAAATTATTTTTTGTAATGATGGTGCTTTTTTATCTAGAAACCATTCTAATAATACACCCATCCAAACGGTTTGCATTAAAAGAACAATAGCAATGGAAACATTAATGTATTTTACACATAAGTAATAAAAAACACTTGTCATACCAAGTGAAGTACCAGCTAACATCAATTGTAATATATTCATAGATGTTGCTTTAATAGTAGGCGTATTAAATCTGAATTTTTGAAATATATTAATTAATAAAACACCTAAAATTCCATAGATGAATTGTGAGGATGTAACTTCAGCAGTGGTAAATCCATCTTTGTAGGCTAATTTAACAAAAGTAGCCAACATCCCATAGCTAGTAGCGCCAAGGCCTACTAAAAAAACTCCTTTAATCATATTGTTTTTCAACATAGTTTCTAATTTTTAAAAAGCCGGCAAAGATAGAAAAAATGTTTAATATACCGGTTTTTAGGTAAAAAAATAACGATAGCTATCATGGATAAACTATCGTTTAAATAAATGTGATTTTATGAACTAAGATTCTAATTCTGCATAAAAATGGTTAGTAGAATTAGAAACTATAATGTAATAGCAAATACCTGTCCATTAGCGTGTGTATAGGTTGCCTGATTGTCACAAGTGTTATTGCCATAATCTAAGGTACCATTTAAATAGGTTCCTTGTAAATTCAATGTTCCTTGTGAAATATAGTTGCAATTAAATTTTTTATTAAAGGGGTTAGTACAGTAGCGGTTAAAGATGAACCATTAGGTCTGTTTACCGTATGAGTTCCAGCTAAAATTTCATAAACATTATCAGCTAAAATTAAAGTTGAAACACCTTCAATTTGTCTTACAGTTCTAGTGCCAGAATGTGTAAAAACAGCTCCATTAGCAAATGTTATTTGTCCATTTGAAATACTTCTCGTCCATTGTGGTATTGAAGGGTTGGTGGTTTGATTAGTATAAGTAACTGTTCCTTCAATTTTAGTTCCATTGATGTAATAATTGTCTCTTGCAATCGTCATTACACTTCCAGTAGATAATAAATAATTTGACAATGTAATAGTAAGCGTGCCAGAGCGTGTAATACCATTTAAAGTACATCCTGAGCCAAAACTTACTGTAAAAATTTTAGGAAATTGACCAGGAGTAGTATTGTTCACCGATACAGTAGCACAAGAAGCCAAAGCATGTGTTTCACTTGTACGGTTGGAATAACTGCTATAATTTTGTGAAAGATCTAAGCCATAATTAAAATCCATTTCACTTGAAAAATCAGCAACAGCATTAGCTGTAACTAAGTCTTTGTCTGTTTCGGTCTTTGTTGTTGTATTGTCTTCTTTATTGCAAGATAAAAGTAGAACAGATACTAAAAAAGGAAAGTATAATTTTAAGTTTTTCATGGTAAAAGTTTTTTCGTTGTGACATATGACTATAGTTTGATTAAAAGGTTTAATGAGGCGCTTTTAATAGTTAATGTTTAATTTAAATCTAAATAATTGTAAATAAATTAGTTTGCTAAATTAATTGTTGTATCTTTGCGTCATAATTATAGGTTACTGCCTTTGCCTTTTCTGACGTAGTTTAAAGTCAAATTTCTCCTTTCTCAGTTTTCGCTTTTTCAGCCACCCGAGTATTACCACTTTTTTAGTGTTTAAGTCTTTCTTTTAAAGTTAGATTTCGTTGTACAATAATTATTTTTTGAAATTTAATTTTAAACAGAATATATATGGCAGATTCTTTTTCTAAAAAAGAAGGAAACAAAAAAAAAGCTAAGAAAAAACAAGACAAAGCACTTAGAAGAGAAGATAGAAAAGTAAATAACAATAAAGGTAAGAGTTTAGAAGACATGCTTATTTATGTAGATAAAAATGGAAATTTTACCTCAATACCTCCCCATCTACAGTCAGAGGATGATTTAATCGAAAGAAATAATACGTCTAAGGAAACTTCTGAAATTCATAGTGGAATGATCAACTTTTTACATGAAAAAGGATATGGTTTTATTACGGAAGACAAAACTCGCGATTCGTTATTCTTTAACTATGATGTGACTACTTTTCCATTTAAGAAAAACGATAAAGTGACTTTTAAAAAAGAGGTAAGTTTAAAAGGCTTTAAGGCCACCCACATAATAAAAAAAAAATAATTTTAATTAATACATAATGCAAGAAGGTAAAGTAAAGTTTTTTAATGAGTCAAAAGGTTTTGGATTCATTACACAATTAGACGGAGGACAAGATATTTTTGTTCACGCAACAGGATTAATCGATAACGTTTCAGAAGATGATACTGTTATTTTTGAAGTTGAAAATACACCAAAAGGATTAACGGCTATAAATGTAAAGAGAAAATAATTTCTTTTTTTGATTTGTTTGAGAAGCTACTATAATTTTAGTAGCTTTTTTTATTGAACATTGAAGTACAAAATTAAATCCTTTACTCAAAAAAAATCCTGACTAGTTTTTACTAATCAGGATATTGTTTTAATAAATACTAAACCTATTTTAAGGCTTCAAAACTTTTTTTAACAAAAGCGGTTAATTCTTCCCCTTTTAGTAATCCTTGAGAAAGTTTAGCTATATCTAAGGCTTGTTTTACCAGTTCTTTTTGAACCTCTTCACTACTATTTAAAATAGAAGTAGCTAATTCAGAATTGGTATTCACAACTAAATTAAACATATCTGGGAAATTACCCATTCCAAACATACCGCCGCCGCCAGTCTGACTCATTTCTTTCATTCTTCTCATAAATTCAGGTTGTGTTATGATGAAAGGAGCTGCAGTGCTATCTAGAGCTTCCATTTGAACGGTATAATTTTCTTTAGGAACAGAGGCTTCAATAGTAGCTTTTAATTTTTCTTTTTCTTCATCCGTTAATTTAGAGATGGCCTCTTCGTCTTTTTGAATTAATTTATCAATGTGATCTGAATCAACGCGTGCAAAAGTTAAATTTTCATTATCAGTTTCTAATTTTTGTATTAAATGTGATACAATTGGAGAGTCTAATAATAATACTTGATATCCTTTTTCTTTAGCATGAGCAATGTAACTATGTTGAGCCTCTTTATTTGAAGCATATAATACAACTAACTTACCATTTTTATCTGTTTGAGTAGAAGAAATGGCTTCTTTTAATTCTGCCAAGGTGTAATATTTGTCATCTGTGGTTGGATATAAAACAAAATCTCCTGCTTTCTCATAAAACTTGGGTTCAGATAGCATTCCATATTCCAATACAATTTTAATATCGTTCCATTTTTTTTCAAAATCTTCACGATTTTCGTTGAATAAAGATTTTAATTTATCTGAAACTTTTCTAGTAATGTAATTTGAAATTTTCTTTACATTTCCATCGGCTTGAAGGTAAGAACGCGACACATTTAATGGAATATCAGGAGAGTCTACCACTCCTTTTAACATCATTAAAAATTCAGGTACAATGCCTTCTACATTATCAGTTACGAATACCTGATTTTGGTACAATTGAATTTTGTCTTTTTGAATTTGTAAGTCAGAACTTAATTTAGGGAAATACAAAATACCAGTCAAGTTAAATGGATAATCAACATTTAAATGAATGTTGAATAAAGGTTCGTCAAATTGCATAGGATACAATTCACGGTAGAAATTTTTGTAATCTTCCTCGGTCAGTTCACTTGGTTGTTTTGTCCATGCAGGATTCGGATTATTGATAATGTTATCAACATCTATGTATTCAGTCTTGTAGTCTTCTCCAGCATCTTCTGGTTTTGGAAGGGCTTCTTTTTTTGTTCCAAATTTAATTGGAACTGGCATGAATTTGTTATATTTAGTTAACAATTCACGAATCTTAGATTCTTCTAGAAAATCAAGTGAATCTTCAGCTACGTGTAAAATGATTTCAGTACCTCTCTCTGTTTTCGCATGAGGCTCAAGAGTAAATTCAGGACTGCCATCACATGTCCAGTGTGCTGCAGGTTCATCTTTAAACGATTTGGTAACAATTTCTACTTTTTCGGCCACCATAAAAGCCGAGTAAAAACCTAATCCGAAGTGGCCTATAATCCCAGCATCTTTAGCTGAATCTTTGTATTTGTTTAAAAATTCTTCTGCTCCTGAAAAAGCCACTTGATTAATGTATTTTTCTACTTCATCAGCAGTCATTCCTAAACCTTGGTCAATGATATGGATTTTTTTATTTTCCTTATCTATTTTTACTTCAATAATAGGATTGCCATATTCTACTTTAGCTTCGCCAATAGAGGTTAGGTGTTTTAATTTTAAAGTTGCATCAGTTGCATTGGAGACTAACTCACGAAGAAAAATTTCGTGATCACTATACAAGAATTTTTTAATCAAGGGGAAGATGTTCTCTACCGAAACATTAATTTTTCCTGTTGCCATATATTTTCTAAATTTTAAATTTTATGTTTGTGAATAATTC
>NZ_JAGKWP010000130.1 GCF_021151785.1 Flavobacterium sp.
AATTAGGATTAAGCCATTAAATCAATATGTCGGTCATGATAACCTAAAAGATATAAAACACCATCTAAACCAATACTTGATATGGAACTTTGTGCATTGTCTTTAACTTTAGGTTTAGCATGAAAAGCAATTCCTAAACCAGCTAAATTAAGCATAGGCAAATCATTGGCACCATCTCCAATAGCGATAGTTTGGCTAATATCTATACCTTCTTTTTCTGCTATTTTTTTAAGGTATTCTGCCTTTTTCTCACCATCAATAATCTCCCCTAAATATCCGCCCGTGAGAACACCATTGCTAATTTCTAATTGATTTGCAATTACATAATCTATACCTAATTCTTTTTGAAGATACGTACCAAAATAAGTAAAACCACCAGATAAAATAGCCGTTTTAAATCCGTAGGCTTTTAATGTATCTATCAATCTTTTGGCCCCTTTTGTAATAGGCAATTGGTTGGCAACTTCTTGCAACACTTCTTCTTTCAACCCTTTTAACAATTGCATTCTTTGTTCAAAACTGGTCTTGAAGTCTATTTCTCCTTGCATGGCCGCTTCAGTAATAGCTTGAACTTGCTCACCAACACCAGCCAATTTTGCTAATTCATCAATTACCTCGGTTTGTATTAAAGTAGAATCCATATCAAAACAAACCAATCTTCTACTTCTTCTAAAAATATTGTCCTCTTGAAAGGCTATATCTACGTTTAAATCTCTGGAAATTTGCATAAATCTTTCCGTAAACTCAGCTTTATTATGAATGGCACCTCGTATTGATAATTGAATAGACGCTCTGGGATAATCTTCTTCTTTAACTAAGGAAGCTCTACCCGTTAGTCGTTTAATAGCATCAATATTCAATTTTTTTTCAGAAATAAATTTTGTTACTTCGGAAATTTGTTCGGCAGTTAATTTTTCTCCTAGCAAAGTAACTATATAACGATCTTTACCTTGTAGTTTAACCCATTTTTCATAATCTTCTAGCGAAATAGGTTTAAAAGACGCTTTTATATCTAACTCATAAGATTTAAATAATAAATCTTTTAATACTACTGCTGATTTTTTGCCTGATTTAATTTGAAATAGAATACCTAAAGATAATGTGTCATGAATATTAGCTTGTCCAATATCCAAAATTTTAGCGTCATATTCTGCCAAAACTGCCGTTAGAGAAGAAGTCAAACCTGGTTTGTCTTGTCCAGAAATATTCAATAAAAATATATCGCTATCCATAGGATGTGTATCAAAAAAAGAAGGATTAATTTCAAAAAACAATAAGCAAAAATACTTTGTTTTTTAAAATTAATCCTTTAACTAACGTTATTTTTTTAAAAAAGTAGGCTCCTGTTGATTAAAAAAAACGATTATGCCAACTCTCACTAGCGGGAACTTCCCAAAATTCTAAAAATTCTGCTTTTGTATTGACTAAATTATTAAAAACAATAGTTGAAGAAGTAACTGCTTTTTCCTTAGCCATTTTTTTAAAATCAATTAATGATTTATGTGCTATGTGTTCCCCTACTTTAAAAGTAACATTCATTTTATCTAAAAGCTCAATACCATATTCTTTTTCTAAATCTTGTATAAAACGTACTGAACTGTCAATTGAACACCCAGTAGCAGCTTGTACTTCTTGATTTACAGCAAAAATAATAAATCGATTGTATTTTATTATGAATGAAGCTTCTAAAGAGGTACTATGGGCTGCCCAATTTTCGATGAAATCTAGACATTTTTTTTCAATAGCAACTACTTCATCATCAGCTAATTTTCTATTCGATTGATAAATCCAAATTCTAGATTCATCAGGTATATTTTCAAAAGGTATATACATTATAATTTAACAATATCTGTTATTACTTTAGAAATCAAAAATTTATTCAATTGCACATCATATAATTCCGTTTCAAAATAAGACACTTTGACTTTGTCTTTATTTTGCAATACCTGATCTGTAATTAAGTATGAATTTTCGAAATTATTAATTAAGTAAAATTGGTGAGATTTACCTGTACTTTCCTTAACAGTTAAAATCAAATAATGATTTTTAGTTATAGAATGAATCGTTCCTTCTACTGATAAATCTTCTAATGCTGTTGCCTCATCAACAGTAGCAGCAGCAGTAGAATCCTCTTCTATCGCATCATCTTTTAATGCTTGTTTACCAACTGCCATCAAGAAATCTGGGCAAAAAGAAATCATCTTTATTCCCAATTTTTCTCCAAATGCTCTCATTTGAGCGGAGTTAGACAAATCTAATCTATCTTTTTTGGGAACTAATTTTTCATATTTACCATAAGCTTCCATCATGCATAAACCTAAATTCAATTTTAACTGTTCGTCATTATTAAGATTTAGTTTCTTTTTAGCTATGCAATCACAAGTGCCTTCTGCTATTTTTTCCATATAATCTTGTGCTGATGCATAGTAAGCAAAAAAACAAGTTAAAATTAAAATAAGTCTATTCATAATAAGTTTATTGAGCATTAGCTATGATTTCTGCAATATCTAAAACTTTAATATCGTTTTCTTTCTCACTAAATTTTACACCATCCGTCATCATAGTATTGCAGTAAGGGCAACCTGTTGCAATGATATTTGGTTGTGTTGCTAAAGCATCTTTTGTTCTTAAAATATTGATTTCCATATCTCCTTTTTCAGGTTCTTTGAACATTTGAGCACCTCCCGCACCACAACACAAAGCTGTATTTCTACTGCGCTTCATTTCAACAATGTCTGCATTGGTTTTGGCTAGAATTGCTCTTGGAGCATCAAATTCATTATTGGCACGACCCAAATAACAAGGATCATGAAACGTAATTCTTTTGCCTTTGTAGTAAGAATCATTGAATGAAATTTTACCTTCATTTAATAATTGTTTAATAAATTGCGTATGGTGCAATACTTCATATTTCCCTCCTAGACTAGGATATTCATTTTTTAAACAATTGAAAGAGTGAGGATCACAAGTAACTATTTTCTTTACCCCATAAGCATTCAATAATTCAATATTCATTAAAGCTTGCATTTGAAATAAAAACTCATTTCCAGCTCTTTTAGCTACATCACCTGTACAACTTTCTTCCGTACCTAAAACGGCAAAATTTACATTTGCTTTATTCAGAATTCTAACAAAAGCTCTAGTGATTTTTTTAGCTCTTTCATCAAAGCTACCTGCTGAACCAACCCAAAATAAAATTTCTGGTTGTTTTCCTTCAGCCATCATTTCTGCCATGGTAGGCACTACTAAATTTTCTAACATACTAGTATTTTATTTGGATTAGTTTTATTCGTTTTTCCAATTCAAGCGATCCATTTGGTTATAAGGCCAAGGAGCACCATTATTCTCAATATTAGACATCATATTGTTTAATTCCATTGGAGCTGCACTCTGTTCCATAACTAAATATCTTCTCATATCTAAAATAATAGATAACGGACTAATACTAACTGGACATTCTTCTACACAAGCATTACAAGTAGTACACGCCCAAAGTTCCTCTGGTGTAATATAATCGTTTAACAACGACTTACCGTCTTCAACAAAAACACCATTATTAGCATCTATATTTCTCCCTACTTCTTCCAAACGGTCTCTAGTATCCATCATAATCTTACGAGGTGATAATTTCTTACCTGTCAAATTAGCCGGACAAGCTGAAGTACATCTCCCACATTCTGTGCAAGTGTAAGCGTTTAGCAATTGTACCCAATTTAAATCTTGTACATCGCTAGCACCAAACTTAGCAGGAACAGCATCAGGATTAGCTGGTGCCGCAAAAGGATCAGCATTAGGATCCATCATTAATTTCACTTCATTTGTAACACTTTCTAAATTGTCCAATTGCCCTTTTGGATTCAAATCAGCAAAGTAGGTATTTGGAAAGGCCAAAATGATATGCAAATGTTTTGAAAAATATAAATAATTCAAGAAAATTAAAATACCCGTAATATGCAACCACCAAGCCGTTCGTTCAACAATTTGAATTCCCTCTAATGAAAATCCAGAAAATAAAGGATGTATAAATTGAGAAATCACATTTCCGCCTAATTCACTTTGTTGGAAGTGAATATCTGCTGCATTCATAATTAAAAATAACGACATCAATACCACCTCAAAATAAAGAATCGTATTAGCATCTTTACTTGCATAACCTTTCAATTCAGGTTTGGTAAAACGAGCCAACTTAATTACATTTCTTCTTGTCCAAAATACGAACACAGCTACAAGAACAAGTACGGCTAAAATTTCAAAAGAACCAATTAAAATTCCATAGAAACCACCTAAAAATTCAAAAATTCTGTGCGTCCCAAACAAACCATCAATGACGATTTCTAACATTTCAAGATTGATAATGATAAAACCAACATAAACGATTAAATGCAATAAAGCTGGTATTGGCCTAGCAAACATTTTCTTTTGCCCTAGCGCAATCAACGTCATGTTTCTCCAACGCTCTGAAGAATGATCAAAACGGTTTACTTCCTTACCTAATTTGATATTTCTAATTAATTTTTTTACATTTTTTGCAAAATAGCCAATTCCAATAGCTAAAATTACTGCAAAAAGAAGTTGTGATACGATACTCATCATAGGTTCACTATTAATTGGTAGATTTAATTTCAGTTGTATTTTCTTTTGGTGCTACGTAAGGTTTGTTTTTCTTTCCAAAAACAGATACATTAATGTAACGTGTTGGATTCAAACGTAAATCTTGTAAAAGTAATGCTAACTCTTTAGACGTTTTTTCTACATTATTATATAGAGCTTCATCCTTAAGCAATTTACCCACAGAACCATTCCCCTGTTCCATTTCTTTTAAAATACCATTTACATTACCTAAGGTCTCCTCCAAATGCTTCACCGTTCCTGCTAAATTAGCTTTTGCTAAAGAATCAGTCATTTTTGTTAAATTCTGCGAAGTTTTGTCAAAATTGGATAATGTAGTACTTAATTTCGATTTATTTTCAACTAGTAACCCATTTACTTGTTGTGCTACGGAACTAAATTCAGCTAACGTAGTTTGCAAAGAAGCTATGCTTAATTTTAAGTTCTTCTGAGTTTGCGCGTCTAAAGTTGCATTAACATTTTCAAACAAGGCATTAGCATTGTCAAGTAATTTTTCAACCTTGTCTTTTACAGGAACCAACTGATTAGCTAGGGCATCTGTTAGACCTAATTTTTCAGCTGCTTTCAAATAATCCCCTGAGGCGGTGTAATTGTGGTCCGAAAAATTATTTAAGATGGCTATTTCTCTACCTCCCATGATTCCAGCACCTTGAATTTCGGCAACACTTGACTTAGCTATGTTGATTTCTTCATTGGTAATAACCATTTCAACTAACATTTTACCATCTTTTTGCACCTCTATTTTATTAACTTTTCCAATAGCCAAACCATTTAAAGTTACAGGTGACGAAGGTGCTAAACCAGCTACATTAGTGTATACCACATACAACTTAACACTATTATCAAAAAGATTTTTACCTTTCAAAAAGTTAAACCCCCAATAAAATAACACTATGGATAATAAAAC